>JBOGYE010000094.1:0-5128 GCA_050696635.1 Solirubrobacteraceae bacterium | reverse complement strand
GGGAGCCAGGCTAGTGTCGTGAACCGAAAATTCGTGAGCAGCGTCGCGAGTGGCTGGGCGTGGCTGGCGGATGGGGATGATCTGAGCCGGATCAGCGTCCTCGAACTCGCCAATACCTCCAGTATTGACTTCGTTCTGCGTCCTTGACCGGCTTGATCCCCGAATCCCCCGGCACCACGCGGCCGCGGAATCAACCATCTAGACCACGGTCAGCTCAGCGCCGGCCTCGGTGATCGCCTCGGCCTCGGTCACCGAATCGGGCGACGGGCGTTTTGGCGCGTGCCGGGTGATCAGCGCCATCGCCGCGATCGCGCCGACGAGAGTGACCGCGGCACCGATCGTCAGCCCCGTCGCCAGCGCGGACACGAATGCGTCGCGGGTGACGCTTGCGACCTGGGGAGGGGCGTGGGCGGGGACGGCGCCCGAGCCCAGAGCATTGGCGATCGCCGAGCGTGTGGCCGCCGGAAGGTGGGGCAGGCCCTGATCGAGCTTGGCCTTGCCGATCGCCGTGACCAGCGCGCCGATGACGGCCACCCCGAAGGTGCCGCCGACCATCCGGCTCATCGACAGGACCCCGGACGCGACCCCGGCCTTGGTCCTGTCCACCGCGTTCATCGCTGCCGTGCTCATCGGCGACATCGTCAGTCCCATCCCCAGGCCCATCAGCACGAAGCCGGGGAGCAGCAGCCCGTAGCCGGTGTGCACCGTCAGTCGCGACTGGATGAACAGCGCCAGCGCCACGATCAGCAGCCCGGCGACCATCGGCCCTCGCGGTCCGACCTTGTCGGTCAGCCGCCCGGCGAGCGGGCCCATGATGATGATCACGACCGTCGAGGGCAGGAACCGGACCCCCGTCTGCAGCGGCGAGTAGTGCAGCACGTTCTGCATGTACAGGGCGAGGAAGAAGAACTGCGCCAGCATCGCGAACGAGATGATCAGCCCGACCAGGTTCGCGCCGAGGAAGGTCCGCGAGCGGAAGAAGCCGAAGTCCACCATCGGCGCCGCGCTGCGCAACTCGGCCACGACGAACCCGATCATCGCCGCCGCCGACACGGCCAGCAGCGCCACGACCCGCGCCGATCCCCAGTGCCAGGCGTTGCCCTCGACGAGTGCCAGCACGAGCGCCGTCAGCGCGACCGTCATCGTCGCGATCCCGGGGAAGTCGATCGAGCGCGTGACGGTTTCGTCGCGTGACTCGCGGGCCGCGAACAGCGTCACGGCGACGGCGATCACGGCGATCGGCGGGTTGATGAAGAAGATCGCACGCCAGCTCACGGCCTGCGTCAGCCATCCGCCGACGAGCGGACCGATCGCCAGCGCCAGCGCGCTGACGCCCGCCCAGGTGCCGATCGCGGTGCCGCGCTGGTGGGGCGGGAACGCGTTGGTGATGATCGACAGCGTCGCCGGCATCATGAACGCCGCTCCGATCCCCTGCACGGCGCGGAACGCGACCAGCGCCGTGTCCGACGGGGCCAGGCCGACCGCGGCGCTGGCGGCGCCGAACACGAGCACGCCGAACAGGAACATCCGCCGTCGCCCAAAGATGTCGCCGAGCCGACCGCCGGTGACCAGCAGCACCGCGAACGTCAGCGTGTAGGCGTTGACGGTCCACTCCAGCGCCGACAGAGTGGCGTGCAGGTCGCGCTGGATCGACGGCAGGGCGACATTGACGACGGTGTTGTCGAGCATCGTCATGAACAGCGCGAAGCACATCGCGCCGAGCGTCCACCAGCGACTGTTCTGCTCGGTGATCAGATGGTGACGATGCGCGATCAGCCGGCGGGTCACGCGCGTGCCTCCCGCTGCGGGCGGCAGCAGGCCACCTCGGGCCGGCGCAGCAGCTCGCGCAGTGCGGCGACCAGCGCTCGTCGCTCGGCGTCGCTCAGTGTGGCCGCGAACTGCTGCAGTCCGTCCAGCCGCGCAGCGTTGACGCGGTAGATCATCGTCTGTCCGGCCTCGGTCAGGCTGACGCGCTTCATGCGCCGGTCGGCGGCATCCTCGTGGCGCGTCAGCAGGCCGCGACGGACCATGTCATCGACAGCGCGTGAGACCGCCGGCAGCGACAGGCCCAGCAGCTCGGCGGCGTGCTTGAGCGTCAGCTCGCTCTCGGAGTGCTCGAGCTTGCCCAGCAGCTTGGTCTGCGTGATCGTCAGCTCGAGTGCCCCGATCGCCTCGAACAGGTCGGCCGTCGCGTCCTTATGCAGGTAGACGGTCAGCGCGTAGAGGTCCGCTGCCAGCCGGCGGTCCTGCGCCGAGCACCGTGCCGGGACGGCCGTTCCGATCTCCGTGGTTGCTTGCACGCACACAAGTATTGCACAGGGTGCGCATTACGCGCGCGCCCGCGGGCCAGGCGAGCAGCGCGCGGCGCGCTGAGCGCTGGTCAGGGTTGCAGCAGCTGACCGTCGGAGCTTGGCCGCGCGCGACCGATGCGCAGTCGCACGGAGCGGATCGGCGATGCCTGGGACTGCTGCGCCTCGGTCCGGCCGCGAGCCGCGGCCGCGATCGTGTACTCGCCGGGGGCGAAGTCCAGGGTCACGTGGGTCGTCCCCTGCGGGTTGATCGGCGCGGTGGTGGCCAGCGTCGAGCCGCCGCGGCTAATGATCGCCAGCGCCTGAGCCTCACGTGACTGGTTGGTGACCACGAACACGACCGGGCCGGCGCCCAGCGAGTTCGGCGAGACCGATATCCGCGCGTCGCTGACGTAGACGCTCAGGTCGATCGGGGCCGAAGGGCGCGGGCGCGACGCGGCACCGTCACCTGAGCTGCCGCAGCCCGCGATCAGCAGGGCCACCGCCGCGAGCTGTCCGATCGTCGCGCTGCGCATCCTCGCCCGGCTCTCCTGTCCGAAACCCACCCGACGGCCTGGAGGGCCGACCCATGACGGCTTCGGTGAAAACCCTATCCGACCGCGGGTCGGACGGGAAAAGGCTCGCTACCGGTGCGCGCCGGCGGCCAGCTCGTCGCGCTCCTGCTCCACCCTGCGCAGCTGCTGCTGGAGCTCCTCCCAGCACTCGGACTCGGCGAGCTCGTACTCGTCGCCCTCCAGGCGGCGCAGCCGGTCGATGTAGGCGCTCCACGCCTCGCGCTCGTCCGCGTCGAGCTCGAGCAGTCTTTCCTTGTCCGTGCCGGTGGCGCTCATCTGTTGCTCCTTGCTGAGGGGGCATAGACGATGCTACCCAGCTCGCCGGTCGTCGGGACATTGGCGTCCCTTGGGGCCCGTCGGGCCGCTCCGTCGCGCGGCCTCCAAGCGGTGCTGCAACGTCTCGTGCACGCCGTCCGACGCAGCGCGTATCAAGGTTCGATGAGCACAGACTCGGATCTGCTGGCGGCACCGCTGGCCGGCGTCGAGCTGCTCGCCGTCGACACCGAGACCAATGGCCTTGCCGGCGACGCGTGCGAGCTGACCGAGGTCGGGGCGGTGCTCGTCGGCGGCGGCGAGCTGCATGACAGCTTCAGCTCCCTATGTCGCTGTCAGGCGCCGCTGCGTCGGGGCGTGCAGCGCCTGACGGGGATCACCCAGGCGATGCTGGACACGGCCCCGCCGCTCGAGCAGGCGCTGGCACCGCTCGCGCAGATGCTCACGGGCCGGGTGCTGGTCGCTCACAATGCGCCGTTCGACCTGCGCGTCCTGCGCCAGGCGTTCGGGCGGATCGGGCTGGATTGGCCGCGGCCGCCGGTGCTGTGCACCGCCGCCATGGCCCGCGTGCTGTTGCCGCTTCAGCGCCGGCGGGGGCTGACGGTGCTGGCCGACGCGCTGGGGATCGAGGTTTGCGTCGCCCACCGGGCGCTGGCGGACGCCGAGACCTGCGGGCGCGTCCTGTGCGCGCTGTTTGGACGGCTGTGCGCGCACGCGGCGACCGTCGCCGACGCGGTCGCGCTGCTGGCGCCGCGCCGTCGGGCGCGGCGGGGTGCGCGCGGACACGACGCGCCGCTGGGGCGCGGCACGGAGGGGTCCGTGCACCGGCCCGGGCCGGCCGAGCCGAGCTTCGACGAGCTGCCGCGCGATCCGGGCGTGTATCTGTTTCGCGATGCGGACGGCCGCGTGCTGTACGTCGGCAAGTCGGTCTCGATTCGCAGCCGCGCCCGGGCCCATTTCGCGCCCTCGACGCCGCCCGCGGCGTGGACCGCCCACGCGGCCGTGGTCGACTATCGCCCGACCGGCTCCGAGCTGGGGGCGCTGGTGCTCGAGAACCGCCTGATCAAGCAGCTGCGACCGCCCGGCAACAAGCGTCTTGTGCGCGGCGACGACCGGCTCGTGTACATCCGCTGCCGGCTCGACATCGAATACCCGGTGCTCGAGGTGGCGCGTGATCCCGCCGCCGGGCATGGCGTCACGATCGGCCCGGTCTCAGACCGGCGGCTGGCGCTGGAGCTGGTCGAGCAGCTGGACTCGGTGTTCGGACTGCGGCACTGCGGGCGGCGGCTGCCGCGACGCGAGCACCCGTCGGCGTACGGACAGATGGGGCGCTGCCTGTCGCCATGCCTCGGGGATCTGGATCCAAACCTGTACCGCCGGCGGCTCGACGAGGCGCTGGCGCTGTTCGTGGCCGGCGGCGACGGTCGCCCCGGGGGCGGGGCGCTGCTGGCGCACATTCGGGCGCAGATGCGCGATGCCGCGGCTGGACAGCGCTTCGAGCGCGCCGCCTCGCTGCGTCGCCGGATTGCGCGCCTGGAGGCGATCCTGCGCCGCCTCGGTGGCGTGCTCGAGGCCACCCACGCCCGGCCCCGCCTGCTACTCGTGCCGCACCCGGCCGGCGGCGCCGCGGAGGCCTTCTGGCTGGTCGGCGGGCGCCTGGTCGACTTCGGCCGCTGCGACGACGTGGACGAGCTGGGCCACCGGACGCAGGCCGCGCTGGCGCGCGCCGACGCGGTGGTGCGCCTGGGCGCGCACGTCCCGCCCGGCGAGGTCGACGAGCTGCGGATCGTCGGCACCTGGCTGGCGTCGCACCCGGATACGCCGGCGCTGGTGCTGGCCCGCGCCCCCGATCGGGAGCGACTGGCGGAGCTGCTGGCCGCAGCGCTCGCCGCCCCCGCGCCTGCGCGCGCGAACTTCGGTCGCGGCCGCTCAGGGCTCGTGCAAGACGAACCCTCAGGCGGCGAATGGCAGTTCGACGACCACGCCCTGGAT
>JBOGYE010000093.1:0-6349 GCA_050696635.1 Solirubrobacteraceae bacterium | reverse complement strand
GGGAGCCAGGCTAGTGTCGTGAACCGAAAATTCGTGAGCAGCGTCGCGAGTGGCTGGGCGTGGCTGGCGGATGGGGATGATCTGAGCCGGATCAGCGTCCTCGAACTCGCCAATACCTCCAGTATTGGCTTCGTTCTGCGTCCTTGACCGGCTTGATCCCCGAATCCCCCGGCACCACGCGGCCGCGGAATCAACCATCTAGGCTGTCTGAGCGCAATGGCGCAGCCGAGCCCCTCACCGCTGTCCTCGCCACCCCGGCGCCGACGTCAGCGGCCCCCGCGCGAGCGGTCGACGACGCAGGAGCTGATGCGCGAGCGGCTGATCGAGAGCCGCCTGACCCCGAACACGATCTCGCTGACCGGGTTCGCGCTGAACCTGGCGGCCGCCGCGCTGGTCGTGGAGCGGCTGTTCTTCCTCGCGGGGATCGCGTTCATCGTCGGCTCGCTGATGGACACGCTCGACGGCCGCTACAGCCGGATGTCGGGCAAGGGGACCGCCTTCGGCGCGTTCCTGGACTCGACCCTGGACCGGCTCGAGGAGGGAATCGTGCTGACGACGGTCGCCGCCTGCTTCGCGGCCTCAGGCGACCAGGTGGCGGTCGCCGCGGTGGTGGTGGCGGTGCTCGCGTCGCTGATGGTGTCCTACACCCGCGCCCGCGCCGAGGCGCTCGGAGTCGCGTGCAAGGTCGGACTCGCGACGCGGCCGGTGCGGGTCGTGATCCTGTCGATCGGGCTCGTGTTCGCGCGCGGCGCCTCGCTCGGGAGCTTCCAGCTGCTGGCGCCCGCCGTGTACGTGCTGGCCGTGCTCAGCGCGCTGACGGTCGTGCAGCGGATCGTATACGTACGGAAGCAGCTGAACGCCGCCGCGGCCGACCGGGCGCCGGACGGCGTGTAACCAAGCGCGAAGGCCGGTATATCTACAGCGCCGCCCGAGACGCACGACACGGCCGCGCCGGGCCCAACCTCGAGAAGGGAAATCTTCCACGTGAGCACCACCGAAGGCTCCTCCAACGGCACCTCGCGCCACCAGCACGAGAAGGTGCGCGTCGCGATCATCGGCGTCGGCAACTGCGCCAGCTCGTTCGTCCAGGGCGTCCACTACTACCGCGCGGCCGACCCCGCCGAGCAGGTGCCCGGGCTGATGCATGTGGGCCTCGGCGGTTATCACGTGTCGGACATCGAGTTCTCTGCCGCCTTCGACATCGACGCCGACAAGGTCGGCAAGGACCTCAGTGAGGCGATCTTCGCGGGCCAGAACAACACGCTCAAGCTCGGCGACGACGTGCCGGCGTTGGGGGTCGAGGTGATGCGGGGGATGACCCACGACGGCCTTGGCAAGTACCTGAGCCAGAAGATCACCAAGGCAGCGGGGCCGACCGCGGACATCGTCGAGGTGCTCAAGCAGACCCGGACCGACGTGGTCGTCTCCTACCTGCCGGTCGGCTCCGAGCAGGCGACCAAGTGGTACGTCGAACAGATCCTGAAGGCGGGCTGCGCGTTCGTCAACTGCATCCCGGTGTTCATCGCGCGCGAGGACTACTGGCACCAGCGCTTCCTCAAGGCCGGGCTGCCGATCATCGGCGACGACATCAAGTCCCAGGTCGGGGCGACGATCGTGCACCGCGGGCTGGCGCGGATGTTCCACGAGCGCGGCGTCAAGCTGATGCGCACCTCGCAGCTGAACGTCGGCGGCAACATGGACTTCTACAACATGCTCGAGCGCGAGCGCCTGGAGTCCAAGAAGATCTCGAAGACCAACGCCGTGACGTCGATCATGGGCCACGACCTGCCCGCCGACGACGTCCATGTCGGACCGTCTGACTACGTGCCGTGGCTGACCGACCGAAAGTGGGCCCACATCCGCCTCGAGGGCCAGGCGTTCGGTGACGTGCCGCTGATCGCCGAGCTCAAGCTCGAGGTGTGGGACTCGCCGAACTCCGCGGGGATCGTGATCGACGCCGTGCGCCTGTCCAAGCTGGCGCTCAACCACGGGCTCGCGGGGCAGCTCGACGGGCCCAGCTCGTACCTGATGAAGTCGCCGATGCACCAGCGCCCGGACGACGAGGCACGGGCGCTGACCGAGGCGTTCATCGAGCAGTACTCGCGCCGGCCGCTGAGCGCCGCCAAGCCGGCCGCCGGCTCAGCGACCGAGCGCGGCGAGCAGCGCCGGGGCTAGATCGCCGTTGGGGCGAACCTCGACTCCGGCCCCGAGCCCCTGCCAGCCGGCCACCAGCGCCAGCTCCGCCGCCAGCTCACCCGCGACGTAATGCGTGTCGATGTCCGGTTCGGCGAACGCTCCCTGCACCAGCAGCACGCCACGCGCGCGGTCTGACTTGAGATCGACACGCGCGACCAGCGCATCGCCGAGCAGCAACGGGAGCACGTAGTAGCCGTGCACGCGCTTGGCGGCGGGCGTGTAGATCTCGATCCGGTAGCGAAAGCCGAACAGCCGCTGCACGCGGGGGCGAAACCAGACCAGCGGATCGAACGGCGACAGCAGCGCGCGGGCGTGGAGCGCGCGCGGGCGCCGTGCCTCGTGCCACAGGTAGGCCGGCGCGTCCCAGCCGCGGACCTGCACCTCCGCGAGCTCGCCGGTGCCCACCAGCTCGGCGACGCGCGCCCTGGAGTCCGCGCGCGGCAGCCGCCAGTAGTCGCCCAGCTCAGGCTCCGTGGCGATCCCCAGGGCCGCGGCGGCGATCCGCGTCAGCTCGCGCTGCGCGTCCGCCGGCGCCGAGGTTGGCGCTTGCACGATCTCGCTTGGCAGGACCCGCTCGGTGAGGTCGTAGCGGCGTTCGAAGTTGATCCGTCGCGCGGCGGTGACCTGGCCGGTGTAGAACAGGTACTCGAGCGCGACCTTGCCCTCATGCCAGTTCCACATCTCTCCCGCGACGGCGTTTCGGCGCTCGATGCCGGTGTCGGCGGCCCGGATCGGCCCCCGCTTCGCGGCCAGCGCCAGCGTGTCGGCGACCAGTTGGGGATGCTCGTCGATCACCCTGCGGATCGAGCCCCACGCCTGTCGGTCCACGTCGGCCATCCGCCAGCGCAGCAGCGGGTGGGTCTCGATCGGAACCAGCGATGCCTCGTGCGCCCAGTATTCGACGAAGCGGCGCTCCAGGCGGCCGCTGGTGTGGCCGGTGAGACGGTCCAGGGCGGCCCGGTCGTAGGGCCCCAGGCGCGAGAACAGCGGCATGTAGTGCGCTCTGCAGAAGACGTTGACCGAGTCCAGCTGCAGCAGGCCCAGACGCCGGATCATCGCGCTGAGCTGGCGGGCGCCGGCGGGTCGCGTGCGCGGGCCGCCGAACCCCTGCGCCGCCAGCGCGATGCGTCGCGCGGCCAGCGCGGTCAGGGTCGGGCGGGGCATCGCATCAGGCAATAGCATGTCGCGAGTGCCAGCGGCTCGCCCCTCCGGCTCGTCCTCGCGACAGCCCGGTCTCGCGATCGCCCAGGTGACGCCGTTCGCCTGGGAGGCGCCCAACGAGATCAACGAGTACGTCGCGCGGGTGTCCGACGAGCTAGCCGCGCGCGGACACCGGGTGCTGATCGTGGCGCCGTCGCAGTCTCCCGCGCTGGTGCGAGACAGCCGCCGGGCGCTGCGCTCGCGTGGCGAGCGCCTGCTCGACGACGCCGACGGGCGACCGCTCGTATTCGGAGTCGGCGAGGTGCTGCCGTTCGCACCGGCTCGCCGGCGCGCCGGCTCTCTGCCGGTCGATGTCGCGCGCACGATCGAGGAGGCGTTGACCACGTTGGCGCTGGACATCGTCGACCTGCACGAGCCGTTTGCGCCGAGCGCCTCGAGCGCCGCGCTGCGGCACTCGCGATCGCTGAACGTCGGAAGCTTCCACGCCCCGACCGAACGAATCCTCTCCACGCAGCTGACGCGCTCGCTGTCACGCCTCCTGTTCGGTCGCCTGGACGCCCGGATCGCCGGCTACGGCGCCACCCGCGATCTGCTGCAGCGCTTCTTCCCCGGCGACTACGCGGTCGTCACCCCGGGCGCCGACATCGCGCCCGTGCGTGACCGTCCGCCTTCGCCGGGAGGGGTCGTGTCGCTGGCGATGATCGCCACCGAGGAGCGCGGCGCGCTGCGCACGCTGCTGCGGGCGCTGCGGTTGCTCGAGTCCGAGCTGGACTGGCGGGCGACGATCTGGTCGCCGCGACCGGCCACCTTGCCGGCTGCGCTGCACCGAGCGCTGCGCGAGCGGATCACGCTCGCTGAGTCCAGCGACTTCGACGAGGCGAGGCTGCTTGCGCAGGCCGACATCGCCGTGTTCGCCTCCGATGGCGTGCGCCCGACGCCAGGAACCGTGTCGCGCGCGCTCGGGGCCGGTGCGGTCGTGGTGGCCTCGCGCCTGCCGGTCTACGAGGAGCTGCTGGGCGACGAGCCGTGGCTGTTCGAGCCGGGAGAGGTCGAGACGCTGGCCGCGCACCTGCGGCGGCTGATCGGCGATCCCGCGGCCCTGTCCGGGGCCGCCGCACAGACCCGGCGGCTACAGGCCACGCTCGCCTGGGAGCGGGTCACAACCGAGCTGGAGGGCGTCTACCGGACGCTGGCGGATCGGCGACGGGATCCGTCCGGCGATCCCCGGTTGCGGGCGCGCATCAGCTCGCGGGCGCTGATCGACGTCGACCTGCACATGCACACCGATCACTCCAGCGACTGCGCGACCCCGGTTGAGGTGCTGCTGGCGCAGGCTCGCGCGCGTGGCCTGGGCGCCATCGCGGTCACCGACCACAACGAGATCTCGGGCGCGCTGGAGGCGCGGGCCAAAGCCAACGGCGCCCTGAAGGTGATCGTCGGCGAGGAGGTCAAGACCGCCGACCAGGGCGAGGTGATCGGCCTGTTCATCGAGGAGAAGATCCCCCGCGGGATGACACTGCAGGAAACGATCGCGGAGATCAGGCGCCAGGGCGGCCTGGTCTACGTGCCCCACCCGTTCGACAGGATGCATTCGGTTCCAGACTACGAGCACCTGCTGGCGGTGATCGACGAGGTCGACGCGATCGAGGTGTTCAATCCTCGAGTGGCGATCAGCGAGTTCAACGAAGAGGCGGTCCGGTTCGCGGCCAAGTACAGGATCCCGGCGGGGGCAGGCTCCGACGCTCACGTCCCGCAGGGCCTGGGCTCGGTGCGGATCCGGATGCGCGAGTTCGATGGCCCGGACGAGTTCCTGCAATCGCTGCGCGACGCCGACATCATCCGCAACCCGGCCAGCCTGCTCTACGTGCAGGCGCTGAAGTTCCTGCAGACCAAGGCGATGCCCGGGGCCGCCCGGCGGGCCAGCCGCGAGCGGCGCGTGCGCAGAGCCACCGGGCGCAAGTCCTGATGCAGCCGCAAGGACAAGCACGGCCTCCGTCCAATCCGACTGGGGTGCCGGCCACCGACGACGAGATCCGAGAGAAGTACCTTGAGCGCGCGATCCGCGAGCTCAACGCGTTCGCCCGCCGCCTTGGAGACTGTTCGCACTGCCCTCGGGGCCAGCTGATGCCCGTGCTGGGCTCGGGCCACCCCCAGGCCGACATCTTCATGATCAAGTACTCCGCGCGCCCCTCCGAGGTCGAGGAGGGGGTTGCGTTCTACGGGCGGACCGGCAACGCGCTGATGAAGTCGCTCAAGCGCCTGAGCATCGATCCGCTCGCCGTCTACGGCACGCTGTGCGTCAAGTGCCCGGTGGCCGACCCGGCGATGGCCGACCCGGGGTGCGTGAGTCGCCTCGTCGAGGAGCTCGCGATCGTGCAGCCCAAGATCGTCGTCGTCATGGGTGAGGAAGCGCTGGCCGTCATCAACGACCTCGATGTGCCGCTCTCACGCGAGCTGGCCGCCCGCCCGGGCGAGCTCCAGCGCTTCACCCCGTCAATCGAGGCGCTGTTTGTCCCCAACATCGACGACTCGCTGGACGAGGACGCGGCCAAGCGCGCGTTCTGGTCCGCGTTTCGCGTGCTGGGACAGTGGTGGGCGGACCTGCCGCCGTACTAGTCCATCGTCAAGACGAGCTTGCCCAGCTTGCCGCCGGCCTTGAAGTGCTCATACGCCGCGGGCGCCTCGGCCAACGGGTAGGTCTTGGCGATCGGCACCTTGATCTCGCCGGCGGCAAACAGCGGGAGCACGGAGCGCTCCATGGCCCGCGCGGTCAGAGCCTTGAGCTCGAGCGGGCGGGCCCGCAGGGTCGAGCCGTGGATGCGGGCCCGCTTCATCATGAGCAGGCCGAGGTTGATCTCGCCGGTGGCGCCCGCTCCGGTCCCGATGACCGCGATCCGTCCTCCGGTGTTCAGGCTCTTGAGGTTGTCGAGGAGATTGACCGCCCCGACGAGCTCGAGGACGACGTCGAAGGGGCCCTGCGCGGAGAAGTCCT
>JBOGYE010000092.1:0-2791 GCA_050696635.1 Solirubrobacteraceae bacterium | reverse complement strand
GCAACCTCCCGCAAGGGAACGGTGCCAAGTCCATCAGGCTCCAACTACAAAGGCCTGGGAGATGTGGGCAAGGGCGGTTATCTCAAGACCTCCGGACCACAGACCCCGGCGGAGGTTCTCCACATATGCCGCCAGAGTCGCTTCGCTGTAGGGAATGTCAGACGGTCTACCCGCTCGACGCGCGCTATGTGTGCGAGCGGTGCTTCGGGCCGCTCGAGGTCGCCTATGGCGCTCCCGAGCTGTCTGACCCGGACGAACTGCGCCGCCGGATCCAGGCGGGCCCGCACTCGCTGTGGCGCTACGGCGACTTCTTGCCGGTGTCACGCGCGCCGGCGGGGGCGCTGCAAGCCGGCTGGACGCCGCTGCTGCGTGTCGACCGCCTCGCCGAGGCGCTCGGTCTCCGCGAGGTGTGGATCAAGAACGACGCCGCCAACCCGACGCATTCGTTCAAGGACCGCGTCGTCTCGATCGCGCTGGCGCGGGCCCGCGAGCTGGGCTTTACGACGATCGCGTGCGCCTCGACCGGCAATCTCGCCAACGCGGTCGCCGCCCACTGCGCGGCGGCCGGCCTTGAGTCCTACGTCTTCATTCCGCTCGATCTGGAAGAGCAGAAGGTGCTCGCGACCGGCGTATACGGGACCAACGTCGTCGGCGTCCGCGGCAACTACGACGACGTCAACCGGCTGTGCACCGAGCTCTCGGGCGAGCACGAATGGGCGTTCGTGAACATCAACATGCGGCCCTATTACGCGGAGGGTTCAAAGACGCTGGCGTTCGAGACCGCCGAACAGCTCGGCTTCCAAATCCCGGACCGAGTCGTGGCGCCGATCGCATCCGGCTCGCTGTTCACCAAGCTCGCGCGCGGCTTCTCGGAGTGGATCGAGGCGGGACTGCTGGAGGGCGCCCTGCCCGCGTTCCACGGGGCGCAGGCCGAGGGTTGCTCGCCCGTGGCCAGCGCGTTCGCGGCTGGCGATGACTTCTGCCGGCCCGTCAAGCCCGACACGATCGCCAAGTCGCTGGCGATCGGCAACCCGGCCGACGGTCCGTACGCGCTCGACCTCGCGCGCACCAGCGGGGGCTCGATCGAGTCGGTATCCGACGATGAGATCCGCGACGGGATCCGGCTGCTGGCGCAGACGACCGGGATCTTCACCGAGACCGCCGGCGGCGTCACCACCGCCGTGCTCGCCAAGCTCGCCGCGCGCGGCGCGATCGACCCCGACGAGCGGGTCGTGGCGTACATCACCGGCGAGGGGCTGAAGACGCTGGACGCCGTCCGCGGCACGTTCGAGGCCTGGGAGATCGAGCCGCGGGTGCAGGCCTTCGAGGACGCCGCGCGCGAGCGCGTCGGTGCGCTGGCATAGGATTCGCTCCAGATGGCGGTCAGCGTCAAGATCCCCAGCCAGCTGCGCTCGGCGACCGACGGCGCCGCACAGGCGTCCGTCGACGGCGCGACGGTCGGCGAGGTGCTCGACTCGCTGTATGAGCGCTTCGGCGAGCTGCGCAGCCGGATCGCGCAGGACGGCGGCCTGCGCCGGTTCGTCAACGTCTACGTCGAGGGCGAGGACATCCGCTTCCTGGACGGTCTCGACACGCCCGTCAGCGACGGAGACGAGGTAACGATCCTGCCCGCGGTCGCCGGCGGCTGACTGACGGCCGGCCGGTGCGGGCTGGGCCGCCGGCGCCGGCTCACCCCAGCGGGGCGGGGTGGGGCTTTGGGGAGTTAGTCATCGTGTGTGTGACTGACTCCCGAACGCTCAGGCGCGACGATCGACCGCCGCTGGGACGGCCAGTCCCGTCGGGCAGCTGACGCCGGTGCCGGCCAGGCTGCAGTAGCCATTCGGGTTCTTCTGCAGGTACTGCTGGTGGTAGTCCTCGGCGTAGTAGAACGGGCCCGCCTGCACGAGCTCGGTGGTGATGGCTCCCCGCCCCGCGCCGTTCAGCGCCTGCTGGTAGGCGTCGCGGGACGCCTGCGCGGTGTCGCGCTGGCAGTCGTGCAACCAGTAGATCGCCGAGCGGTACTGGGTGCCGAGGTCATTGCCCTGTCGCATTCCCTGGGTCGGGTCGTGGCTCTCCCAGAACCGAGCCAGCATCTCTCCGTATGACGTCTGGGACGGGTCGAACACGACAAGCACCACCTCGGCATGTCCGGTGGAACCCGAGCACACCTCCTCGTAGGTTGGGTTGGGCGTATAGCCGCCCGCATAGCCGACGGCCGTCGTGTACGCACCCGGTGCCTCCCAGAACAGCCGCTCCGCGCCCCAGAAGCACCCGAGCGCCACCAGCATCCGCTCAGACCCGTCTGGGAACGGTGGTCGCAGCGGGGTGCCGAGCACCGCGTGGCGGTCCGGGACCGAAACCTCCCGGTCGCGACCGGGAAGCGCGCGCTCCGGGTCGATCATCCTCATCTTGTCTCGCAAACCGAACATGGTTCAAAGCTTAGTAGGGCTCACGTCAGGCCTAGAGCCAGCAGAGCCGACAACACAGATCAGCGACAATCGCCTGGGACCGAGATGACCGACCAGCCAGACCAGCCAGACCAGCCGGACGAGCCCGGACCGCCGGGCGCGCCGCAACCGACCGAGGACCGACCGCCGCGATTGGGGGGTCGTGGTCGCGCGCTGATCGCGGCGCTTGCAATCGCGGTGGCGCTGGTCCCGATCGCGATCGCGCTGACGCTCGGCAACGGCACCCCTGGGCCGGCAGCCGGCCAGGCGACGGCGCCGCTGCACCTGTCGGTCGCGCCGAGTGCCACCGCCGCGGCGCCGGCCGGCGCGGCGCCGTCCAAGCA
>JBOGYE010000091.1:0-6739 GCA_050696635.1 Solirubrobacteraceae bacterium | reverse complement strand
GGCCGAGGATCCCGCCGTCATAGATGTCGAAGCCGCGCCCGCAGTCGCAGGTGTCGGCGGGCACCTTGCGCACCAGGTCGCCGGTCCGGTAGCGCAGCAACGGGATCGCGCCGCGACCGAATGAGGTGACGATCCGCTCACCCGACTCGCCGTAGCCGACGGGCTCGAGCGTCTCGGGATCGACCACCTCCTCGATCACGTGGTCCTCGATGATATGCGTCCCGCCCGGCTGATCGGCGCACTCGAACACCATGATCGTTCCGATCTCGGTCATGCCGGCGGTGTCGAACGCCTTGGCGCCCCACTCCCGCTCGATCAGCGCCTTGGTCTGCGGGATCGATCCGGCCGGCTCGCCCGACAGGATGATCCGCTGCACGGCCGACCCTGGCAGATCGATGCCCAGCGAGCTCGCCTCCTGCGCCAGGCGCAGCGCGTAGGTGGGGGTCGAAGCGACCACGGTCGCGCCGAAGTCGATGATCTGGCGCACACGCGCCTCGGTGCTCTGGGCGCCGCCGGGGACGTTGAGCACGCCGATCTTCTCCATCGCGTAGTGCAGACCCCAGAAGCCTATGAACGACCCGTAGCCGAAGGCGACGTAAGCCGTGTCGCCGGGGCGAACCCCGCAGCCCCAGATTCCGTAGGCCCACATCTCCGCGATCCATGCCCAGTCCTTGCGGCTGTCCAGCGCGCGCAGCGGCCCGCGGCCGGTGGTGCCCGAGGTGGTGTGGACGCGGATCGCGCCATCGCCTGTGATCGTCGGCAGCTCGCCGTACGGAGGGTGCTCGAACTGCGAGTCCATCCAGTGCTCGCGGGTCAGGATCGGGAGCCTGCGCAGGTCGTCGACCGACCGCAGCTGCTCGGGGTCGATACCCTGCAGCGTGCGCCGGTACCACGGGCTGCGGGTCGCCGCCCACGCGACCTGACGGCGCAGCTTGGCCATCTGCAGCGCCTCCAGCTGCGCGCGCGGGAGCGTCTCGACCTTGGGATTCCAGTACGCGCTGTCAGCAGCCACGAAGCCTCGGCGCGCCAGCATACCTGAGCTCGCTGTGGGTCGGCTATCGTCGGCCGCGATGAGCCCGTTCCGCGCCAGCGCCCCCCTGACGGAGTCCTGGAAGCACTTCGAGTTCGACGTGGCAGATGGGGTGGCGACCGTCCGTCTGAACCGTCCCGACAAGCTCAATGCGCTCACGTTCGAGGCGTACGCCGACCTGCGCGACCTGCTGACGGAGCTGCCCCAGCGCGGCGACGCGCGGGTGCTGATGATCGCCGGCGAGGGCCACGGCTTCTGCTCGGGCGGCGACGTCGAGGAGATCATCGGGCCGCTGCAGCAGATGGGAGCGGCGCGGCTACTGGAGTTCACGCGGATGACCGGGAGCGTCGTCAAGGCGCTGCGCGAATGCCCGCTGCCGGTGATCGCGCAGATCAACGGCGTCGCCGCCGGCGCCGGGGCGGTGCTCGCGCTCGCCTGCGACTTTCGCGTGATGGCGCAGTCAGCGTCGTTCGCATTCCTGTTCACGCGCGTCGGACTGGCCGGCGCCGATATGGGCTCCGCCTACCTGCTGCCGCGGATCGTCGGCCTGGGGCGCGCCACCGAGCTGCTGATGCTCGGCGACAAGCTCGGCGCCGAGCGCTGCGCGGCGATTGGGCTCGCGTACGAGGTCGTGCAGGACGGCGCGCTGGCAGACGCCGCGCGAGGGCTCGCGCAGCGGCTGGCCGAGGGACCGGCGTTCGCCTTCTCGACCACCAAGTCGCTGCTCACCCGCGAGCTGGACATGGCGCTCGGGCCGGCGATCGAGCTCGAGGCGATCACGCAGGCGCTGCTGATGCACTCCGACGACTTCGAGGAGTTCTACGCCGCCTGGAGCGAGGGCCGCGCCGCGAACTGGAGCGGCCGGTGAGCGAGCTGATCAACCCGCCCGAGCTTCCGAAGCCGGCCGGGTTCTCCCACGCCGTGCGTGCCGGAGACACGGTCCACCTGGCGGGACAGATCGGCGCAGGCGAGACGCTGGTGGCGCAGTTCGACGCCGCCGCCGCCAACCTCGTGACGGCGTTGCGTGCCGCCGGCGGCGAGCCTGACGACCTCGTCTCGCTGCAGGTGTTCACGACCGCGGTGGCCGAGTACCGCGACTCGCTACCGGACCTGGCTCGCGTCTGGCAGGCCCACTTCGGGCGCCGCTATCCGGCGATGGGGCTGTTCGGCGTGACCGAACTGTTCGACCCGGCCGCGAAGGTGGAGCTGATGGGCGTCGCGGTGCTGTCACGCGGCGACCGATGAGCGAGGACGCACTCGACCGGCACCTGTCGGCGGGCCAGCGCGAGCTGTATCAGACGACGCGTCGGGTGGCGGCCGCCGAGTTGGCGCCGGTGGCAGCGGCCGGTCCGACGGGCCGGGTCAACCGGGCGCTTGTGAGGGCGCTGGCGGAGCACGGCCTGCTGGCGCAGCTGTTCGGCGACCGGGCGGGCGGGGTCGGCGCGATGCAGCTGTGCCTGATCCGCGAGGCGCTGGCGCGCGGCTGCGCTGAAGCCGAGACGGCATTCGCGCTCCAGGGGCTCGGCGCGTACCCGATCGTGCAGGCTGGCTCGCACGCGCTGCGCGAGCGATGGATCCCGGCCGTAGCGGCCGGCACGGCTGTGGCGGCTTTCGCGCTGACAGAGCCCGAGGCTGGCTCCGATCCCGCCGGGCTGGCGCTACGCGCGACGCCCGACGGCGACGGCGGCTGGCGACTGAGCGGCGAGAAGCTGTGGATCTCAAACGCGCCCGAGGCCGACGTCTACACGGTGTTTGCGCGTACCGACCTCAGCGCGCCTGGCGCGCGCGGGCTGACGGCGTTCGCGGTCCCCGGCGACGCCGACGGGCTCAGCGGCGCGCCGCGCGAGATGCTCGCGCCGCACGCGATCGGATCGCTGACGTTCGACGAGGTGGCCGTCGGCGCCGATCAGGTTCTGGGCGAGCCGGGCGCCGGCTTCCGGGTGGCGATGCGCACGCTGGATCTGTTTCGGCCCAGCGTCGGCGCGTTCGCGATCGGGATGGCGCGACACGCGCTCGGAATGGCGGTCTCCTACGCGCTGGAGCGCCGCACGTTCGGCAGGCCGCTGTGCGCGCATCAGGCGGTCGCGCACCGGCTCGCGCAGCTGCGCGCCGAGACCGAGGCCGCCCGGCTGATGGTGCACCGCGCCGCCGAGGCACACGACGCCGGCGCGCCGGACCCGTCGCTGGCGGCGATGTCCAAGCTGCTGGCGACCGAAGTCGCCCAGCGGGCGGTCGACGCCGCGATCCAGTTTCACGGAGCGGTGGCGCTCGAGCGCGGCCACCCGCTTGAGCACCTTTACCGGGACGTGCGCGCGCCGCGGATCTACGAGGGCGCCTCCGAGATCCAGCGCGAGATCATCGCTCGGGCGATGTTCCGCGCCGCCGAAGGATCTTCATCGTCGTGAGCCGGACGGTCGTCGTCACCGGTGGTACCCACGGGATCGGCGCAGCTGCGGTGCAACGCTTCGCGGCCGACGGCGAGCGGGTCATCGCGCTGGGACGTGACCGCGAAGCGCTGGCGGCGCTGGGTGCCGCCGGCATCGAGGGGGTCGCCTGCGACGTGACCGACGAGCGCGCGGTGCAGGACGCGTTCGGGCGGATCGGCGAAGGCGTCGACGTGCTGATCTGCAGCGCCGGAATCGGCGAGTCCTCCCCCCTGGCCAAGACGACGCTTAAGGACTGGCAGCGCCACCTGGCGGTCAACGCAACCGGCGCGTTTCTGTGCATGCGCGCCGTCATCCCCGGGATGCGCGCGCGCGGCGCGGGCTCGATCGTGACCGTCGCCTCGACCGCCGGGCGCGCCGGGGCTCCCTACACGAGCGCGTACACCGCCTCCAAGCACGCGGCCATCGGACTGACCCGCGCGGTCGCCGCGGAACTGGCCGGCACGGGTGTGCGCGTCAACGCGGTCTGCCCGACGTTCGTCGCGACCGAGATGACCGACCGCTCGATCGCCAACATCGTGCAGCGGACCGGCCGCACCGAGACGCAGGCGCGAGAGGCGCTGGCGGCGGTGTCTCCGCTCGGCCGGCTGCTCGCCCCCGAGGAGGTCGTGGACGCGATCGTGTTCCTGGCCTCGCCGGCGACCGCCGCCGGGATCAGCGGCCAGGCGCTCGTGATCGACGGCGGCGGGATCCAGGCCTGACGCCGCCCGCCGGCGGCGTTTCGCTGCTTCGGGCAACCGCGGTCGCTCAGAGCAGCTCAGGGATCCCGAACCGCGCCGCCAGCCCGTCGACGTCCGGGAATCGCGTGATCGACTCGATCCCGTCCCTGCGCAGACCGATCACGAACAGGCCGCCGCAGACCCAGCGGTCGCCGTCCTGCATGTAGTAGGCGAACGCCGGCTGGCGGTTGGCGGCGGTGGGCGCGAACCGCCAGCGCCGGGGGCCGCGGCGCAGATGGCGGTCGCGCAGGAACTTCCCGATCGCCTCGCGCCCCTGGTGCCATTCGGGCTCCGGCGGCATGCTGACGATCGCATCCCCGGTCAGCAGGGCGACCACCTCGTCGATGTCGTCACGCTCGAACGCGTCCGCGAACCGGGCGACGAGCTCGCCGCCGGCGGCCGGCAGCGGCAGCGAAAGGCGCTCCGGACGCGCCGGTAGCCGCTGCTCGAGCGTCGCGCGGGCGCGCTGCAGGGCGCTGTTGACCGACGCCCCGCTGCTGCCGAGCATCTCGGCAACCTCGTCGGCGTGAAAGCCGAGCACGTCGCGCAGCACCAGCACCGCCCGCTGGCGCGGCGCCAGGTGCTGCAGCCCCGATACGAACGCCAGCGCGACCGCCTCCTTGGCCTCGTAGCGCGCGGCGGGACCGGGCGCCGTGTCAGCGATGCCTTCCCGCAGCTGGTCCGGATACGGCTGCAGCCACGCGATCTCGGCAAAGCTCTCGGCCGGGTGCGTCACCCCGAAGCGCGCAGACGGCTCGCCGTCGCCGCCGGGCGCCGCCTGCGGCCGGCGCGAGCGGTCGCGCAACGCGTTCAGGCAGCGGTTGGTGGCGATCGTGTACAGCCACGCGCGCAGAGACGAGCGGCCCTCGAACTGCTCGAGGCTCCGCCAAGCCGCAAGCAGCGTCTCCTGCAGGAGGTCCTCCGCGTCGTGCAGCGAGCCGAGGATCCGGTAGCAGTGCAGCTGAAGCTCGCGCCGGTACGGGTCGGTCAGCTGCGCGAAGGCGTCCTCGTCGCCACGCTGAGCGCGCGCGAGTCGGTTGTGCTCGTGGCGTTCCACGTCGGTCATTCAACCTGAGCAGACACCGCCCGGTTCCGAAATTCATCGGTGGATCGCGCGCTCGGTTCGGGTCTCAGCGATCGGAATGGAGTTCACCGACCGCTGGAGGAAGCAATGAGACAGATGGACTCGCGGCAGCGCTGGGTGCTGGTGCTGGGCTCGGTGGCGTCGCTGATGGTCGCGCTCGACGCGCTGGTGGTCTCGACCGCGCTGTCGACTATCCGTGCGCAGCTGGGCGCGAGCGTCGATCAGCTGGAATGGACCGTCAACGCCTACGGGCTGAGCTTCGCCGTGCTGATGATCCCCGCCGCCGCGCTCGGCGACCGGCTCGGGCGCCGGCGCCTGTTCGCCGCCGGGCTGGGGCTGTTCGTGCTCGCCTCGGGAGCCTGCGCGCTGGCGCCCAGCGCGGGCCTGCTGATCGGCGCTCGTGCCGTTCAGGGCGGCGCCGCCGCGCTCGTGACGCCGCTGTCGCTGGCGCTGATCGGCGATGCGTTCCCGCCCGCGCAGCGGGGCAAGGCGATGGGGCTGTACGGCGCGATCACGGGCGTGGCGGTGCTCGCCGGGCCGGTGATCGGCGGCGCCGTCACGCAGGGGCTGGCGTGGCAGTGGATCTTCTGGATTAACGTGCCGATCGGCCTCGTCACGATCCCGCTGGTGCTGACCCGGATCGCCGAGAGCTTCGGACCGCGGGCGCGGCTCGACGTTCCGGGGCTGGCGCTGGTGTCCACCGCGGCGTTCGGCGTCGTGTGGGCGCTCATGCGCAGCAACGAGGCGGGCTGGGGCAGCGCCGAGGTGCTGGGCGCCGGCGCCGCCGGAGCGGGTGCGCTGGCGGCGTTCGTCGTCCGCCAACGCCGGGCGGCGGATCCGATGCTGCCGCCGCGGATGTTCGCGCGGCGCGGCTTTTCGGCCGCCTCGGGGGCGGCGTTCCTGATGATGGCGGGGCTGCTGAACGCCGTGTTCTTCATGGCACAGTTCCAGCAGATCGCGCTGGGCCAGGGGCCGCTGCACGCGGGGCTGCGACTGCTGCCGTGGACCGCGACGCTGTTCTTCGTCGCGCCGATCGCGGGCTCGCTGACCAACCGCGTCGGCGAGCGGTCACTGGTCGCCGCCGGCCTGGCGCTGCAGGCCGCCGGGTTTGCGTGGATCGCCCTGATCGCGTCGCCACAGGTCGGCTTGTGGCAGCTGATCGCGCCGATGGTGATCGCGGGCGCCGGGATCTCGATGGCGCTCCCGCCGGCGCAGAACGCCGTGCTCAACGCCGTCGCCGCGAGCGACGTTGGGCGCGCCTCGGGCGCCTACTCGACGCTGCGCCAGCTCGGCGGGGCATTCGGGCTGGCGATCGGCGTCGCCGTGTTCACCGGCGCCGGGGGCTACGGGTCGGCGGCGGCGTTCAGCGCCGGGTTCGTGCCGGCGCTGGCGGTATCGGCGGCGCTGTCGGGCTGCGGGGCGCTGGTCGCGCTGGCGCTGCCGCGCCGCCGAGCCGCTGCCG
>JBOGYE010000090.1:0-13897 GCA_050696635.1 Solirubrobacteraceae bacterium | reverse complement strand
TTCCGGAACTTCAAGGTGGTGCCGCCCGCGACCGGCATCGTGCACCAGGTG
The DNA here is from genome assembly GCA_050696635.1 of Solirubrobacteraceae bacterium. GTDB lineage: Bacteria > Actinomycetota > Thermoleophilia > Solirubrobacterales > Solirubrobacteraceae > Palsa-465. The sequence continues at coordinate 13,846 of JBOGYE010000090.1, read as the reverse complement.
AACCTCGAGTACCTCGCGAGCACGACGCTCACGTCGCAGGATGCCGGCGGCACGGTCGCGTATCCGGACACGCTCGTGGGCACCGACTCGCACACCACGATGATCAACGGGCTGGGCGTGCTCGGCTGGGGCGTGGGCGGGATCGAGGCCGAGGCGGCGATGCTCGGCCAGCCGATGTCGATGCTGATCCCGCAGGTGCTCGGCTTCGAGCTGAGCGGCGAACTACCCGAGGGCGCGACCGCCACCGACCTCGTGCTGACCGTCACGGAGATGCTGCGCGAGCGGGGCGTGGTCGGCAAGTTCGTCGAATTCCACGGCCCCGGTCTGCCGCGCCTGCCGCTCGCCGACCGCGCCACGATCGGCAACATGTCGCCGGAGTTCGGCTCCACCTGCGCGATCTTCCCGATCGACGCAGAGACGCTGCGCTACCTGGCGTTCTCCGGACGTCCCCGCGAGCTGATCGGGCTGGTCGAGGCCTACGCCAAGGAGCAGGGCCTGTGGCACGACGAGAAGTCCGAGCAGCCGACCTTCTCGGACGAGATCGCGCTCGACCTGGCCGATGTGGTGCCGAGCATCGCGGGGCCCAAGCGCCCCCAGGATCGTGTCTCGCTGACCGAGGCCAAGGCCGGCTTTCGGATGGCCCTGAGCGGGCTGCTCGGCGATGATGACGACAGCGACGGCGACAGTGATGGCGACCGCCGTGATGGCCACGACGACGAGGACGACTCGCTGGCGGACAGCTTCCCGGCCTCCGACCCCGTCTCGACCCACGTCCGCAACGGCGACGGCCACGGGCCTCGCGGCGGCACCGGCGGCGTCCAGGTCGCCGAGCGGCGGCGGGCGAACGCGCAGGTGACGCTCGCCGACGGCACCGAGACCGAGCTGGACCACGGCCACGTCGTGATCGCCGCGATCACCAGCTGCACCAACACCTCCAATCCGTCGGTGATGCTCGGTGCCGGGATCCTTGCCCGCAACGCGCTGGCGCGCGGGCTGACCGTCAAGCCGTGGGTCAAGACCTCGCTGGCTCCCGGGTCCAAGGTCGTGACCGAGTACCTGCAGCGCGCCGGGCTGGACGGGCCACTGGATGCGCTCGGCTTCAACCTCGTCGGCTACGGCTGCACGACCTGCATCGGCAACTCCGGCCCGCTGCCGTCGGAGATCTCCGACGCGATCGGCGCCGAGGACCTGGCGGTCGTCTCGGTCCTGTCGGGCAACCGCAACTTCGAGGGGCGGATCAACCCCGACACCAAGATGAACTACCTCGCATCGCCGCCGCTGGTGGTGGCATATGCGATCGCCGGCACGATGGACATCGATCTGTACGACGAGCCGCTCGGCGAGGACGAGCAGGGCGAGCCGGTGTACCTGCGCGACATCTGGCCAGACTCCGAGGAGGTCGGCCACGCGGTCGAGGAGGCCGTGCAGGAGGAGATGTTCCGCTCGAGCTACGGCGAGGTGTTCGATGGCGACGAGCGCTGGAACGGGCTCGAGGTCCCGACCGGCGACATTTTCGAGTGGGATCCCCGCTCTACCTACGTGCGCCGGCCGCCGTTCTTCGAGGAGCTGCCCCGCGAGCCGGAGCCGCTGGCGGACATCGTCGATGCCCGCGTGCTGGCATTGCTGGGGGACAGCGTCACCACCGACCACATCTCGCCGGCCGGGTCGATCAAGCGCGACGGGCCCGCGGCCAAGTACCTCAACGAGCATCACGTCGAGACGCGCGATTTCAACTCGTTCGGGTCGCGGCGCGGCAACCACGAGGTGATGATGCGCGGCACGTTCGCCAACATCCGCCTGCGCAACCAGCTTGCGCCGGGAACGGAGGGCGGCGTGACGCGCTACCTCGCGGACGGCTCCGACGAGCAGATGTCGATCTACGACGCGGCGATGCGCTACATCTCACAGCACGTGCCGCTGATCGTGATCGCCGGCAAGGAGTACGGGTCGGGTTCCTCACGCGACTGGGCCGCGAAGGGGACCAAGCTGCTCGGCGTCGACGCGGTGATCGCGCAGAGCTTCGAGCGCATCCACCGCTCCAACCTGATCGGAATGGGCGTCCTGCCGCTGCAGTTCTCAGACGGCGACAGCGCTGAGTCGCTGGGGCTGAGCGGCGAGGAGCGCTACACGCTCAAGGGCCTGGCCGACGCCGACGAGGTGCCGCGCGAGCTGACCGTCCAGGCCGACGACACGAAGTTTCAGGTCACGGTCAGGATCGACACGCCCAAGGAGCAGCTCTACTACCGCCACGGCGGGATCCTCCAGTACGTGCTGCGCGGGCTGCTGGACTGACGCCGGACCGCCGGGCCGACGCCGGCCGCTGGAGTGACGCCGGCCGCCGGACTGACGCTAGGCTCTCGACGATGGCGACGCCCGAGCTGCTCCGAGACCTGCTCGTCGCCGCCGGCCCCTCCGGGCGCGAGACCGCGCCGGCCAAGGTGTGGCGCGACTGGTGCGCGAAGTTCTCCGATGACGTTCGCGTTGACGCGGTCGGCTCGTCGATCGCTCGAGTGCCCGGCACCGGCGACGGGCCGACCCTGGCGATCGTCGGGCACATCGACGAGATCGGCGTCCACGTGACCCACATCGAGGACGGCGGCCATCTGCGCTTCGGTCAGGTCGGCGGCTGGGATCCGATCGTGCTCGTCGGGCAGCGCGTGACGATCGCCACGCGAGGCGGCGACGTGCAGGGGGTGATCGGCCGCAAGCCGATCCACCTGATCACGGGCGATGACGGGGACAAGGCGCCGAAGCTGAAGGACCTGCATATCGACGTCGGCGCCAAGGACGCCGACGACGCCGCGCAGATGGTTCGGATCGGCGATGTCGGCGTGATCGACGTCGAGCCGGTGGAGATGCCCAACGGACGGCTGGCGTCGCGCTCGCTGGACAACCGCGTCGGCTGCTACGTGGCAGCCGAGGCGGCGCGGCTGGTGGCGGCGGAGGGCGGCGCCCCGGGCGACGTGGTGGCGCTCGCGGTCGTTCAGGAGGAGACGAGCTTCGCCGGCTCGCAGACCAGCGCGTTCTCGCTGAACCCCGATCTGGCGATCGCCGTCGACGTCACGTTCGCAACCGACCAGCCCGGGATCGAGCTGGGCGAGATGACCAAGCACGAGCTCGGCTCGGGTCCGGTGATCGCGCGTGGCACCTCCTTGCATCCTCAGGTGTCCGAGCTGCTGTACGAGACCGCCGAGACGCTCGAGCTGCCGTTCACGGTCGAGTCGCTCGGCCGCCGCACCGGCACCGACGCCGACGCTATCCATCTCGCCCGCGCCGGCATCCCGACCGGGCTGATCTCCGTTCCGCTGCGGTACATGCACTCGCCGGTCGAGCTGATCTGCCTGGCCGACATCCAGGTCGCGGCGGAGCTGATCGCGGAGTTCGCCCGGCGCCTGACGCCGGGCATGTCGCTGCAGCGGTGAGCGCGCCGGCGCCGCTGCTGGTGCTGTTCGATATCGACGGGACGCTGCTGCGCCGTGCGTCGGTCGACCATGCGCGGGCGCTGCACGAGGCGCTGCGGGGAGTGCATGGCGTCGATGCGTCCGGCCGCGCTGCCGAGGTCTCGCCGGCCGGGCGTACCGACGGCGAGATCGCTCGGCTGCTGCTGCTCCGCGCCGGCGTCAGCGCTCGGGCGATCGACGAGCGCACCGCGGCGGTCCGCGGAGCCTGCTGCGAAGCCTACGCGCGCCTGTGCCCCGCCGACCTGACCGCGAACGTGATCCCCGGCGTGGCCCGGCTGTTGGCGTGGTTGGCGGGCACGACGGGCGCCCGCCTGTCGCTGGTGACCGGCAACTACGAGCCGGTCGCGCGGCTGAAGCTGGGGCGCGCCGGGATCGGCCGCCACTTCGCAGCCGGCCAGGGCGCGTTCGGCTCGGACTCCGAGGATCGCGCCGCGCTGCCGGCGATCGCGCGCCGGCGCGCGGGCGCCGGAGGCGTTTCGCATCCCCGCGAGCGGACCGTGATCGTCGGCGACACCCCGCGTGACATCGCCTGCGCGCGGGCCGACGAGGTGCGCTGCCTGGCCGTCGCCACGGGCTCGTTCGACGCCGGAGCGCTCGCGGGCGCGGACGCGGTCGCGCCCGACGCCGGGGCGCTGACGCCGCTGCTGCAGCATCTGCTCGACGGCTGACCGCCGCCCGCTGGAACCTCTGTCTGAGGGCGCCGCCCCGGCCGTCAGGGGGCCGGCAGCGAGGCGAGCTGACTGGTCAGCCAGCTGGACGTCGACTGGTTGCTCGACAGCGCCGCCTCCATCTGGGCGAACTGCTGCACCAGTTGCTGCTGCTTGTCGTTCAGGCCGGCCTGCATGGTCGAGATCTGGGTGGTGAGCTGGCCCACCTGTGTGGTGTCGTCCTGGATCCGCGTGTCGATCGTCCCGCCGGCGGCGCCGACGTTGTTGACCATCTCCGAGAAGTTGATCGACCAGCTGTTGAGCACCGACTGCACGCCGCTCGGACTGGCCGCCAGCTGCGAGCTCAGCGTCGCCGAGTTCAGCGTCAGATCGCCGCTCAGGGCCGACTGGGAGATGTTGCCGCTGCCTGTGGTGGCGCCGGTGCTGACGCCGATGTCGAGCATCGTCGCCAGCCCCTGCGGCAGGCCCCCTCCCGGGGTGTACATCTGGGCGCGCATCGAGCCCAGCAGGCTCTGCAGCTCCGGGTCCTGATACAGCGTGCCGACGGTCGGGTCGCTGCTCGACGGCTGGGTCGTCAGCTGCGTCTGGATCGCCGCGATCGTCGAGTTGTACTGGGTGATGAATGTGTTGACGGCGTCCTGGACGTTGGTCTCGCTCGGCGCCGGCGCCCCGACGTTGATCGTGACCGGCCCCGATGGTGTGAGCCCGGCTAGCGTCAGCGTGACGCCGGCGATCGCATTGGTGACCGTGTTGCTCGACGAGTTGAGCGTCGTGCCGCCGTTGACGCTGTAGGCCGCGTCCTGGCCCGCGGTGGTCGCCGTGGGGGTGACGGTGACTCCACCTGAGTTCTGCACGGTGATCGATTGGCCGCTGCCCGTCTGTCGGGCCGACAGCACGAGCGTGTTCGAGTCGGTGGTCGCGGCGTAGACGCCGAGACTGGAGTTGCCGTTGATCGAGTTGACGAAATCGGAGATCGACTGGCCGGCCGGGGTCGAGACCGACTGGCCGTCGATCGTGACGCTCGAGCCGCCGGTCAGGCTGCTGTAGCTGTAGGTCGACTGGGCGGAGCTGGCCAGCGCCGTCACGGATACTTCGTAGCTGCCGACGCCGGCGCCGGTGGCGCTCGTCCCAGTGACGCGCGTCGAGTCCGACGAGCTGACCGACTGCGAGGTCGCGAACAGGCTCGGGTCGGCCAGCGCCTGGGCATCGGCCGCCAGCGTCTGCAGCTGCCCCTGGAGCGTGGTCAGCTGCGTGTTGGTCGCGTTGAGCCCGCTCTCCTGGTTCTGCAAATGCGTCACCGGCTGCTGGTAGATCGCCATCTCCTCGGTGATGATCTGGTCCGTGTTCAGGCCCGAGGCGAGTCCCGTGATCTGGGTCGACCCAGACAGCGAGTTGAGCAGGTAGCCCGAGCTGGAGGAGGACGACGAGATGGGGTTCGATGACATGGCGCTAGCGCTCCTCAGCCTGCAGCCGCGGGTCGGCGCCGGTCGCGAGATCGATCACGTCGCCCGCGGTCAGCCGCGCGAGCACCCGGCCGGACTCGTCGCGCAGCGACGCGCGGAGCCAGCCCGTGTCCGGCTCGAGCTCGAAGCGCACCTGGCGCCCCGAGGCGCGCAGGCGCTCGTACACATCCCCGGCGACGGCGATCGCGTCGAGCACCTCCTCCGGTGGGGAGTCGGGAACCGTCTGAAACTTGGCAGGGGGCGTGGTCGGGAAGCTCATATTGGTGGTAATCGAGCGTCCCGAGCGCCAACTTGAGGCGGCTCATCTATCCGTCCAAGGGTCCCTATGCTCACGCCGCGACGGGCGCCTCCATCGCGTCCGCTCCGATCCGCGCCAGCAGCTCGCGCGCCGGGGCGCAGCCGGGGTCCAGCTCCAGCGCGCCGGTCGCGAAGTTGACCGCGTCATCGGGCATCCCGTGGCACTCGGAGACGCGCGCCAGCCCGAGCAGCGCACGGACGTCCGGCGCCGGCGTGCAGGCCTTCAGCCACTCGTTCGCCGCCCGCGCCAGCATCCCCGCGCTCAGGTACATCTGCGCCAGCAGCTCGCGCCGCTCGCGCTCGGCCAGGCGCGAGCCCTCGAGCACCGGCAGCAGCGCCTGGAAGCGCTCCGTGTCGCCGCCACGCAGCAGCGTCTCGAGCGCCACGCCGAGCAGCGGCGCGCCGGACACCGGCAGCGGCTCGGACGGCTGCGCGCCGGCGGCGAGCGCCGCCCAGGTGCTCAGCACCCCCTGCTCGGCTGCCGACAGCCCGGCCTCGCGCGCATGTCTCAGCGCCGTCTCGGTCGCCGGCACGCCACCGCGGCCGATCACGCCGAGACATTCGATCCGCGCGGCGACCGCGCCGAAGGCGTCGCTCGGCGGAATGATCCGCGCCTGCTCGGAAGCCTCGTCCCACGCCCCGGTGCCGAGCAGCGTCTCGGCCAGCGCGGTGCGAGCGCGGTGGTTATCGGGCGTGGTCGCCAGGCCGGCGTGGAACTGCTCGATCGCGACCTCCCGCGCCCCGGCATCCGCCAGCGCGACCGCGATCGCGAGCCTGACCACCCCCGGCAGCGAATCGAGCCGCTCGAGCTCGGCCAGCGCGTCGCTCGGGGCGACGCCGGCGCGCACCAGCGCCGTCGCGTACGGGCCGGCCACGGCGAGGAACTCGGGGTGGTGCTCGACGCACCAGGCCAGTTGCGCGCAGGCGGCCGCGGGGTCCCCGCGGCCCAGCTCCAGCTCGGCGAGCGCCAGCCGGGGCAGGAACGTGCCGCAGCCGACCATCGCGCCGTAGTGCGAGGGCGGGTCGCCCATCTCGATGCAGCGACCAAACAGCGCGACCGCGTCGTCGAAGTCGCCGCGCGACTGCGCTATCCGGCCCTGCGCCAGCACCAGCTCGGTCAGCTCGGGGAACATCGCCAGAGCGTCGTCGGCCATCGCGCCGGCGTCGTCGATCCGGCCGCAGAGCCGCAGCACCGTGACCAGGCGCGACAGCAGCGGAGCTCCGTAGTGGCAGGTCCGAAGGTCGCCGTCGGCGACCAGCATCGCGCGTGCGCGCTCGAACTCGATCGCCGCCGCTCTGTGGTCGCCCGCAGCCGCGTACTCCGAGCCAAGGTTGAAATGCAGGAACGGAGTCGGCGCGCTCTCGGCGGCCTGCTTGCGCAGCAACTGCACGTTGCGCAGCGACTTCTCCTTGGCATTGCGGACAGAGCCGAGGTAGCCGTAGTGGGAGACCCTGACCGAGCTGTCGGCGATCCGTCCGGGAACGAAGCTCGGCAGCGTGTGGTAGATCTGCTCGTGCAGGCGGTCCCTGAAGCGGTATTGCGGCCGGTTGCGGAACACTCGCAGCGCGTTGTTGACCATCGAGCTGCCATCGCCCAGCTCGCCCAGCCAACTCGTCTCGACCAGGTAGAAGGCCTCCCGCCAGGTCTGAGTCGTCAGAGCCCGCAGCGCCGGCACATCCTGGGCCTCGAGCACCTCGTCGGCGTCCAGGTAGACGAGCCAGTCGCCGGTGGCGGCCTCGAAGGAGAGGTTGCGAGCCTCCGAGAACGAGCCGGTCCATTGATGCTCGATCACCCTGGCACCGAACGAGCGCGCGATCTCCACGGTCGCGTCGGTCGAGCCGGTGTCGACGACCACGATCTCGTCGACCGCGGGAGCCGCCGCGGCCAGGCAGCGCGGCAGCATCTGCTCCTCGTCACGGACGATCATGCAGAGGCTGAGCGTCATGCCCTTCGCGGGCTTGGCGCGGCGCGCGACCGTCTTGGCGCGCCGCGTCAGCGCCGGTACGGCGTTGTGCAGCGGCCGGCGCATCCTCGCGGCCTCGCGGCGGCGACGGGCGAGCTGCGCCAGGTTGCGCCTTGCCTCGGGCGAGGCGTCGTCGAGCCGGAGCGCGGCCTTGAACAGCGCCTCGGCGCCGTCCAGGCTCCACAGCTCGTAGCAGGCGACCCCCGCCAGGTTGAGCAGCACCGGTTCGCTCGGGGTCTCCTCGAGGATCTCCAGCGCCGCGTCGGCGAGCGCGACGAACAGCCGTGTCGCGACGGCGGCGGACACGCCCGCGCTGGCGCGCAGTCCTGCGTCGAGCAGCGCCAGCTGGGCCTCGAACCGGCGCTGGGGATCCTCGCGCGCGGCTGCCCCGTCGGCGAACAGCTTGGCGAACGCATCTATATCGCCCGCCCCCAGCAGGGTGAACGCCCGGCGGGCCAGCGAGTCGGCGGGCAGCGAGACGGGATCGGCCGCCGAGGGGCCAGATGGCTTCAGGGTGGTGCCGGTGAGGCGCAGGGGCATGGCGAGATCCTGATCGAGGGAGCGCCACTGTCATCGGCGCGCCACGGCGGAAGTTGAGCCCGCCGGCGATTGGCGCTGACCTCGACGGCGATCGGCCGGCGATCGGTCCGATCGGCTCAAGGATCGCCAGGCGCCGGTCGATTAGACAGGGCACGATGGACCCGGGTCTGTACATCGCGGCCTCCGGCATGCTCGCCGAGCAGGTCCGCCAGAACCAGCTCTCGAACAACCTCGCCAACGCCTCCACGCCCGGCTACGCGCCGCAGCAGGCGGTGCAGTCGAGCTTCGGCGCGCTGCTGTTGTCAAACAGCGCCACGGGACAGCAGATCGGCACGCTGAACACCGGCGTGAAGGTCTCGAGCGTCGTCGCCCAGGCGACCCCGACGCCGTTGCAGAGCACCGGCCAGCCGCTCGATTTCGGGATCGCCGGGGCGGGCTACTTCGCCGTTCGCAGCACCGCAGGCGTCCGATACACGCGCGACGGCCAGTTTCAGTCAAACAACGCCGGCCAGCTGACCGACGCCAACGGCAACCTCGTCCTCGGCCAGTCCGGCCAGCCGGTCGCGGTCGACGCCAAGGGCAACGTCAGCCCATCGGCGCTGGGCCTGTTCAACGTGCCCAACGCGGCCGCGCAGGGCGACAACCTGCTGTCGGGCACCGCCTCCGGCCGCGCGACCGGGTCGGTCGAGCAGGGCAAGCTCAACCAGTCCGGCGTCGACGCGATCCAGACGATGACCGACATGATCGCCTCGCTGCGCGCCTACCAGGCCGGCCAGTCGGCGATCCAGTCGATCAACCAGACGATGCAGGAGGACGCCGCCAGCGTCCCCTCGCTTGGGAGCTGATCGTGCTCCAGGGTCTGTACGCGGCAGCCGCCGGGATGGAGGCGCAGCAGAACCAGTTCAACGCGGTCTCAAACGATCTGGCGAACCTCAACACTCCCGGCTACCAGGCGGGCCAGGTCGGGTTCGAGGATCTGCTCTACTCCAGCGCCGGCCCGGCGTCGAGCGGCACCAACGTCGCCACCGGCACCGGCGCCGCCTCGTCGGTGATCGGCCGCAGCCAGGCCCAGGGCGCGCTGCAGGACACCGGCAACCCGCTCGACGTAGCGATCGAGGGCCCCGGCTTCATCCAGGTGCGCCGCAGCAACGGGTCGATCGGCCTGACTCGAAACGGAACGCTGCAGACCAACGCCCAAGGAGAGCTGACCGACCAGCTCGGCAACCCGCTGAGCCCACCGATCAAGCTGCCGGCGGGCGCCACAGCCGCCGACCTGCAGATCGCCCCCAACGGGGCCGTCAGCGCCCGCGGGGTCAAGCTCGGTCAGATCGCGATCGTGAACGTGCCCGCGCCTGACCGGCTCCAGCCCGACGGGTCGAGCCTGTTCAGCGCCACCGCCGCCAGCGGCGCCACCCGCGCGGTCACCGGCTCGACCGTTCAGCAGGGCAAGCTCGAGGCCTCGAACGTCGATGTAGCGCAGACGATGAGCACGCTGGTGACGGCCGAGCGCGCCTACCAGATGGCCAGCGAGGCGCTCCAGTACCAGAACCAGATGTTGACGATCGCCGACCAGCTGAAGCCGCAGTGAGCGCGCTCGCCTCGACCTCCGCGCTCGGCGCGACCCTGCCCGTGACCGGCCTGTCGCCGGTCGATCAGGCGCTCGTGCCCGAGAGCGTGCGCAACGGCGGCCGCGCGGCCCAGGCCGCCTATCAGGAGGGCGTGGCGTTCGAGGACGTGCTCGTCAACGAGCTGGTGCAGACGATGGACCAGACGGTGCCGGGCCTTGGCGGTGCGGACTCGGGCGCGGGGGGCTCGGCCGATGACGGCTCGGCGGACGGCGGCTCGGCCGCCGGCGGTCTCGGCGGCCCGGGCAGTCTCGGCGCGTACTCGTCGCTGATGCCGCAGGCGCTGTCGAGCGGCCTGATGTCGGCCGGCGGGACGGGCGTCGCGATGCAGATCGCCACCGCGCTCGATCCGGCGCTGAACGATCCAAAGGGCTCAGGAGGGAATTAGTGTCTGGATTTGGCGAGCGGCCAGACGCCGTCAAAGACGGCGGTAATTCCTTCGTGAGCCCCAAGGCGAGCTCGTGAGCACCGCGCTGATCCCCCAGGCCGACAGCTTCGACCCGGTGCTTAGCACCGAGGTGCTCGCGCACCTCGACGTGCAGCTCGAGTCGGCGCGCCGCCTGCTGGCGATCGTGCTGGACCAGGGCGCAGCGATTCGCCGCCGCGACGTGCAGACGGTGGTCGCGCAGACCGGGCTGATGCAGGTCGAGCTCCAGCGCCGGACGATGCTCGACCGCGATCGGGCCCGCCTGCTGGAACGCGCCGGGCTGGCGCTCGGCGTGGCGCCGAGCGCCGTCTCGATCGGCCTGCTGGACGCCATCATGGACCCCCAGCGCGCGTCGCAGGCGCATGCGCGCAGCGCCGAGCTGCGCGGGATGCTGGAGGAGATCCAGCGCGAGCACCACGTCAACCGCGCGCTGATGAGCCAGGAGCTGTCGTTCCTGGATCACCTGCTGCGCCTGTCCGACGCCGACCGCCGGCTCGGCTACGACTCCGCCGGCGACCACAACAGGGCCAGCGCTCCGCGGCTGGCGCGCCGCCACCGCGTGCTCGACCTGGAGGTCTGAGGTGACGATTCCGAGCTTCACCGGCTACCAGACGGCGCTGAGTGGGCTCGAGGCCGCGCAGGCGGCGATCGACACGACCGGCCAGAACATCGCCAACGCCAACACCCCCGGCTACACGCGGCAGGTGGTCAACACCGCCGAGGCTCCGTCGCTGGGGATCCCCGCCTTCAATCAGGAGGGCGGCACCACCGACCTGGGTACCGGGGTCGACGTCACCTCGATCACCCGGATCCGCGATCAGTTCCTCGATGTCCAGTACCGCGCCCAGAACACGGCCGCGAGCAACGCCAACACCAACGCCAGCGAGCTCGCGCAGGTGCAGACAGCCGTCAACGAGCCGTCCACCAACGGCATCCAGGCCCAGATGTCGAAGTTCTGGGGCGCCTGGTCGAGCCTCGCCAACGATCCCACCAGTCCCGCCGCCAAGCAGGCGGTGATCGACGACGGCCAGACGCTGGCTGGAACGTTCAACTCGGTCTACGGGCAGATGTCCACCGTCCAGTCCCAGGCGGCCACGCAGTACGGCTCGCTGACCGGCGCCAACGGCAGCGTCGAGCAGGACGCCCAGCAGATCGCGACCCTGAACGGCCAGATCACCACCGCGACCGAGGCCGGCCAGACGCCCAACAATCTGCTCGACCAGCGCGACAACCTGCTCGACCAGCTCTCCAGCCTCGCGCAGGTGTCGGTCACAAGCGAGAGCGACGGCTCGGTCACGGTCGGCTTCGGCGACGCATCGACGCCGCTGGTCTCGGGCACCACCGTGACCTGGCCGCAGACGCTGACCGCCGCCGCCGGCGGTCAGCTGGGGGCGCTCTACAGCCTGTCGTCCACCGCCCCGAGCGGCACGATCCAGCAGTACCTGGACTCGCTGGCCAACGTCGCCACCCAGGTGACGGGTGCCGTCAACGCGCTTCAGCCCTCGAGCCCGTTCTTCGCGGGCACGCTGGGATCGCCCACCAACCCGCTGACCGTCTCCGCCACCCCCGCCTCGATCCAGACCTCCAGCTCCAGCACCTCCGGTCCGGACCTGGCGCAGCAGATCGCCGACCTCAACGGCGGCACCGGCGACCAGGACTACGGCGCCTTCGTGGCCCAGCTCGGCAACGGCGTCCAGTCGGCTCAGAGCACCCAGGCCACGGCCCAGGCGGTGCTGACGGCGGTCTCCAACCAGCGCCAGAGCGTCTCGGGCGTGTCGCTGGACCAGGAGATGACCAACCTGATCAACTTCCAGCAGGCATACCAGGCCTCGGCGCGGGTGATGAACGCGATGGACCAGGCGCTGAACAGCTTGATCACCTCCGTCGGAGCGGGGTTGTAATGCTCGGTCGGATCACCCCGCTGATGACCAGCGCGCAGGTGCTGGCGAATATCAACTCGCTCCAGGATCAGCTCGCCACGACCCAGCAGCAGCTGTCGACCGGCAAGACGATCAACCAGCCGTCCGACAACCCCTATGGCGCCAGCCTGGCGATCTCGCTCAACCAGGATCTCGCAGGCCTGAACAACTACGCCAGCAACGCCACCGACGGCGCCGCCTGGACGTCGGCCGCCACGACGGCGCTCGGCAACGTGCAGAGCATGTTCCAGCGCGCGCAGGAGCTGGTGGTCGCAGCCGCCAACGGCGACCAGTCCGGCACCGACCTCGCGGCCGGCGCCGCCGAGATCAACCAGCTGACCGACGCGATCAAGCAGGCCGCCGACACCCAGTACGACGGCCAGTACATCTTCTCTGGCACCGAGACCGGCACCGCACCCTACTCGCAGGCCACCGGCGACGTGTTCCAGGGCGACACCGGCGCGGTCACGCGCGAGGTCGGCCCGGGATCGTCCGTCCAGGTCAACGCCAACCTATCCTCGCTGCTGGGAAGCGGCCAGGGCGCCGGCGACGGCGGGCTGCTCGACACGCTGCGCACGATCGCCGCCGACATGACCGGTGGCACCGCCGCCGACATCGCCGACCTGTCCAACAACCAGCTGAGCAACCTGCAGAACAACCTCGGGACGCTCGAGGGTCTGCAGGCCAACGTCGGCGCCGCCCAGAATCGCCTGACGCTCGCCCAGACCAGGATCCAGGGCCTGCAGACCAGCGACACCGCGGCGCTGTCCAACGACGAGGACGCCAACATGGCCGCCACCTACACGACCTTCTCCAACGAGCAGGCCGCGTTCACCGCCGCGTTGCGCGCGGGAGCCAATATCGTTCAGTCTTCGCTGATGAACTTCCTCACCGGGTGATGATGGCCGATGGCTCCCACCGCTGACACGCTGGCGATCGAGAGCGCGCGCTTCGGGCGCGTCGAGATCGACCCCGCGACCGTGATCGAGTTCCCCGACGGCCTGATCGGGCTGCGCGGCAACCGGTTCGCGCTGCTCACCGACGAGTCGTTCGGGCCGCTGCTGTGGTTGCATTGCATCGATGACCCGACGTTGTCGCTGCCCGTCGCCGATCCGCAACGATTCTTCTCGGGTTTCGGCGTGCAGCTGACCGATGAGGACGGCGAGCGGCTCGGGCTAGACGCCGAGACCGCCGTTGACGTCTACGTGACCGTCGTCGCGGGAGCGCAGCTGGCCGACTTCACGGCCAACCAACGCGCGCCGATTCTCGTCTGGGACGGGCGCGGGCACCAGGTCCTCAACCAGGCCCCCGGCTGCGACCTGCGCGCCCCCCTGTTCGCCGAGGTGATGGCCGCGGCGGGCGGGGACTGATGCTCAACATCACGCGCCGGCGCGGCGAGCGGATCGTGCTCGGAGACGACGTGTTCATCTCCGTGCTCGAGGTGTCGGGTCAGACCGTCAGGCTCGGGATCGACGCGCCCCG
>JBOGYE010000089.1:0-5176 GCA_050696635.1 Solirubrobacteraceae bacterium | reverse complement strand
GAGCAGCGCCGCGACGTAGAAGACGACGATGCTTGCGCGCCGGTGCACTCGGGCCGCATCGACCGGCACGCCTCGCGCCTGCACCGAGCACGGGATTGGTCAGCCGTTTGTCGATCGTCCTGAAGCGGGCGCTCCCGGTCTGCAAAATACCCGGAATTCGGGTCAATCGGATCAATCGAGTACCGGTTGCTCGTGATCCGCCAGTGAATCAGCGCCAGTCGAGGTTGCGGTTCGCGCCCGGTCGGAGAACGCTGAACGCGCCGCGTACTCCGGCTCGCCCGGCGGCGCGGGGCAGGTCAGCTGCTTGACGACGATCCGGATCCGGCGCCTGAACAGGTCGGCGCGGAAGCGCATCGCCGAGCGTCGAGCTAGCGCGGGGTCGAACCGATCGAAGTCGACGTCTCGCATCACCTCGGCCAGCGTGTCGAAGTCGTGCGCCGGATACAGGATCCCCGTCTCGCCGTCGCGCACCGTCTCCCGCGTGCCGCCGCGGTCCGGACCGATCACCGGACGCCCGGCGGCCTGCGCCTCCACGGCGGCGATCCCGAACTCCTCCACGGTGCTGACCACCAGCGCTCGGGCGCGCGCCATCAGGTCCGCGAGGTGGTCGTCCTGCACGCGGCCGAGGAACTCCGCGCCGGCGCCGAACCGGGCGCGCAGGCGTCCCAGCTCGGGACCGGTGCCGACGACCTTCACGCGGCGGCCGGCGTGCTCGGCCGCGAGCAGCACCTGATCGAAGCGCTTGTGCGGCACCAGTTCGCCGACGGTCAAGAAGAAGTCCTCCGCAATCCCCGGCTGGAACCGCTCGACATCGACCGGCGGATGGATGATCGTGGAGTCCCGTCCCCAGAACGTGGCGATCCGTTCCTGGGTGATCCTCGAGTTCGCGATGAAGTGATCGACCCGGCCCGCCGCCGCCAGGTCCCAGCGGCGGATGCGGCGGAGCTCGCGGGCGAGGAGCGGGCGCGCGACTGACGGGACCTCGCGCAGCGCCAGATCACGCTCGTGCCAGATGTATCGAAACGGACTGTGGCAGTAGCAGATGTGGGTCGCTTCCGGTGCCTGGCGCACCCCGTGTGCGAAGGCGCTCGAACTCGACACGAGTACGTCGTGCTGGGCCACCGCGAGACGGTCGATGGCGCCCGGGCACAGCGGCAACAGGCTGCGAAATCCGCGCTGGCGGATCGGCAGACGCTGCAACCGGGACGTCACCACCTCGCGGTCGGAGAACAGGCGACCAAGCCGCTCGCGGTCGTACAGCAGCGTGTACACGGGCGCGCCCGGAAAGCAGCGTGCGATCTGCGCGAAGGTTCGCTCCGCGCCGCGCATCACCAGCAGGTAGTCGTGTGCCAGTCCCGGTCCCGTCATCACGGTCCACGCTTCACGCCGCTGTCGTCCGGCCGCACCCACGCGCTCCCCGATTCGAGCGTGTCGGCGCAATTCACTGCGGCCGGCCGTCACACGCTCAGCTCATCTCACCATCCCTTGGCGCCCACCACGTACACCGCGGTTCTGGCCAGGCAGCGAACGTCTCGCCACAGGCTCCAGCCCGCGACGTAGCGGTAGTCGATCGCGATCATCTCGTCCATCGACGCGCCGCCGCCGCGCAGCAGTTGCCACTCGCCGGTCATCCCCGGGGGCGCCTGCAGGCGCCGCCGGCCCGAGCCCTTCACCGCCAGATCCTCGTCGGGGACCAGCGGACGCGGCCCGACCAGGCTCATCTCGCCCCGGATCACGTTGATCAGCTGCGGCAGCTCGTCCAGGTAGGTCCTGCGCAACAGCCGTCCGACGCGTGTCACTCGTGGATCGGCCCTGATCTTGAACAGCCCGTCTGACTCGTTGAGGTGGGCCAGTTCCGCCTTGCGCGCGTCGGCGTCGTGGGTCATCGTGCGGAACTTCATAACCCGGAAGCGCTCGCCGCGGAACCCGACCCGGGTCTGCCAGAAGAGCACCGGCCCCGTCGAGCCGAGCTTGATCGCAGCCGCGATCGCCACCGCGACCGGCGTCGCCGCCAGCAGCAGCAACGAGCCGACGGCCAGATCGAACACGCGCTTGACGCCGAGCGCGACGCGCCCGAGGCCCACATCGCCGCCGCCCGGCTCCCAGACGACCAAGCTACGGGCGTCGCGCCTGCGGCGTCCCGCGATTCGCCCGGTGTCCCACACCAGCGGAGCATGAAGCGACGCGCCCTCACCGGCGCGCGCATCCACTTGCAAGCCGTCACCGACGTCGATTGCAGACGCCAGCCCCTCGACTGGTCCCGGTCCCACTGCTAGTCCTCTTGTCCCGTTCGGTCAGGATCCCGTTATCCCGACCTGTCCCTAATTCACGACGATAGCGGAAAACGCGCCCTCGTTCAAACGTCCAGTTTCGACGGCCGGGCTAAGGTCTCACGAAGCGCCCGCTGCGCCCGGCGCGAGCCGGCCGCAGCGCGCCGTCGCGGCGGCCACCGCGGGGCCGTTTATGACCGCGATCCCGCGCCGCTCGCGCGCGATCACCAAGGCACCGGGAAGCCGCGCCAGGCGCGCGACGAGGGCCGGCCGGAACGCCACCGCGCCGACCAGCACCTGGTAGCCGCTGATCGAAGAGGTCCACCCCGGCGAGCTTCCCGACTGGAAGACCGCCCAGCGCGCCATCGTCGCCGGCGAGAACAGCTCGGCCCTGGCGTCGTATGCGATCCGGCCCGCAAGTTGGGGCTCGTGCCACAGCAGCGCCGCGGCATCGAGGGTGTCGGCGAGGATCAGCCAGCATGGGTGCTGCGACGCCCCGGAGGCGACCGCGCCGACCACTCGCAGGGGGGTGTCGGCTTCGTAGCCCCGCGGGCTGCGCAGCGCGAGGCTTGCGATCACGAGCAGCCATATTCCGGCGGCCAGGATCGTCGCGGCGATCAGCCGTGAGGCGCGCGGGGGCGTGACCGGCAGCCACCTGACCGGCAGCCACCTGACCGGCAGCCACGTCCGGGTCAATTCCGCGACCAGCAGCGCTGTCACGATCGTGTGCCAGGGCAGGTTCCCGATCCGCAGGCTCGCCCCGACCCCCGTGATCGCGCAGGCCGCCAGTAGGAGGCCGGGCGCGGAACGCCGCGTGACGATCGACCTGATCGTCACGCACGCGACCAGCGCGAGTGGGAGGTAGACCGCGAAGAAGGCGCCACCGGGAAACGACGGCGATCGACCCTCGGCGCTGAGCACGTGCTGCGCCGGATTGCCGACGAACTCCAGGTAGTAGTGGACCACACCCGGCCCGTAGGGCGTCGCGATCGGCGTCAGGGCGGCGATGCACGCGAGCCCGAGACAGCCGGCCGCCGACCGCCGCGACCCCGATCGGGCGCTCGTCGCCGACCGCCACAGCAGGTACGCCGTGGCAAGGCAGGCGCCCAGCAGCACGGATCCGTGGATGTTGGCCCAGACCGCGAGCACCCCCACCAGCAGGAGCAGGCGAGGGCCGGGCTGGGGACGTTCGCTGTCCAGCAGGCAGATCGCGAGCAGCAGTGCGAACAGCGGCAGGGCGAGATCCTGGGCTCGCAGGAACTCCCAGTCGACGAGCCCGAGCAGCGCGTACGCGGTCAGCAGGATCGTCGCGCCGGCCGAGATCCCGCGGCGGCGCAGCAGCGCCGCCAGGATCATGTAGGCGGAAGCGATCGACAGCCCGGCGAGGAGCGCCGCGAGCGGGTAACCCCCGAGCCGCCAGGTCTCGTAGTAGATCAGCTCTCCGAGCCATTCGCCGTCGACCCAGCGGCGCCCGTGGTGCACCGCTGACAGCAGATCGGTATGGGGGATGCCGTGCGTCGCGATCCAGCGCCCGTCGTAGAGCGCCTTGTAGCCGTCCGCCTGCAGCACGCGAAGGTCGCCGTCGGCGATCAGCAGCGCGAGCGCGCCCGCCAGCGCGACCGCCGCGAGCGTCGTCCAGATCCGAGCGGGGCGCACGTTCGACGCCGGCGCGACGCTCCGCGCCGGCGGCTCGCCGGACTCGGCAATTGGTGAAAGCTTGACGTCCTGCTGCAAGCGTCGATCCCCCGGAGACGGGCCGGCAGCGCCATCGCATACGGGCTCCGACGCGCGCCGGGCCCACCGTGATCGCGAGCATACATCGCAGAGCCTGCGCAGCGCTTGTCAAAAGCGCTATTCTGACCGCGATCGGGTAACCAAGTGCCGGGGTGGGACCAGCAGGCACGTGGCTGTTTTGGGCGTGTCAGCGCTCGCTCGCTCGCGGTCCGGGGGACGCAGCAGATGTCGAGTTCACCAGCAGACCAACGCAGCGACTTGGGCGCATTGGGCGGGGTCGTGCGCAGGCGGCTGTGGCTGGTCGTCCTGGCGACGGTGGTGGCGCTGGGCGCGGCGCTGTTCTACTCACGCCACCAGCAGGAGCAGTACCAGAGCACGGCGGTGCTGCTGTTCCGCCCGGTGCTGCTGGACGTCGAACTGACGGGGGTGCCGCTGCAGGTTCCCTCGAGCGACTCGACGGTGGAGTCCGCGACCGATGTCGGCCTCGTGTCCCAGCAGAACGTGCGCCTCGTGGCCGCGGCGCAGCTGGGTGCTCCATACACCGCCGACAGCCTCAAGAACCAGGTGAGCATCTCGCCGCAGGACAAGTCCAACCTGGTTGGGATCCAGGCCACCGCGAACGGGCCGCAGCAGGCGGCGCGGATCGCCAACGCGATCGCCGGCTCGTACCTCCAGATCACCGGGCAGCAGACGGTGTCTGACATCCACGCGGCCGAGACCCACCTGCGCGCCCAGATCAGCGATCGGACGCTGACGCGAGCGCAGCGCGCGGCGCTGCGCGCCGCCCTGATCAAGCTGGCGGTGCTCGCATCGCTAGGACCTCAGGACGTCCACCTCGTCCAGGCCGCCGTGCCGCCCAGCTCGAACTCGCCGTCGTCGCCCAAGACGGTTCGCAACATGGTGATCGGCGGCATCATCGGCCTGGTGATCGGACTGGCGCTGGCGTTTGGCGTCGAGCTGTCCGATAAGCGGCTGCGCCGGCCCGAGGACGTCGAGCGCGAGACCGGCCTGCCGCTGCTGGCGACGGTGCCGCGCAGCCGGCGGCTGCGCCGTCCGCTGCGCTCCCGGCCGCTGGAGCTCCAGGAGACCGAGCCGTTTCGCCGGTTGGCCAGTCATCTGCGCCACCGCCCTGGCGACCCCAAGCTCCGCTCGGTGCTCGTCACCTCCGCCGC
>JBOGYE010000088.1:0-8450 GCA_050696635.1 Solirubrobacteraceae bacterium | reverse complement strand
CAGGCCCGCTGCCAGCGGCTCGCGGGCGGAGCTGATCGCCATCAGGCTGCGCAGCATCAGCACCCGCGCCTGGTCAGAGCCGCGAGCGGCGATACCCAGTGACTCCGACAGCTCCGCTCCGAGTTGCGTGCCGTTGCCCGGTTCGAGCAGGTCGACGGAGCCCCAGTATGGTGGCAGCCCGATCGTGAACGTGAGCTGATCGCCGCGCATCATCCCTGCCCGCTCGAGGACAGCGCCGCGTCCTTGCCGCTGTCGAACACCGTGTGCGCGCCGCGGTCTGCGGCGTCGAGCGTACGCGCGGTCCTGCCGGCGCTCTGGGCCGAGGCGTTGAGGCTTGCCGGGACGGAGCTCATGCCCTGCTTGCTCTGGATGTTCTGCAGGCTCGACTGCAGCGCCGTGCGCTGCTCGTCGCTGAGCGAGGAGTAGGCCTGGCTGGCCGTGGCGCCGCTCGCACGCTGGGTGGCGTAGGCCTCCAGTCCCTGGCTTGCGTTCTCGGCCGTGGTCGCGCTCGCGTCTGCGGCCTTGAACCCCGGGACGTGTACCTCCTCCGCGGCGATCGACGCCGCGTCGGAGGCCACGGTGGTCCAGTTCCCCTTGCCCTCGGCAGCGAGAGTTGTGTCCATCGCCGTCTTCGTCGCCATCGCCGTGGTCCCGCCGATCTCCGCAGCGGACAGTGCCACCGCCACCGCGGGCAGGTCGAACGGGCACAGGATCGCCGCCGCGGCCAGCGCCACCACGCCGGCGACGGTGCCCAGGTCACCCATCAGCTTGGACCAGTCCTGCAGGTCGCCCGGGTGCTCGATCGCGGTCAGGATGTCGGACGGCAGCGACGTGAACGCATCGAGGACGCTCTTGCCCATCTGCTCGAAGAAGTGCCCGACGCCGGACATGAAGTTGCCGACCGCGTTCATCGCCGAGTCCCACCAGCTCTCGCTGGGCGCGATCCCGGCGGCCGAGTTGACCCGCGAGCGCGCCTGGCTGCGGATCGCGTCGAACTCGTCCAGGATCCGATAGGCGCTGGCATCAAGCCCGCTGAGGTCGCTCTGCAGGTTGGTGACCGCGCCGTTGGCGCTCTGGGCCGCGGTCTGGGCGTTCTGGACCGCCAGGCTCGACGGCTTGGCGTGGGGTGCCGACTTGGCGTTGCTCAGGTTGCTGTTGGCCGTGCTGAGGTTGCTCTGCGCGGTGCTCAGGCTCGACTGCGTGCTGGTGATCTGATTTGCGAGCGCCTTGAACTGTGAGCGCAGCGGGCCTAGCTGGCCGCCGTAGCTGTCCAGGGCGTTGGCGGTCTCGCCGTAGGACTGGCTGACCTTGGCCAGGTCGCCGGGCAGCTTGCCCAGCTGGTGGCGGAACGCGTCGGCCGCCTGGCCCTCCCAGTCGGCCTGCCCCGAGGCGCCCTGCAGGCCGGAGATCGCGCTCTGCGCCTGGCTCGCGACCATGTGGAACGTACCCGCCAGCGAGCTCACCTCGCCGGGGTCGGATGACAGCAGGTCGGCGGCCCGCGGATCTGAAAGCGGATCGCCCATCTCAGTGTCCCGCCGCCGCCCTCACGATGTGCGACTCCGAGGTTCCGTACGTGCGCGCGGCGTAGTCCAGCCGCGCGACGACCTTGGTCATGTGGTCAGCGAGCTTGCCGATCCCGTAGCCCCAGTGGCTGCAGAAGTGCTCCACTGCGCCCTCGAGATCGCGGCCCCCGAGCAGCCCCTCGTACCCCGTCGCCACGCCGTGCATCGACTGCATCTCGGCGTGGATGCCCGACAGGGTGCAGGAGAGCCCGAGCAGCGTCGCCGGATCTACGGTGAACGTTGCCATCTGCGTCTATCCCTGGATCGGAAGTGCCTGTGCCGGTGGATCAACCGAACGAGCCGCGGATGCTGTCCTCGGTCGTCTGGTACTGCGTCCCGGCGCTGTTGAGCAGGCGCGAGATCCCGTCCAGCGCGTCCTTCAGCCCAGCCGCCGAGCGCTGCCACTCGTTCCACAGCGTGTCGAACTGGCCCGACGCCTGGCCCTGCCACTCGCCGCCGATGACGGCCAGCACCTGGTTCTGCATCTGCGTGAGCTGGTCCTGGATGCTGTTGGAGCCGGCCATGACGTTGGAGGACAGCGTGTGCAGCTCCTCCGAGGTGACCTTGATGAGGCTCATATGTGCCCTCCGAAGCGATTTCGTTGGTGATCGCGCCGCCCGATGCGACGCACGACAACTATCGGACCCCCTGATCTGCGCTGCAAGTGTCCCAAGGTATCGACGTTGCGATACCCGCTTGACCGGCCCTGCTGGTGCAGACGCGTGTACTAGAGCGCGCGCACCTGTTTCTGCAGGTTGCGCTGATCTCGGGAGATCGCGGCGCGCGCCCGGTCCCAGTCGCGCTGACTGTTGCGTCGGCCGGCCGCGCGCAGGCGCCCGAAGTCGGCGCCCGTCGTGTTCAGGGTCTTGGCCAGCGGCTTGGCGGCTGGGGTATCCGAGCTCAGCTTGGCGACGCTGCGCGCGGCCTTTGTGTAAGCAGTGTGCACGGCGGCGACCTTTGCGGTCTGGGTGGTCGGGGTCTTTTGCTTGGCGAGCGTGTCGATCGCGCGCTTCTGCTGCGATCCCAGGTGCCCGACGATGGTCGCCAGTTTCGCGTTGGCGCCGTCCACCGCGATCAGCGCGCGCCGTGCCTTGAGCGCCGAGGCCGCCACGGTGGCCGCATGCTGCTGGGCGGCCTTTGAGGGACCGTGGCGCGTCGGCGCGCTGGGCATCGCCACCACGACCCCGATCGCGGCCGCCACCAGGACCGCCACTACGACCGCCGCAACCACCGGCCGGCGAGGTCGCCTGTCGGCCGGCTCGGTCTGCTGCGCGGCGGCGGCGTGGTGGCGCCGGGCAGGGCGCACGATGGTCATGTGCTCCGGCTGCGGGTCACCTCCGGGGACGCTCAGCGCCGGCGTGGCGGCCGGGCGGCCTCCACCGGCCGCCGGGCCGCTCAGCGTCTCGGGGATCGGGGTTGCGCCACGAGCTGGCGGCCGGGCCGCGGGACGATCGAACGGCGCGGGCGTCAGCATCCGTCCGGCGCCCGGCTCGTCTCCGTCGAGCACCAGCCGCGCCTGTCGCCGCCAGCGCGGCCCGAGCAGCTCCAGAACGATGTCCTCAAGCGCCATCCAGGCGGCGTCCGCGCTCTGGAAGCGGTCCTCGGGGCGCTTGGCCAGCATCCGCTCGAGCCAGGCCGCGATCCGCTTGTCGACCTCTGGCTTGACCGTGCGGACCGACGGCACCGGCTCGTTGACGTGGCGGTAGAGGACGGCCACGGGGGTGTCTGACTCCTGAAACGGCACGCTTCCCGCAAGCAGCTCCCACGCCACGACGCCCAGCGAGTACAGGTCCGTGGCGGGCGTCAGATCCGAGCCCAGCGCCTGCTCGGGGGACATGTACGCCGGTGTTCCGATCGTCGTCCCGGCGACCGTCACCACCTGCCGCGGCGCCGCCTGGCTGTAGGCGCGGGCGACGCCGAAGTCCGAGATCTTGACACGTCCGTCACCGGCCACGAGCAGGTTCTCGGGCTTGACGTCGCGGTGTACGACGCCATGCGCCTCGCCGTGCGCGAGCCCCGCCAGGACGCCCTCGAGTACCGCCGCGATCTGCGCCAGCGTCAGGCGGCCGATGTAGCGGCGCAGCGACCCGTGGGGAAGGTGCTCCATCGCGATGTACGGGATCGAGCCGTCCTCGAAGAACTCGTGCACGGTCACCACGTTGGCGTGGTTCATCGCTCCGACCAGCCGCGACTCCTCGATGAATCGCTGCGCAAAGCTCGCGTCTGCGAGGTGAAACGACGCCAGCTCCTTCAGCGCGACGTGGCGATCGAGGTCGCGTTGCAGCGCGAGGTAGACGACAGCCGCGCCCCCTCGCCCGATCACCTCCAGCAGGTCGAATCGACCCACCCGCTTCAACACTCCCGGCATTGACATCGCCAGTCTGCCACTCCCGCCCGCGTTCGTGTCGTTGGCCGGCCCGGGCACGTGCTCGGTAGATTGACGCGGGACTTGAGTAGTGTCCCGTCTGCGAAACTCGATGGCAGACTCGCGGCGTCCGGGCGGGACACCAGCGGCCAAAGGAGCAGCGAATGGCGAGCGTGCACCAGGACACACCGGCGAGCATCAAGGGCACTTCGGCGCCCGCCACGATCGCGGTCTCCAACCCGGCAACGGGGGAGCCGATCTCCTCGGTGCCGCTGCTCGGCGTCGAAGAGCTGGCTGCGATGGCGGTCCGCGCCCGCCGGGCCCAGCCACAGTGGGAGGCGATCGGCATCGACGGCCGCGCGCGCGTGATGCGCCGCGCTCAGAAATGGATCGTCGACAACGCGCAGCGGGTGATCGACTGCGTCGTGGAGGAGTCGGGCAAGACACACGAGGACGCGCAGCTGGCCGACCTGGGCTACACCGCGTCGGCGCTCGGGTTCTGGGCCAAGCACGCCGCCGGCTACCTCGCCGACGAGCGCGTGCCGTCGTGGACCAACCCGGTGATTGCGGGGCGCAAGCTGGTGATCCGCTACGCGCCGGTCGGCGTCGTCGGGGTGATCGGCCCGTGGAACTATCCGATCGCCAACTCCTTCGGCGATTGCATCCCGGCGCTGATGGCGGGCAACAGCGTGATCCTCAAGCCCTCCGAGGTGACGCCGTTGAGCTCGCTGCTGATGGCCGAGATGATGGGCGAGTGCGGCCTCCCGGAGGACGTCTTCCAGGTCGCGACCGGCGACGGCTCGACCGGCGCGGCGCTGATCGCGCAGGTCGACTGCGTGATGTTCACGGGCTCCAGTGCGACCGGCAAGGCAGTGATGCGCGCGGCCGCCGAGGCGCTGATTCCCTGCCACCTGGAGCTCGGCGGCAAGGATCCGATGCTGGTCTGCGCCGACGCCGACCTGGAGCGCGCCGCCAACGCCGCCGCGTTCTACTCGATGAACAACGGCGGCCAGGTCTGCATCTCGGTCGAGCGCTGCTACGTCGAAGAGCCCGTGTACGACGAGTTCGTGGCCAAGGTGACCGACAAGGTGCGCGGCCTGCGCCAGGGCGAGCCGCGCGGCGCCGGCACGGTCGACGTCGGTGCGGTGATCTTCCCGCCCCAGCTCGAGATCGTCGACGAGCACGTGCGTGACGCGGTGGACAAGGGCGCGCGAGTCCTGACCGGCGGTCACGGCCACGCCGACCGCGGTCGCTGGTTCGAGCCGACGGTGCTGGTCGACGTCGACCACACGATGCGGTGCATGCGCGAGGAGACGTTCGGCCCGACGCTGCCGATCATGAAGGTCGCCGACGTCGAGGAGGGGATCCGTCTTGCCAACGACTCCGACTACGGGCTCCAGGCCAGCGTCTGGACGCGCGACGTCGGCCGTGGCGAGGCGCTCGCACGGCGGATCCAGGCGGGTGTCGTGTGCGTCAACGACGCGCAGATGAACTACAGCGCGCTGAACCTGCCGATGGGCGGCTGGAAGTCGTCCGGGCTCGGCACCCGTCACGGCGCCGGCGGGATCCGCAAGTACACCAAGGTCCAATCGCTGATGGTCACGCGCGTCGCGCCCAAGCGCGAGCCGTTCATGTTCCCCTACACGCAGCGGCGCACGATGCTGCTGCGCCGCTTCCTGAAGCTGCTGTACGGCCGCGGCGCGCGGGACTGAGACTGCGCGTCAGCCGCGTCAGCGACAGGCGCCGATCCGCAGCCTGTCCCAGGCCGCATCGGCCTGTCGTTCCTGCGGCGCCAGCCGCGCCTGAACGGCGGCCATCGTCTGCACCGGGTCATCGCCGGCGCGCAGCTGCGCCAAGCCCGCGCGCAGCGCCGTGAGCTCGCCGTCGATTGCGCGCGACGCCCGCTCGTAGGTCGTCCCGACGTCTCCGTGCGGGTGAAGACCGCGGAGCTGCGCCAGCTCGACGGCCAGCGCCTGCGCTCCCGCTCCGAGAAACTCCGCGGTCCCGCTCGGCTGCGTCGGCGGCGGAATTCGGTCAAGCGCGCGCTGCGCGGACGTGCAGGCACGGTTGGCGCGAGCTCGTAACGCCGTGGTCGAGATCGAGCCGGGTCCACCGCACCCCGCTGCCGCCAGCGCCAGCGCGACCGCGGCGGCCAGCGACGCCGCCGCCGCGATTGGGCGGCGGCTCATCTCAGGTCGACCGACAGCAATCGCTCCAGATCGTCGATCGTGCTCTGGGCATCGATGTGGTGGACGGTCGCCATCCCGAGCTCGCGCGCGGGGGGCAGGTTGAACGGTAGATCGTCGACGAACACGCATTCGCCTGGCGCAAGGCCGATCGCCTCGGCGCCGAGCTCGTAGATCCGGGGCGTCGGCTTGCGGACGCCGACCTCGCCCGAAAGGACGATTCCGTCGAACAGCTGCTCCAGCAGCGGCCGGTCGTAGCGACTCGTGCCCCACGAATTGGAGATCAGGCCGGTGCGGATCCCGCCCTCCCTCGCTCGAGCCACGGCATCGCGCATCGGCTGGTCCGGCGACCCGAGCGCGAACAGCCGCTCGATCAGCCCGGGCGCCGCGACGCCCAGCGCCGCCGCGAGCGCCGGCTCGAACTCGGCCTCTCCCAGCGTGCCGGTCTCCAGGCCGATCAGCAGCTCGCGGCACTCGCGATCGGACCGGAAGCGCTGCGCGACGGCATCGGGCGACAGTCCCTCCTGCACGCAAAAGGCGCTGAAGGACTCAAACACGTTGGTCGTCAGCACGCCGCCCCAGTCGATCAGCAGGCCGAGCCTGTGCGATCCGCCGCCCATCTGCTCAGAAGCCGTGACGGGTCACGTCGAGCGCTCGCTGGGCCAGCTCGACGACGCCATCCCCGAACGACCGCAGATACGGATCATCGCTGGCGCCCGAGACGGCGCGGCGATAGTTGCCCTCCATGAACACGGCGGCCTTCCACAGCGCCAGCGTGACGTACCAGTCGAGGTTCGAGACCGAGCGCCCGGAGCGCTGCTGGTAGCGCTCGAGCAGCTCAGCGCGACGCGGAAACCCCGGCTGCGCGGTGACGGCGTTGAGCGTGAAGCGGCTGCGCGCGTCCTCCGGTGCCATCCAGTAGACCATCAGGTAGCCGATATCGGCCAGCGGGTCGCCGATCGTGGCCATCTCCCAGTCGAGCACCGCGGCCAGCTTGGCGGGGGCCGTGGGAGCGAAGATCGTGTTGCCGAGCCGGTAGTCGCCGTGCACGAGCGTCGCCGCCGGCGAGCTTGGGAGGTTTGCTCCAAGCCACGCCCCGACCTCGTCGACCGCCGCGATCTCCCGTGTCCGGTTGTGCTCCCACAGACCGCTGAAGCGACGCAGCTGGCGCTCCAGGTAGCCGGTCGGGCGCCCGAAGCCATCCAGGTGTAGGCCGGCGTGGTCGGTGGCGTGGATCTCGACCAGCGCGTCGATCAGCTCCTCGGCGATCAGCCGGCGCTGGTCGGCCGGCGCCAGCGCTTCTGGCAGCGCGTCGACGATCACCTCGCCCTCGATCCGTTCCATCAGGTAGAACGGCGCCCCGATCACGTTCGTGTCATCGCACGCCGCGAGCACGCGCGGGACCCGCACCGGCGTGTGTGCCAGCGCCCGCAGCAGCCGAGCCTCGCGCAGCACGTCGTGGGCGCTGGGGGGCAGCGGTCCGCGCGGCGGGCGGCGCAGGATCGGTCCGGTGCTGAGCGCGAAGGTGACGTTCGAGTGTCCCTCGCCGATCGGGGCGGCGCTCAGGTCGGCGGGCGCGTCAAGTCCCGCCCCGGCCAGGAACTCGCGCAGTGGCTCGAGCACGAGCAGCGGCTCGCGCCGGTTGACGCCCGCGGCCTCGCGGGTCTTGACCACGTCGTCAGCGGCGAGCGAGACGGTCACGGCGGCGGGTGGCGGGGCGCAGCGTCATTGCCGCCGGAGCCTAACTGGCGCCGGACTCGATCGGGGATCAGGCCGGCAGCGGGGCGCGGGCCGACACTTCGCGGTCAAAGCGCCAGCCCACCAACTGGGCGCGCGATCCGGCCAGGCCGGTCACGGTCGCGCCGGTGGCGCGCTCGATCGCCGACAGCAGCGACGCCAGACGGCCGCGCAGGCGCCTGCCCGACGGAGTCTCGTCGAGCGCCCAGTCGGCGTTGACATCCTCGATCAGGACGGTCACGCGCCGCGGGTGCAGGCGCTGGATCTCGTTGATCAGCTCCGAATCGCTGTCGTCCGGGCCGAATACCGCCAGCAGGTCGCTCATGGTCTGAGTGTCGAGATCGTGTGTAAAGGCGGGCTGAGGGGGGATGAACAGTTCCCGTTGCACCCATATACGTATGTCGCGAGGCTAGATGGTTGATTCCACGACCCCGCGTGCCGGATGAATCCGGATGATCTGCGCCGGATCATCGTCCTCGAACTCGCCAATACCTCCAGTATTGGCTTCGTTCTGTGTCCTTGGAGGCTGTCGCAAAACCCCGTGGCGCTGGCTGAGAGCCGCAGAATGTGGGGCGAATTAGGCGGCGTCGTCTGCGGGCC
>JBOGYE010000087.1:0-5842 GCA_050696635.1 Solirubrobacteraceae bacterium | reverse complement strand
GCAGGGGCTCGGCTGTGCCTGCGGGCGTGCTCGGCGTGGAGTGTCAGAGCGTCTGGATCTGTACCAGGCTGGTGGTGCCCGGGCGCCCCGAGGGCAGCCCGGCGGTGATCCCGACGCGCTGGCCGCGAGTGCACCAGCCGAGCTCCACCACCCTGCGCGCGGCGTCCGCGATCAGCTCCTCGGTGGTCTCGTGCCGGCGCATCGACGTCGCCTGCACGCCCCACATCAGCCCGCAGCGCCGGACCGTCTCGCGGCCGGGGGAGAGGGCGTAGATCGGCACCGTCGGGCGGTGCGCCGAGACGAGCCTGGCGGAGCGGCCCGACAGCGTCGGGATCACGAGCGCGTCGAGGCGCAGCTCGCGGGCGGCGTCGCAGAGGTTGTGGGCGATCGTGTAGGCGGGGTCCGAGGCGGTGCGGTTCACGCGCGACTCGTTCCAGCGCTCATACGGGGCGATCGACTCCGCCTGCTCGGCCACCGCCGCCATCATCGCCACCGCCTCGACCGGATAGGAGCCGATCGCGGTCTCCTGCGAGAGCATCACCGCGTCGGTGCCGATCTACTGCCTGTCGCCCGGGCGCGAAACCGTGCGGCGGTGCAATCTGATGTGGGGAGTGCAGGCGGCCTGGATGCCCCGACACGAGGTGACCGAGCAGCTGATCGCCGATTCCGCACGCCGCGTGGTGGAGCTCGGCTGGGTGAAGCCGGGCCAGCGCGTCGGGATCACCGCGGGGCTGCCGAGCGGGCGTCCGGGGACGACGAGCCTGTTCCAGGTTCAGCAGGTCTAGGCCCCGCTGGCGTAGAACTCGGCCTCCTGCTCGCCGAGCGGCGTCGCGGGCGGGTCGCCGTAGAACCACTCGCGCGCGATCCGGTGGAAGTTGCCGCGCGCGTGCAGCTGCGCTATCACCGCCAGGCACAGCACCTCCATTCGCCGCCCGAAGATGTGGTCGGGCGGAGCTGACTCATGGCGCAGGTAGCCGAAGTACTCCGAGCGCGGGTCGCTCATGTCGATCAGCACCTGGGTCGCGTACTCGGGGGTCAGCTCGATCTCGCGGTCGGCCGTGTACCAGGAGGTCGCGGCGCTGAAGTGGGCCAGCACGCGATCGGGGTTGAACTTGTCCGGCTGCGCAAAGAAGCCGACCTCGGTGCCCAGGCGCATGATCGTGTCGGTGTCGGCCTCGACGATCGCGCGCGCCACCGCGACCTCCAGCTCGACCGCGCCCGGCGGCATCCGCTTGAACAGCCCGAAGTCGAAGAACGCCATCCGTCCGTCGTCGAGCAGCATCGAGTTACCCGGGTGTGGGTCGCCCGAGAACTGACCGTGGCGATACAGGCAGCCGAAGTAGAACCGGAACAGGATCTCGCCGATCCGATCTCGCTCGGCCCGGGAGCGGGCGCGCAGCTCCTCGAAACCGGTCCCGCGCACGAACTCGGACACCATCACCCGCGCCCGCGACAGCGAGGAGACGACCTCCGGGATCGCGATGAACGGATGGCCGCGGAAGATCCGCGCCAGCGCGCGCTGGTTGGCCGCCTCCAGCTCGTAGTCGAGCTCGTCCTGGACGCGCTCGCGGATCTCCTCGCCGATCGCCTTGGGGTCAAGGCCCGGCGCGATCCGCTTGACGAGCCGTAGGATCAGTCCCAGGTTCTGCATGTCGGCGCGCACGGCCGCGTCAACGCCGGGGTACTGGACCTTGACCGCCACCTCGCGCCCGCCGTCGGCCAGCCGCGCGCGGTAGACCTGGCCGATCGACGCCGCCGCGATCGGTTGCTCGTCGAACTCCGAGAACACCTGGCGCAGCGGCTCGTCGAGCTCCTGCTCGATCACCCGGCGCATGTCTTTGAAGGTGACCTCCGGCGCGGCGTCACGCAGAACCGCGAGCTTGCGCTGGAACTCCTCCCGGTACTCCTCGGGCACCATCCCGACGTCCAGGAACGACAGCACCTGCCCGACCTTCATCGCGGCGCCCTTCATCGTTCCCAGCGCGGCGACGATCTGCTCCGCCGCCTCGAGCTGGCGGCGCTCCAGCGCCGCCTGACGCCCCTCCGTGGTGCGGGCCACGTTGGCTGCCCGGGTGGAGGCCTCGCGCAGCACCTGGCCGGCGGCCAGGCTCCCGATCCGCGCCGTCCGCCCCACGCGAGAGGTGGGGATCCTGTCCTTGGGCACCGGGGCCGTCAGCCTCGGCTCACCTGCGAGCCGGGCACGATGTCATCCGATCCGTCCTCCCAGCGGACCCACGCCTTGTGGCCGCCGTCGTAGTCATCGCCCAGCAGCACCAGTGTGGCCGGCTCGCCCAGCGCCGTGCACGGTTCGGTCCCCTCGGGGTCGACCCCGCGCCAGATGCGCACGAAGCGATTGTGCTCGAGCTCGTCGCCGACCGTCGTCGGGTCGGTGTGGCCGGGGTGCACCCGCGTCGCCTCTGGCAGCTTCAGCAGCGTGTCCATGATCGAGGACCTCAGGTCCGCATAGGTCGTGTGGCCCGGAGCGCGAACGCCGCCGACCGATCCCTTGAACAGGGTGTCGCCGGTGAACACGTCGGTGCCGTTGAACAGCAGCGACAGCATCCCGGAGGTGTGACCTGGCGTGTGGAGCGGCTCGATCGTCAGGCCGCCGACCTCGAACGTCTCGCCGGGCGTCAGCGTTGCGGTCGCGCCCGGCACCAGCTCCCGCTCGGCGGGATGGATCAGGACCGGCGCGGCGGGGAACGCCGAGCGGACCGCGTCAAGCTCGGCGACATGGTCGTGGTGGTGGTGGGTCAGCAGGACCCGGGTCAGCGTCAGCTGGCCGCGGCGCAGGAAGTCCAGCAGCGGCGCCACCGGGCCGCCGGCGTCGACCATCACCGCACTGCCGCCGGGCTCATCGGCGACGACGTAGGTGTTCGACAGCCACTGGTCGCTCATCGAGCGCTCCACGAGCATGTTCGAGAGCGTAACGGGTAGCCTTGGTCGCAGCGATGGGCCTGATCCACACCTGCTACCGCATCGCCGAGATCGATCGCTCGGTGAAGTTCTACGAGCTGCTGGGCTTCCAGGAGCTGCGGCGGATGCCGATTCGCGAGGAAGCGATCAACGTGTTCATGGGCCTGCCCGACGACGGGCCCGAGCCGCGGCTGGAGCTGACCTTCAACCACGGCCAGACCGACGCCTACGAGATCGGCTCAGGTTACGGCCACATCGCGATCACCGCCGACGACCTGGACTTCACCCTGGGCCGGCTCGCCGAGCAGGGGATCGAGCCCGAGCGCCCGCCCTACACGGTCCGTGACGGCGGCAACCGGATCTGCTTCGTGCGCGACCCGGACGGCTACCGGATCGAGATCATCGAGCGCGGCTGAGGCTCGGGCGGATGCCGGACACCGCCACGATGGCCAAGCTGCTGGAGCGCTTCGCCCAGGGCGTCGCCTCCCACGACCGCGAGAACCCGGACCACAACAGCTGGGGGATCGGGATGGCCCACTTCGACATCGAGCGCCTCGGCCTGGAGGCGGGCGAGGAGATCCTTCCCGGGATCGTGCTCCAGGCCGACGGTGGCGGCACCGGCAACTTCCGCGTGCTGTGCGACGGCGAGCACGACGGCGCCGGGGAGATGGAGGAGGAAGAGGTCGTCGACGCGGTCGGGACCGAACGGATCGCGCAGCCGGTCTACGCCGATGGGCCGGCGGAACCGATCCGGCCGCCGCTGTGACGCGCTGACCGCGCCGTCGCGCTGACGCTGTGACCCTGCGGTCGCCCCGGCGAGGTCGTGCGCGTCGATCCGCTGACAGAGTTCTTTCGAAAGAATGCTTTCGATCGACAGGGACGCGGATCGGGCGCCTCAGGTCGGTCGCTGCTGCTTCGGGCTTGGCGTGATGATCGAATGTGGTACACAATGTGCTACAGTGGGAGGGTGCCTGCCTCTCGTGTTGTCCGCGCCCGTCTCGATGACGCCTCCGAGCAGGGGCTTGCCACGCTCGTCCGCGAGGGTCGCAACGAGTCCGAAGCAATCCGGATCGCGCTCGCAGAGGCGGGCCAGCGTCGCCTCCGGCACGCGGGCCTGGCCGCCGAGGTTCAGCGCTTGGCTAACGACGCCGCCGACTCAGCCGAACGCCAAGCCGTGATGGCTGACATGGAGAGCGTCTCGGCCGACTGGCCCGAGTGACGCGCGGGGAGGTCTACCGAGTCAGGCTGGACGCCGGCCGCGGCCATGAGCAACGCGGCGCGCGATACGGCGTCATCGTCCAAGCCGACGCGCTGCTGGGGCTCTCCACGGTGTTGATCGCCCCGACCTCTTCAAGCGCGGCGCCAGCCACGTTTCGACCCGAGATCGACATCGACGGGCAGTCCACACGAGTACTGGTCGAACAGCTCCGTGCGGTGGATCTGAAGCGCCTCGGCACGCTCGCGGGCCGTCTCACCGCGCAAGAACTGCGTGCCGTCGACGACACGCTCGAGCTCGTACTCGGCCTGTAGCGACCCTGTGCATCACTCGCCGAACGAGCGTCAGTAGCGCGCGACGCCGAGATCCACCCCACGCATACCTCAGCGGCAGGGCAGCCCGGCGCGCGCGGCCACACGGTCGGCCAGCAGCGCCACGGTCGGACAGGCCACGCCGAAGCGGGCCCCCGCGCGCAGCACCGCGCCGGCGATCGCGTCGAGCTCCGGCGCGCGCCCGGCGGCCAGGTCACGGCGCATCGAGGAGCCCAGTCCGGCGGGGGCGCCGAACAGCTCCGCCAGCGTGTCGGCGCCGTTCAGCCCGGCGCCGGCGGCATTGGCGACCGCCACCGTCTCGGCGACGGCGAGCTCCAACGCCTCGCGGCGCTGCGGATCGTCGCGGACCTCGCCGATCGACTCGTCGTAGGCGCTCGTCGTCAGCGCCAGCGGCGCCAGCCGCGCGAGCTTTGACCACATCACCTGCGCCTCGCTTGCGCCGGTCCGAACCTCGATCCCGGCGCCGCGCAGCAGGTCGGCGGCGCGCTGCACCCGAGGACGTGCGCTCGCCAGGTCGATCCTGCACGCCGGGCTGGTCTGCACGATCTCGCCCGGCGCGGGGCGGTCTGACTCGACCCGGATCACGCCGGCACACACTCGCTCGCCGCCGAACCGCGCCCGCAGCAGCGCCAGGTGGTCAAGACCGTTGAGCAGCGGCACGACCAGATCGGGATCGGTGGCGATCCGCTCGAGGGCGTCCGCCAGCTCCCAGGCCTTCGTCGCCACCACCAGCACCGCGACGGGCTCGGTCAGCACCGAGGCGACCTGCGGGTGGGCGACGAAGTCCCCAAAGACCGCGCTGCGCACGGCCACCCCGCGCGCCGCGATCAGCTCCGCGGTCGGCTCGCGCGCGATCAGCAACGGGTCGGCTCCGGCGCGCGCCAGCGCCGCGGCGACCAGACCGCCGACCCCGCCGGCTCCGAGCACCGCGACCTCGATCATCGCCCGTCGCCCGGCCCCGCCTCCCGGCGCATCTGCACCCACGCCGACCGCGCCTGGCGCAGCGCCTTCGGTACCTGGTCGAGGATCGGCGCCTCCTTGCTCGGAAAGTAGTTGTAGATCGTCATCTCCGATACCCCGACCCGAACTGCCACCTCGGCGACCCGGACCTTGTCGCGTGCCCTTGGCACTGCGGCGCTTGCACCGTACCCTGGCTGCATGAGGGCGGCGCGATGACGTACTCGATCGTGGCGCGCGACGCCGCCACCGGCGAGCTTGGGGTCGCGGTCCAGTCGCACTGGTTCTCGGTCGGGCCGATCGTGCCCTGGGCGGCGCCGGGCGTCGGCGCGGTCGCGACCCAGGCCAACGCCGATCCCGCCTACGGGCCGCGGGCGCTCGAGCGCCTGGCCGCCGGCGCGTCCGCGGTGCGGGCGCTGGG
>JBOGYE010000086.1:0-5287 GCA_050696635.1 Solirubrobacteraceae bacterium | reverse complement strand
CCGCTGGGGCGCCGATCAGCGCCCGCAGCGGCGCCTCCCAGGAGGGGGACGGCGCGGCGAGGGCGGGGTGCAGCGGCGCCTCGGGACCCAGCTCGGGCGGCGTCGCGGGCTGCGACGACACTCGGTCCGAGCGCGCTCGGGCCGAGAGCGTCCCGCTCGTCCGCGGCCCGGCGAGTCCCGGTCGCCGGTGGCTGCGACTGTCGGTCGCCGCGACCACAATCGCCGCGACGTGCTTGCAGTTGTAGCCGATCGGGCAGGTGCAGTCGCCCTCGGTAAACGCCAGCCGCCCGCGATCGCCGGCCTCGAAGTACGCCGCGGTCTCATACAGCGCGCCGTGCCCGACGACCGTGCCCAGCAGCGTGTCGACGTCGGGGTCCCATTCCAGGCGGACAACGCGTTTGCCGCGCGCGTACGTGCGCCCGCGCCCGAACGAGGTCGACCCGACCGCGGCCTCGACACCGCCCAGCTCGACCGCGTCCAGCTCCTCGATCTCCTCCAGCACGCCACCACCCTAAAGGGCGCCGCGGACCGAACAGTCAGCGGTGCTCGACCGCCACCGTCACCCCGATCCCGATCAGCACGACCCCGGTGATCCGGCCGACAGCGTCAGTCTTCCACACTTCTCCTGCACCCCCATCTCGGAAGGAGAACCAGCCATGCAGATCACCCGCAACTCGATCGACACCGGCGCCGGACCTGGCGAGTGGTTCACCGGCGCGGTCCAGATCGACGCGATCGCCGACCCGACGACGCCGTCCCGCGCCGCCGCCACGATCGTCCACTTCGCCCCCGGGGCGCGCACGGCCTGGCACACGCACCCGCTCGGGCAGACGATCTTCGTGACCGAGGGCATCGGGCGCTGCCAGCACAAGGGCGGCCCGGTGCATGAGATCCGCCCCGGCGATCGCGTGTACTTCGAGCCCGGCGAGGACCACTGGCACGGCGCAGCGCCGAACCGCCTGATGGCCCACATCGCGATCCAGGAGGTCGACGAAACGGGCAGCCCGGTCAGTTGGGGTGATCACGTGACCGACGAGCAGTACGCCGTGCGGCCGGTCGGCTGAGCGGCGAACACCTGTGGCGCGGTGGGGGACCGGACCCGCGGCTGATCGGAAACCTCCGGCTAAGGACGCGTCAAACGATTAGCTGACGTTCTGGCGGCGTCTGGACGCGCTTGGCGGGCGGCGGCGAACCCACCGGACCACCAGTACGACTTGGTTCGCCGCCACCCACCAGACACGCCCAGCCACTCGCCAGCTCCGTCAGCTAATTGCCTGACGCGTCCTAATCTAACGCGCCGCTCGTCAACCCCGGCGCATCAGCCGGCCGACCGCCGCCATCAGCTCGTCGGTCCGCTCCCCCCGCTCGCCCGGCGCTTCCGCGCCGAGCACGCAGTGGTGGGCGTGCTGGTCCAGCAGGCCCAGCGCCACCTTGTCGAGCGCCGCCTGGACCGCGGCGATCTGGGTCAGCACATCGATGCAGTAGCGGTCATCCGAGACCATCCCCTGCAGGCCCCGGACCTGGCCCTCGATCCGCCGCAGCCGGGTCAGAAGCTGCTCCCGGGTCGCGCTGTATCCCCGCGTCTCGCTCATGGCGCCGGATCATAGCAGATACCCCCTGGGGGTTTATGCTAGGGTCGTTCACCGTGGCGGTTCTAGATGTTCTGTGGCACGGGCTGCGCGACTCGCTGCTGATGGCCTGGGAGGTCTGGTGGGCGCTGGTGCTCGGCTTCGCGATCTCGGCGATCGTCCAGGCATGGGTGCCGCGAGAGCGGGTCGAGGCGCTGATGAGCGGCTCGGGGCCACGGCCGGTCGCGTGGGCGACCGGGCTGGGCGCGGCGTCGTCGTCCTGCTCCTATGCCGCCGTCGCGATCGGCAAGGCGCTGTTCTCCAAAGGCGCTTCGGCCACCGCCGCGCTCGCGTTCCAGTTCTCGTCTACAAACCTCGTGTGGGAGCTGGGGCTGGTGCTGTGGGTGCTGATCGGCTGGCAGTTCACGCTCGCCGAGTACGTCGGCGGGATCGTGATGATCGTGCTGATGGCGGTGCTGCTGCGGCTGTTCGTGTCACGCGGGCTGGAGCTGGCGGCGCGCGAGCACGCCCAGGCGACCGACACCGGCCACCAGCACCACATGGCCAACGAGCGGATGAGCTGGCGCCGGCGCCTGACCTCAGCCTCGGCCTGGTCGGACGTCGCGCACAACTTCCGCGGTGACTGGCAGATGCTGTGGAAGGAGATCGCGATCGGATTTCTGCTGGCGGGCTACATCGCCCAGCTCGGCAACGGCTTCTTCGCCGACCTGTTCGTGCGCCACGCCCCGGCGCCGCTGCCGACGCTCGAGAACGTGATCGTCGGACCGATCATCGCCGTGCTCAGCTTCGTCTGCTCGGTCGGAAACGTCCCGCTCGCCGCGGTGCTGTGGTCGGGCGGGATCTCGTTCGGCGGCGTGCTCGCGTTCCTGTTCGCCGACCTGATCGTGCTGCCGATCCTGGCTATCTACCGCAAGTACTACGGGTCCGCCTACGCGCTGCGGATCGCGGCCCTGATGTTCGTCACGATGGCGATCGCGGGCCTCGCCGTCGACGGCATCTTCAGCGGCCTCGGTCTGATCCCGACGGGCCCGCGTCCCACCCGCGCCGACGTCTTCAGCCATGTCCGTGTCGACTACAAGCTCGGCCTCAACGTGGTCGGCACCCTCATCTTCGCCGCCTTGATCTGGCTCACTGCCCGGCGCGGCGCGACCGATCCGGTCTGCGGGATGAAGGTCGACCGTGCCAAGGCGATCACCACGCGGGTCGACGGCCGAACGGTGCACTTCTGCTCCGAGCACTGCCTGCACGCGTTCGAGGCCGCCCAGCAGTGAGCGGGCCGCGTCAGGGCTCACCCGCGCGGCGGCGGCGGCTTGATGCGCTCGCTGCGGGCGATCGGCAGCCCGATCCGGAACCGCACTCCGATCAACCGGACGGCGATGCAGACCACGGCGCCAAGCGCCGGATAGACGGCGCTGCGGCTGCCGGTCTGGTGGCCCACCACCACCACGGCAGCGCCCAGCAGCGCCGGAAGCGCGTACAGCTCCTGGTGCAGGACGCTCGGGATCTCGCGCAGCAGCACGTCTCGGACGATCCCCCCGCCGACGCCCGTGATCGCGCCCAGGATCACCGACTGGACTGGGCCGAGGCCATGGGCCAGCGCGTCGCTGGCCCCGGCCACGCAGAAGACCCCGAGCCCGATCGCGTCTACGATCGTGAACCCCGGTTCCACACGGTCCAACAGCGGACACGCGAGGAAGCTGACAACCCCGGCGCCGGCCGCAGCGGCGAGGTAGCGACCGTCTCGGAAGGTCGCGGGCGGCACGCCGATCATCAGGTCCCGGATCACGCCGCCCGCCAGCGCGACGACGAACGCCAGCACGACCACGCCGAGCAGGTCCAGCCGCGCGCGGACTCCGGCCAGTCCGCCGCCGAGGCCAAAGGCGAAGGTGCCGGCGAGGCTCAGCCCGAGGATCAGCTGCGGATTGAAGCCGACGACCATCGGCAGAGTCTCCCAGGCGTAGGCTTCGCCGACGACCGTGCGTCTCAGGCCCTTCAGCGGAGGTGAGCGATGACAAGTACGACCGGTCCGGGGCTGACGGGCCTGGACGAGATCGTCGGCGGGCTCGAGACGCTGTACCGCGATCTGCATCAACACCCGGAGCTCTCGACCCAGGAGCGGCGCACCGCGCAGCTCGCGGCCGACGAGCTGCGGCGCGCCGGATTCGAGGTCAGCACCGGGATCGGCGGGACCGGCGTCGTCGGCGTGCTCGCCAATGGCGCCGGCCCGACCGTGATGGCGCGAGCCGACATGGACGCGCTACCGGTCCGGGAGGCCACCGGCCTGCCGTACGCGAGCACCGCCACGGCCAGCGACGCCGATGGCACGGAGGTGCCGGTGATGCACGCCTGCGGCCATGACATGCACGTCACCTGGCTGGCCGGCGCCGCGACCCTGCTGGCCCGATCTCGCACCGACTGGCAGGGGACGCTCCTGGCGCTGTTCCAGCCCGCCGAGGAGACCGGGCGGGGCGCGCAGTCGATGATCGACGACGGGCTGTTCGATCGCTTCCCCAAGCCCGAGGTGATCCTCGGCCAGCACGTGATGCCGGCGCCCGCGGGCCAGATCATGTACCGCGCCGGGGTCACTCAGGCGGCGTCGGACAGCCTTGACGTGCGGATCGTCGGTCGTGGCGGCCACGGCTCGATGCCCGAGTCGTCGGTCGATCCGGTGGTGATCGCCGCGTCGACGGTGATGCGGCTGCAGACGATCGTCTCGCGCGAGACGGCACCGAGCGAGTCGGTCGTGGTGACCGTCGGAGCGCTGCAGGCGGGAACGAAATCCAACGTGATCCCCGATGAGGCGCTGCTGAGGATCAACGTCCGCAGCTTCGACGAGGCCGTCCGCGCACGCGTGGTGGCGGCGATCGAGCGGATCGTTGCCGCGGAGTGCAGCGCCGCGAGCGCTCCGGCGCCGCCGCGGATCCAGTACACGGAGCGCTACCAGCTGACGGTCAACGACCCGCAAGAGACCGCGCGGGTCGCCGCCGCGCTGCGGAACCGCTTCGGCGTCGACGCCGTGACCGAGCTGGCGAGCCCGATCTCGGCCAGCGAGGACTTCGGGACGTTCGGCGGCGAGTGGGGCGTGCCGTCGGTGTTCTGGTACGTCGGCGGGATCGACCCGGACACGTACGCCGCCGCGGCGGCCGCGGGCCGTGTGGCGCAGGAGATCCCGACCAACCACAACCCGCGGTTCGCGCCGGTGATCCACCCGACGCTGGAGACCGGCGTCACCACAATGGCGACCGCAGCGCTCGACTACCTGAGCCGCGGCGCGCCCGCCTGACCCGATCGGGGGGCCCACTGGGCGCGAACGCGCGGAATGTGCCGGTGAACGTCCCACACGTGCGCCCGGCCGGATCGTGCGGGACGCTGACCGTCCCCACGACGGTGAACGTCCCACGGGGCACCGGCGCGCGTCCGCGTGAGACGTTTGCTGACGTGGCCGGCGCGAGGGACGCCCGCGGGACCGATCCGCCGCACGCGTGCGTAGAACAGAGCGGATGAGGGTCACGCGACGTCGCTCGCTGTGCTCGGCTGCGATGCCTGTCGCGCTGTGCGTTGCGATCGCCCTGGCCGGATGCGGCGCCGCCACGCAGACGGCGCGACCGGCCGATCCGCCCGCCGGCTCCGCCGCGCCGGCGAGGTCCGCCGCCGCTGGTCCAGCCACGGACACGACCACGACCACGGCCACGGCCACG
>JBOGYE010000085.1:0-8805 GCA_050696635.1 Solirubrobacteraceae bacterium | reverse complement strand
GAGCCCACCGAAGACCAGTTCGGCTCGCTCCAGGTCGCCGATTGCGAGCGGTCGGCTCTGCGGGAGCCTCCACGCCCCCTTACAGCGTGATGACGTGGTCCGGCGGGTTGCCCGCCAGCGCCGCATAAAGGTCGGGAACGCAGCCGACCCGCACGCCATCGACCGTGTCCTTGGGCACGGCCGCGCCGATCTCGCCCTCGGCCAGGGAGCGCTCCAGCGCGCACTGGTCACAGAGCATCAGAAGCATTCCTGCTCCAGTTGCGGAAGAATCATCATTCCGAGCTTGTAGCTGGCCGTGCGGCCGGAGGTAGAGAAAACATAGGCGACTTTCATGTCAGGCGAACCCTAGTCAGAATCCGCCCCATGCCGATGGAAGAGCTCAGGCACCACGGGGCCGACAAAAACACTGCCGCGTCCACGAAACAGCGGGCGTCAGGTCGGCGCTGGTAACGAGGAGCCGTACTTCTGCTTCGGCTCCGGCGCGGACCGAAGCAGAAGCCGACAACCGCGCTCCCGCTGGGCGACAAACGAGCACGTTCGGCGGCGAGCTATACCCGCCAACGAGCGGTTCGTCGGTCGGGTGCTCACTCGCTGCTGTTAGCGGCCGGCCGGGACGACGCAGTGCGCATCCGCTCGCCAGTGTCGGGAAGCGCGGAGATGATTGATGCTCTGCTGGCGGGTTCGCGGCGGTCTGTTGTTGATGCACCGATGCGCTGTGGACGTTGGTGGTGTGTGAGGTGATCGACTGGCGCGGCGGGGCCTCTTGATCGAGGGAGGTGGTAGAGCTCGGCGTCGTCGATGATCGAGCTGTCAGCCGAGGAACGATTTGATGCGGCGTTCGAAGGTTGTCGGGTCTCCGAAGAGGAAGGCGTGCCCGGCGTCGGGGTAGAGCGTCAGCTGTGCTTTGGGGATCAGATTGGCGAGGGTGTGGCTGTTGGCAGGTGGGTCTAGCCTGTCGAGGGTGCCGTCGGTGATTAGCGTCGGGGCGGTGATCGTGGCGGTCCTGGTGCCGGCGCGATCCTGCCCGGCCCACCAGTCATCGATCGCATGTCCCTGGGCTTTGACCACATCGGCTCCGGTCGGCGCGGTGGTGGGATAGCTGGAGATCGCTGTCAGGTAGGTGTGCTGCGCGGCGGTCTGGTCGGCGGGAAACAGGAAGGCGATCGTGTCCTGGCCGCTTTCGAACTCGTTGAGCGTCTGGCGGGAGGGGGGCGAGGCGGTGCCGTTTCCCGGGTACGCGGCGCATAGGATCAGGCGGTTCACCTGGCCGGGGTGCAGGACCGCGAGTGCTTGGGTGATCATGCTGCCCATCGACCAGCCCAGCACGTTGGGTCGTTTGAGGCCGAGCGTGGCGATCAGCGCGCTGGTCTGGTTGGCCATCGCGTCGATCGTGATCGGGGCGGGCCGGACCTGGGTTTGACCGACCCCGGCGTTGTCGAAGATCACGACGCGGTAGTGCTGTGCCAGGGTGTCGATCAGGCGCGGATCCCAATCCTCCATCGTTGCGCCGTAGCCCATGACCAGGACAAGCGGCGGCCCGCTTCCCAAGGCGCGGTACGCGACGTCACCGAGGTTGGTGTGCGCGATCTGCACCGGCATGGAGGCGATCGAGACGGTGTTGGGCACGCGGGCGGTGGAGCCCGTTGCCAGCTTGCGCACAGCCGCGCTGGCGAACGCTTTCACGGTCGCTGGCGCGGGGGCTCCCAGGTCGGCGTAGGAGACATAGCCGTGATCGCGGCCGGCCTCAAAGACGATCAGGTCAAAGTTGATCTTGATCCCTTCCAGCGAGAACGCCCAGGCGTAGGCCGAGGAGCCGTCGCCCAGCCGCGGGAAGGCGATCGGGTGCCCGGAGCTTTTGACCTTGGTGCCTGCCAGATCGATCGTGATTGTCTGGCAGCGCGCCAGCGCGCGCTCCAGCCCGGCCCAGGCCCGTTGGGTGTGCGGGCCGCTGGCCAGGACCTCGACGAGGCTCGGGATCGATTTGCCCTCTGTGAAACGCTCCGTCGCCTGGGTGACCCCTTTGGGGTGCCTGGCCAGGCCCGACAGGCAGGGCGTGTTGTCGCTCGAGCGAACGCTGTTGGGGCTGGTGGGCGCGGCCGACCAGCCGGCGGGCAGGTCAGAGACCGACAGCAGCCGGCCGCTGAGCGCATCGTGTGCGCTGTGGCCGGCGCATCCCGCTGCCAGCACCGCGAGGGCCGCAAGCGCACCCAGCGCCAGCAGCCTGCGCAACGATCTCACGCGACCGCTCGCCGAAACGTTCAGACGGCGCGAGCGCGAGGAGCACCCGCGCTGGGGGTGTGCCGCTCTGATTGTCATTGTCGATGCTCCGTTTCTATTGCCTAGAGTCCGTTGAGCAGGCCGCGCAGCGTCTGGGTGTAAGCCTCCAGCGCGGCGCGGCCGTGGTGGGTGAGCGCGACTGCGGTCTTTGACGCAGGGCCGCTGCCGGTCTTCTCGCTGGTCAGATAGCCGGCGTCCTCGAGCTTTCGCAGGTGAGTGATGAGGTTGCCCGGAGTCAGGCCGAGCATGTCCTGCAGGCGGGTGAACGACAGCGCGTCACCGTCGCCCAGCGCCGCCAGGCTGGCGACGATCTGCAAGCGTGCGGGAACATGGATCAGCGGATCAAGCGCGTCCGCGGTCATGCAGTCGGTCGCGCTGCGCGTCCGAGTCCAGCAACGATGACGCTGTAGATCACCAGTACCACGCAGCAGCCCACGCCGTCTGCCAGCCACACCCCGCGGGGTCCCGCAAACGCGCACCCGGCGGCGACGAGCACGATCGCGATCGCGACACCCAGACCCGGCCAGTCCTCCTGCATCGCGCAGCGACCCGCCCAGACCGTGCCCAGGACGATCAGCGGCGCTGTGATCGCATACAGCCCATAGACGATCGCGTCACTGGCCCCTTCCACCGCCAGCGCCGCCATGAATACATACACGGCAACCAGCGCCGCCGCGACCGCGGCGCCTTGCGCGCGCCGCCGGCGCACCGAGCGGCCGCTCACGCCGGCCGTCGCGCGCTGAGCGGCCCAGGCGTAGGTCGCGATCCGGGCGAAAATCGCCACATAAAA
This sequence comes from Solirubrobacteraceae bacterium, assembly GCA_050696635.1. Classification (GTDB taxonomy): domain Bacteria; phylum Actinomycetota; class Thermoleophilia; order Solirubrobacterales; family Solirubrobacteraceae; genus Palsa-465. The sequence goes on along the minus strand of JBOGYE010000085.1, from coordinate 5,738 downwards.
GACCGACAGCCCGGCGGGGGTCGGGCCCTTGTAGGGGTGCTGGCCGCTGACCGACAGCCACACCGCGCCCAGCGCCACCAGGGTCGTCACCGCCGCCAACAGCGACAGCCACGGCGAGCTGAACTCCAACTCGCGCTGCGCTCGGCGGCTGCTGTGGTCAAGTAGCCTCGCCGCCTGCTCGGGATCCAGCCCACCACCCTCGTCCACGCCCGTTCGGAGTGAGCCGCTGTCGTATGGTCCGTTCATCGCGTCATCCCTTCATTTGGTTTGTGGCACAAAGCTATCACGCTTTGCACGACAAAGTCAAACGCGACTTCCGCGCCCCGCTCCCATGCTGGGCGAGAGAGCATCCGGCGTCGCCCGGCGCAGCCGCCAGCGCTCGGCGTTCAGCCTGCGGTCCTGCGCGACCACCAGGACGCGCGGGATGAATCCCAACAGCGCTCAACCCACGCGGGCTTGCCGACGATCGCGAGCGCTATCGCGCAGCTGGTGGACCATCGAGACAGCACAACCGTCGCGCAAAGGTCACTTCCCCATTCACGCAGGACGAGCAGTCTTGCCTCGACCTGAAGCCGCCATCGATGGTGCTCCTCTTCGCGCCGAGCAGCAGCGACGTCGGCGGTTCACCGGGATCGCCCAGACCGTCTGCGCCCGGCGAAAGACGCCGTGCAGCTGGATCAGCAGCTTGTTCTTGGAGCGGTTCGACAGGCCGTCAGGGACTGGCGCCAGCGCTGGACCTCCTCGGCCGTGATCGACTCGATCGCCCGCTCGCCGAACGCCGGGAGCAGATGCGCCCGTGGCGCCGAGCGACAGTCGCCCAGCGTGACCGGCTTGCGCTCGCGGGCCCGCTCGATGAACCGCGGCCATCCGGCTGCCTCGCCGGCGAACCTGACGCCGGTCCGGACCCGTCCAGTCAGCGCCCCGCCGGGCCGCACCCAACGTCACGCGGTCACGCCCGGTGGCGCCACCCGGTGAGCAGTCCCGCCACCGAGGGCCGAACGCCCCGGCCGGAGGCGCCCGGCGGCCCGCGCCAAGACGGACGGCGGCGGCCGCCCGAACCGAGCCTGGACCGGGCAGACGACAACCTCGATAGATATGCCGCCGGCAGGGCTCGAACCTGCGACCCTCGGATTAAAAGTCCGCTGCTCTACCAGCTGAGCTACGGCGGCGTGCGTTCATGATCGCGCACGGGGGTGCCCCGGCGCTCGAGGGGCGTCAGCCCGGGCGCGCAACCGCCTCGATCTCGACCAGCATGCGCGGGTCGATCAGCGCAGAGACCTCGACCATCGTCATCAGGGGGCGGTGCTCCGCAAACACCTCGCCGTGGGCGCGACCGACCTCGTCGGCACGGGAGATGTCGGTCACATAGACGCGGGTCTGGATCACGTCGGCCGGACCGACGCCGACACGGCCGAGCTCGTGCACCAGCCTGTCCAGAATCTCGACCGTCTGCTCGTAGGGCGTCTGGCCGATCACCGCCCCGTCCGGACCGACCGAGGTGGTGCCGCCGACCAGCACCAGATCGCCGGCGCGAACCACGCGGCTGAAGCCATAGCGGACCTCGTAGGGCGACGGCGGATCCCCTGCGAGACGCTGGGCGGTCAATGCAGGAAGTGGCGACGGCTGGTGAACACCATCGCCGCGCCGGCGCGGTCCACGGCCTCGACGGACAGGTGGTCACGAACCGAGCCGCCGGGCTGGATGATCGCGGTCACGCCGGCATCGAGCGCCAGTTCGGGCCCGTCGGAGAACGGGAAGTAGGCGTCGGAGGCGAGCACGGACCCGCCGACCCCGTCGCGGGCCTTCTCCAGCGCCAGGCGAACCGCGTCCACCCGGCTCATCTGCCCGGCCCCGATTCCGACCGTCCGCACGTCCGAGGCGATCACGATCCCGTTGGACTTGACGTGCTTGCAGACCTTCCACGCAAACGCCATCTGCTGCCACTCCGCCTCGCTCGGGCGACGCTCGGACACGACCTGCATCTCGCCGCGCTCCTCGAGGTCAAAGTCACGGTCCTGGACCAGCAGGCCGCCGATCACCTGACGAACGTGGGGCTCGATCATGTTCGGCGTGCGGCGCTCGCGGTCGTCGAGGATCCGCGTGTTTGGCTTCTCCGCCAGCGTCGCGAGTGCCTCCGCGTCGTAGCCGCGTGCGAACAACACCTCGACGAACTGCTCGGACAGCGCCGTCGCCAGCTCGCCGTTGACGCTTCGGTTCAGGCACACGATCCCGCCGAAGGCCGACTGAGGGTCGCACTGAAAGGCCTTGCGGTAGGCCTCCAGCGCGGTGGTTCCGCACGCCACCCCGCAAGGGTTGTTGTGCTTGATGATCACGCACGCCGGAATCTTGAACTCGCTCAGCAGCAGGCGACCGGCGTCAAGGTCGAGCAGGTTGTTGAACGAGATCGGCTTGCCCCCAAGCTGAGAGACCATTGACAACACGTGCGTGCGTGCCCCGACCTGCTCGTAGTATGCGGCCCGCTGGTGAGGGTTCTCACCGTATGGAAGCTCCAGCACCTTCTCGAATGCGCGCACGAACAGGGGCGGGAAGTCCTCGCGCTTCTCCTGGAACCAGCGGGCAATCGCGGTGTCGTAGCGCGCCGTGTAGGAGAACGCCTCGGCTGCCAGGCTCTCGCGCGTCGCCGGCGACAACGTGCAGCCGGACTCGCGCAGCTCGGCCAGCACCGCGTCGTACGCGGCGGGGCTGACCACCGGCGCGGCGTATGCATGGTTCTTGGCGGCGGCGCGGATCATCGTCGGACCGCCGATGTCGATGTTCTCGGTCACCTCGTCATCGCGGGCGCCCCGGCGTCCGGCGGTACGCTCGAACGGATACAGGTTCACGCACACGAGGTCGACGAACTCGACCGCGTGCTCCTGAACGGCGCGCAGGTGCTCGGAGTTGTCACGCACGGCGAGCAGGCCGGCGTACAGCTTCGGGTGCAGCGTCTTGACCCGCCCGTCCATGATCTCGGGAAACCCGGTCAGGTCGGAGATCGACCGAACGGGGACGCCCGCGCCGGCTAGCTCTCGAGCGGTTCCCCCGGTCGAGATGATCTCGATGCCCAGCTCGGCCAGCCCGTGCGCGAACTCGATGATCCCCGTCTTGTCGGACACAGAAAGCAGCGCACGGCGAACCGGCGGCGCCTCGGTGGCCTCCGCCGGCGCGTCGAACGGCTTGGGGCTCGCCTCCATCAGGCGCGACTCTACCGCGCGCCCGCGATGCGAGGGAGCGCAGCCGTGACCGGTCAAACTCCGGGCGCGAGCGATCAGCGATCGTGCGCGATCCGCACCCGACGACCGTCGACGCTCACTGCGCCCCGCGCGATCAGCCGCACGGCCTCCACCAGCAACTCGTGCTCGACCGGTGCCACCAGGTCACGCGCGCTCTCGACATCGACGCCCTCGGGCAGGTCGAGCGCACGCTGAAGGATCAGCGGGCCGCTGTCGACGCCCCCGTCGACGAAGAACACGCTCGCCCCGAACACGCGAACGCCATGGTCGAGCGCCTGCTGGATCGCGTTCAACCCCGGGAACGCGGGCAGCAGCGCCGGGTGGATGTTGATCACGCGGTCCGGGAACGCGGCCAGGAACTCGTCGGACAGCAGCTGCATGTAGCCGGCGAGCACGACCAGCGCCACCCCGCGCTCGCCCAGCCAGGCGGCGATCGCGCGATCGCGCGCTGCGCGATCGACGAACTGCTCGCGCTCGAACACCCCGTGCTCGATCCCCGCGGCTCGAGCACGCACCAGGGCGAGGGCGTCGGGCCTGTCTGAGGCGACCCCGGTCAGCCGCACTCCGTCGACCCCGTGCGCTCGATCGATCAGCGCCTGCAGGTTGGTGCCGGCGCCGGAGGCGAGCACCCCGACGTTCATCGCGCCAAGCGGGCCGCTAAGCCCTGACGAGCGGCAGCTCGCGCTCGAACGCGAACTTGCCATTGGCGGTCTCGGTCCCGGCCAGCGGATAGTCGCCGCTGAAACACGCGTCACAGTGATGCGCGCGCGACCCGCCGACCGCCTCATACACGCCCTGCAACGACAGGTAATGCAGCGAGTCGGCGCCCAGCTCGGCGCAGACCTCCGGCACCGTGCGGCCGTGGGCGATCATCTCCTCGCGGGTGGACATGTCGATTCCGTAGTGGCAGGGATGCTTGATCGGCGGCGCGGAGATCCGCAGGTGGACCTCGGCGGCGCCCGCATCGCGCAGCATCTGGACGATCTGGCGATCGGTGGTCCCGCGCACGATCGAGTCGTCGACGACGACCACGCGCTTGCCGGCCACCACCTCGGGGACCGGGTTGAACTTCATCTTCACGCCCTGGCGGCGCAGCTCCTGGCCGGGCTGGATGAAGGTCCGCGCGACGTAGCGATTCTTGATGAAGCCGTCGTCCTGGGGGAGGCCGGCGGCGCGCGCGAGCCCGCGGGCGGCGGCGTTGCCCGAGTCCGGGACGGGGATCACGAGATCCGCCTCGACCGGCGCCTCATGCCACAGGATCTCCCCCATCCGGCCTCGGGCCGCCTGGAGCACGGTGCCGCCCATGCGCGAGTCCGGCCGCGCGAAGTAGATGTACTCGAACACGCAGAAGGCGCGACGGGCGTCCCTCACGACCCGACGTGATTCGATCCCGGAGGCGCCCAGCGTGACCACCTCGCCCGGCTCGACGTCGCGGATCAGCGTCGCGCCGATCAGGTCAAAGGCGCACGATTCGCTTGCGACGCACCAGGCCGGCGCCTCGTCGGTGCCCTCGGGCGGGTCGATCCGGCCGATCGACAGCGGCCGCAGCCCGTGCGGGTCGCGAAACGCGACCACCGACTCCTCGGTCAGCACCACCGTCGAGAAGGCGCCCTGCAACCGGGACAGCACGTCGGCGACCGCGTCCTCGATCCGCTCCGCGGGATGGATCGACAGCAGCGCGGCGATGATCTCCGAGTCCGAGGTCGAGCGAAACGGGACGTCGCGGCCGCGCAACTCCGAATGCAGCGCCACGGCGTTGATCAGGTTGCCGTTGTGCGCCAGCGCCAGCATGCGGCTGTCGTCACGGACGATCGGCTGCGCGTTCTCCCAGTCAGAGGTGCCGGTCGTCGAGTAGCGAACGTGGCCGATCGCCATGTCGCCGACGAGCGAGCGCAGCTTGTGCTCGTCGAACACCTGCGAGACAAGTCCCTGGTCGCGCAGCGCGATGATGTTGCCGCGGTGGGTCGCGGTCGCGATCCCGGCCGACTCCTGGCCACGATGCTGGAGCGCGAACAGGCCGAAGTACGCGAGTCGTGCGACCTCGTGCCCGGGAGCAAAGATCCCAAACACGCCGCATTCGTCGCGCGGACCGTCACGATGATCGAGAGGGGGAGCCATCCAGCGCGCCTAGAACAGGTCAGGCTAGCAACGGGCTCAGAGGTACTCGGCGAGGCCCCGGTCGCGACGCTCGGCAAGCTCGCGGACGCCGATCGTAAGCAGCCCGCGCAGCCGCAGATCGTCGCCGCCCACTTGCCCGATAACGGTCAGCCCGGCCAGCGCGTGCGCCGGTCCGGAGACGACGAACGCTCGTCCCGGCGCCTCCGCGAACGGATCCATCCCGTCGGGGAGCGTGACCGAGGCGCCGACCTCGCCCGCAATGCAGCACTCGGCAAGCGCGACCGCGAGCCCGCCCTCGGCGATGTCGTGAGCGCTGTGGACCGTGCCGGCCGCGACCAGCGAACGGACGGTCTCGCACGCCCGGGCAGCCGCGTGCGCGTCCAGGGG
>JBOGYE010000084.1:0-5451 GCA_050696635.1 Solirubrobacteraceae bacterium | reverse complement strand
GTGTACTCGTTGACGTCCTCGGTCTCCTTGACGGTCGCGCCGGCGGCCTTCATCCGCGCCAGCACGTCGCGCCGGCGACGGCGGATGTTGTCGGCGAACTCGAGGTCACGCGGCGCGGTCGAGTCGGGGCCACGGTGCTTCATCGACTGCAGCATGCTCGTCATGTCGCGGCCGATGCGATGGGCGCCGTTGCCGTTCTTGTAGATGATCCCTGCGATTCCGCACATAGTCGTGTCTCCGATACGAGAGCTGAGCCTGCCCGCTAGGGCAGGACCTCGAGGTACTCGTCGCGCTCCCAGTCAGTGACCGCGGCGAGGTAGCGCTCCCATTCATCGCGCTTGTAGTGGTTGAAGACCTTGTAGAGGCGGCCCGGCATGGCGCTGCGCACGACCTCGTCGGCGGCCAGTGCCTCGAGCGCGGCGCCCAGGCTGTCGGGCACCTTCTCGATCTCGGCGCCCTCCTGGAGCAGGTCGTAGGTGTTGCCCTGCTGGGGCGGCCCGGGGTCCAGCTCGCGGCGCACGCCGTCCAGGCCGGCGCGCAGCAGCGTGGCGACGGTGAGGTACGGGTTGCACGAGGAGTCCACGCCGCGGTACTCGAAGCGCCCGCCGGAGGCGACGCGGACGGTCGTCGTCCGGTTCTGCCAGCCCCAGTTCTTATAGATCGGCGCCCAGAAGCCCGTGTCCCACATGCGGCAGTAGGAGTTCACCGTGGGGTTGCCGACGCACATCAGCGCCGGGAAGTGCTCCAGCATGCCGCCCAGGAAGTGGCGGGCGAACTGGGAGAGCTTGGCCGGGCCGTCGGGGTCATAGAAGACGTTGGTGCCCTCGTCGTCGATGAGCGTGAAGTGATGGTGGTGGCCGTTGGCCGATACGCCCGTGAACGGCTTGGGCATGAAGGTCGGCAGGAGGTCGTGCTTGCGGCCCACCGCCGCGCACACCTGGCGGTAGGTGGTGATGTTGTCCGCCGTGCGCAGCGGCCGGTCGAAGCGGAAGTTCAGCTCCAGCTGACCTGGGGCGTCCTCGTGGTCGCCGTAGCTCATGTCGAGTCCCAGCGCCTGGCCGTACTCGACCACGTCGAGCAGCACCGGACGCAGCTCCTCGAACTGGTGGATGTGGTAGCAGTAGGGCTTGGTGACCCCCTGCGGCATCTCACCGTCGCGCGGCTTTCGCAGCCACATCATCTCCGGCTCGATCCCGATCAGGAACTGGTAGCCCAGCTCGGTCTCGAACTCGTGCGCGATTCGCTTCAGGTTCTGGCGCGGATCGGCGTCGAGCAGCTCGCCCGTCTCGGTGTCGTAGCAGTCGCAGTAGACGCGCGCGACGCGCGGATCCCAAGGCAGCACCGCAAACGTGTCGAGGTCAGCGATCGCGGCCAGCTCGGACTCCTCGGGACCGAAGCCGATGTAATCGCCGTAGCGATCGGTGAACAGGTTGGCCGTCGCCCCGTAGACCAGCTGGTAGCCCTTCTCGGCCACCTGCGAGAAGAACGACGACACCACGCCCTTGCCCATCACGCGGCCGGTCACCGAGACCTGCTGGAAGAACACGTAGCGGATCCCCTCGGCCTCGATCCGTCGCGTCAGCTCCTCGATCTTCTCGGCGCGACCGGGAGCGTTGCGGGCCTCCTCCAGAGTGGCCGGGGCGGGCTCGATCCGCGGGCTGGCTAGGACCGTGTCCACATTGCCGCCGAACTGCCGCTGCTGCTCCTCGATCGCCATCTCGCTCCCTCCTCGGACCGCCGCCTCGCCGGCCGTCCGACTCAGCTCTCAGTGGACAAATTGGTACACGGGCGCATTTATACCAAGCGCGGGTGGGCGTCGCAAGCGCGACGGGTTGACATGGTCGACGACGCTGGCTATCATGTTGCGTAATCCACACTACTGTTGCGCTTTAGGCAACCAGGACCCCAGGATCGGAGACCTCGTGCCAGACCGCCTGCCCTCCTCCACCACCACGCTCGTGATCGGCGCCGGCGTCCACGGCCTGTCGACCGCATGGCACCTGGCTCGCGGCGGCGAGCGCGTGCTCGTGCTCGACAAGACCGACGTCGCCGCCGGGGCGTCGGGGATCGCGTGCGGCATCGTGCGCAACAACTACTACCAACCCGCGATGCAGGAGCTGATGGCGGCCTGCGTCGAGGTGTGGGAGTCAGAGGCCGAGCTGCTGCATTACCACCCGAGCGGCTACATCGCGCTCGGCCCCGAGGCGCAGGAGGCCGACTTGACCGCGGTGCACGAGCGCCAGCAGCGGATCGGCTACCCGTCGCGGCTGTTCGTGGGCGAGAACGAGGTCTCGGCGCACATGCGCTCGCTCTACCACGACTGGCGCGCTCCCGGGCTCAGCGTATGCCTGCACGAGAGCGCCGGCGGCTACGCCTTCAACCGCGAGTCAATGCTCGGCCTCGCCCAGCTCGCCCGGCACGCCGGGGCCCGGATCGAGACCGGGGTCGAGGTGCTCGGCTTCGAGTCAGACCAGTCGGGCGCGGTCACGCGCGTGCGCACCAGCGAGGGAGACGTGGCGGTCGAGCAGGTGGTCGTGGCCGTCGGCCCGTGGATCGCGTCGCTTTGGTCGATGCTCGACCTGCCCGACCGGCTCGATGTCCGCCAGCCCGACGGCGAGCTGATCGCCGACCAGCCGATGTGGACCTACTGGTACCTGCAGGAGGGCGAGGCCGCCTTCGACCCGGCGAGCTTCGTCACCGACGACGGCCGCTCCTCGCCGGTGCTGCACGTCGACTCGGTGGCCCCGCTGCGCGCCGACGACGGCACGCTGATCACCGATGAGTTCTGGGGCGTGTACTTCAAGCCCGATCGCGACTCGGTCCAGGGCGGCGCGCAGCCGATCAAGCTCGGCAACACGTTCGAGGTCGACCCCTATCCGACCGGGACGGTCGACGCCGGCTTCGCGGACATGTGGTCCGCCTCGCTGTCGCACTGCCTGACTCGATTCGAGGGCGCGCGGTCGAAGTACCGCCAGGTTCGCTCCGGAGGCGTCGGTGCGTTCACGGTCGACAACTTCCCGGTATTCGACTACATGCGCCCGAACGTGTTCGTCGCCGCCGACTCCAACCACGGCTACAAGATGATCGCCGTCGGCAGGGAGATCGCGCGAGTCCTGGTGGGCGAGCACTCATCGCTGCTGCATCCGTTCCGTTACGAGCGGTTCGCCACCGGCGACCTGCACCCGGTGTCCAGCAGTCCCTACCCCTGGAGCTGACGGCCTGCCGCACCCCCGCTCGGGCCTGCGCTACGGCCGGTAGCGCAGGCCGTCCAGCGCGATGTCGAGGATGTGCTCGATCTGGCCGGGCTCGGCGCCCTGGATCTTTGCGATCTGACCGACCATCTGGATGATCTCGCCCAGATCGGTATCGGCCCGCACCACCTCGGCGCGCTGCGCTCGCTCGAGCAGCGGTTCACCGGCCGCGAACAGCGCCGCCCGGCAGCTGCGAAACAGCGGCGCCTCGCGATCGACGTAGTCCAGCAGCTCCTGGGCCAGCGCCTGCTTGGTCGCCATGTAGCCGACGAAGCGGCGCAGCCAGCTGACCACCGCGTCCCACGGGTCCAGGGCGTCCAGGTCGCCGGCGGCGCGGCAGATCGAGTCCAGCTCGTCGAGGTAGACGGCCTCCAGCAGCGCCTGACGGTTGGGAAAGTTGCGATACAGGGTGCCGATCCCCACTCCGGCCCGGCGGGCGATCTCCTCCAGTGAGGTCGACGCGCCCCGCTGCGCGAAGGCGTCGCGCGCGGCCGAGATCACCTTGTCGTAGTTGCGACAGGCGTCCGCACGCTTGGGACGCGTGCTCAAGGGCTGGGTGGGGCTGTCGGTGGCGCTCATGAAGATCCGCTTGACAAACCGGAGGGGCCCTCCGCTATATTACCGGAGGCTTCCTCCGCTTAGTTCTGGAGGTGGCCTCCAGTTTACCACCGCCCCTTCGACGTTCGGAACTGCATGAACTTCACATCCTCACCCGTATCCATTCCCACAGACGAGCGCCGCCGCTGGCTCGGCCTCGTCGTCGTCTGCCTCGCGCAGCTGATGATCGTCCTCGACACGACGATCGTGAACGTCGCGCTGCCGTCGATCCAGCACGACCTGCACTTCAGCCAGGGCAACCTCACCTGGGTGATCAACGCCTTCCTGGTCACCTTCGGCAGCTTCCTGCTGCTGGCCGGGCGGCTCGGCGATCTGATCGGCCGCAGGCGCGTGTTTCTCGGCGGGCTGGTCGTGTTCACCGCCGCCTCCGTTCTGTGCGGCTCGGCGCCCAGTCAGGGCTTTTTGATCGCCGCTCGGTTCTTGCAGGGTATCGGCGCCGCCATGCAGGCGTCGGTGATCCTGGCGATCATCGTCACCGAGTTTCCGGCGCCCGACGAGCGCGCCCGCGCGATGAGCGCATACGTGTTCACGGCCGTCGCCGGCGGCTCGCTGGGCCTGCTCGCGGGCGGAGCGCTGACGGAGGCGCTCAGCTGGCACTGGATCTTCTTCGTCAACGTGCCGATCGGCCTGGCCACGTTCTTCTTCGGCCGACTGCTGATCCCGCGCGATCACGGGCTCGGACTCGCACACGGCATCGACTGGCTCGGCTCGATCCTCGTGACGGCGTCGCTGATGACCGCTGTCTACGCGATCGTCCAGGCCACCAACGACGGCTGGGGCTCGGCACAGGTGCTCGGGTTCGGCGCGCTCGCGGCGACGCTGATGACCCTGTTTATCCTGCTCGAGTCCCGGATCGAGAACCCGATCATGCCGCTGCGGATCCTGCGCCTGCGAAGCCTGGTCGGGTCAAGCGTCGTACGCGGCTTCCTGGTCACCGGCATGTACGCGACCTTCTTCCTGGGGACGCTGTACCTGGAGCACGTGCGTCACTACAGCGCATTGGCGACCGGCATGGCGTTCCTCCCCTGGACGGTGAGCGTCGGGATCCTGTCGCTTGGCGTCAACGCGCGCCTGGTCAAGCGCTTCGGTGAGATGCGCGTGATAATCCCCGGCATGCTCAGCGTGATCGCCGGGCTGCTGCTGCTTGGAACCACGGGGTTGCACACGAGCTTCTTCCCGACCGTGTTTGTCGCGTTCCTGGCGATCGGACTGGGGATCGGCAACGCGTTCATGCCCCTGCTGACGATCGCGATGGCCGACGTCCCGGCCCAGGACGCGGGGCTGGGGTCGGGCATCGTCAACGTCTCCCAGCAGGTCGCCGGCGCGCTGGGGCTGGCGGCGCTGGGCACAATCGCGACCAGCCACACCAAGGCGCTGCTGATGGCGCACCACGCAATCGCGGGCTCGCTCGTCAGTGGGTACCACCTCGCGTTCACGATCGGCTCGCTGTGCGTCGTAGCCGGGATCGCGACCGCGCTTGCGATCCTGCGCACGCCACGGGCGCAGGAGGCGACCGACGCGCCTGCGCTGCGGCCCGACCGCGCCGCGGTGGCGCTCGAGCGCCAGGCGGCCTGATGAGCAC
>JBOGYE010000083.1:0-7697 GCA_050696635.1 Solirubrobacteraceae bacterium | reverse complement strand
TCGCCGAGCCGACCGAGCCGATCACGAGGTATTTCAGGCCCGACTCGAGCGACCCCTCGCGGCGGAACTCGGACGCGCACAGCACGTACAGCGGGATCGACAGCAGCTCGAAGCCGATGAACAGCGTCACCAGGTTCTGCGCCGACACGAGCACCGCCATGCCGAACACGCTGAACAGCAGCAGCGAGTGGTACTCGCCGTGGCCGGCGCTGGCCGGCGCCCGCGTTCGTTGCGAGATCAGCACGGTCGCGATTGCCGCGGCGGCGAAGATCAGGTCGAGCACCAGCGCCAGCCCGTCGACCGACAGCGCGCCGGACACGATCGCGGCCGGATGTGGCAGCCGGAAGGCGTCGTCGATGATGGCGGCGATCAGGGTGGCGATCGTCAGCACCGGCACGGCGCGCTCGCGCACGACGCGGCCGAGCAGGCCGGCGAGCAGCACGACCAGCGCGCCCAGCGCCAGGATCACGATCGGCGCGAACGAGGGCCAGTCGATGTGGGGGCCGTGCATGGTGGCCAGGACGAGGCTCACGGCGTGGAGCTCCCGGATGAATAGGTGTAGATCCGCCGGGGCTTGCGGGCGCTCGCGCTCAGGGGCGCATAGGCGTACCAGCCGGGCTGGCGTGACTCGATCTGTGCGGCGGCGATCGTCGCGCGCACCGTCGGCTCCGAGCGCCGCAGCCCGAACTGCGGGTAGAAGGCCAGTACCAGGATCACCAGCACGACCCCGCACAGGGGCACCGCGTCGGCTATTCCGACGTCGAACGATTTGACCCTGGGTCCGACGCGGTTGTGCATCGCGAGGATGTAGAACCGCAACGCGTAGGCGGCCGCTCCGATCACACCGGCGAACGTGATCGCCGCGATCGCCAGGTTGGACTTGAACGTCCCCAGCAGGATCATGAACTCGCCGACGAAGTTCGACGAGCCGGGCATCGCCAGCGTCGCCAGCGTCACGATCAGAAACAGGGTCGCCAGCACGGGCGCGCGGAACGCGATCCCGCTCATGTCGGCGAGCTTCTCAGAGCCGCCGGCGCGCACCGCCAGCATCGCCACGATCAGGAACAGCGGCGCGGTCACCAGCGCGTGGTTGACCATCTGCAACAGCGCGCCCTGGGCGCCCTCGGGCCGCAGCGAGAAGATCCCCAGCACGATGAAGCCGAGCTGGGCGATGCTCGAATACGAGACCACCATGCGCGCGTCCGGCGTGGTCATCGCGACCAGGGTCCCCCACAGGATCGAGACCAGCGCGATGATCAGCATCAGCGTCTGGAAGTGGGCCGACGCGTACGGGAACAGCGGCAGCACGATCCGCAAGAAGCCGTAGGCGGCGACCTTGGACAGGATCGCCGACCACACCGCCAGCGCCGGGATCGGCATCGCCTTGTAGCCGTCGGGCAGCCAGCCGTGGAACGGGACCAGCGGCATCTTGACCAGGAACGCGATCCCGAAGCACAAGAAGATCCAGGTCTGCGACGTGTGCGACAGCTGCAGCCCCTGCAGCGCCGACAGCACGAAGGTCAGATGCGTGTGGTGCTGGCTCGCGGCCAGCGCGCCCGTGGCGATCGCGCCGACGAGCATGAAGAACGAGCCGACCAGGGTGTAGATGACCAGCTTGGTCGTGGCGCGGACGCGTCGTTCGCCGCCCCACATCCCGGTCAGGAAGTAGAACGGGATCAGCATCAGGTCGAAGAACGCGACGAACAGCGCCAGGTCCTGAGCGCAGAACGCTCCCAGCACGGCGCTCTCGGCCAGCCCCAGGTGGAAGTAGAACGTCCTTGATCGCTCCCATTCGTGAAACGAGGCCCAGACGATCGCCGCGCAGAAGATCACCGTCGTCAGCGTCACCAGCGCCACGTTGAGCCCGTCGAGCCCGAGCTTGTAGTGGATCCCCAGCGCCGCGATCCAAACCTGGTCGGTGACGAACTGCAGCCCCGAGACCCCGAGCGAGAAGCGGGCCAGGAACGAGATCGCGATCGCCAGCGCGACGACGCTCCAGACGATCGCCGCGCGGCCCGCCAGCCGCGCCGGCGCCAGCGCCGCGGCCAGCGACAGCGCCAGCGGCACCCAGATCAGGATCGACAGGGTCATGGCGTCGTCATGCGGCGGAGATCAGGAAATAGAGGGCCATTCCCGACAGGCCGATCAGCATCAGCGCCGCGTACCAGCGCAGGTATCCCGTCTGCGCGCGGCGCACGGACGCCGAGGCGGCGCGCACGACGCCGGTGGCGCCGCCGGTGACGCCTCCGTCGATCACGCCGCGCTCCAGCACCGAGCCGGCGAACCGCCCCAGCCACAGCGCCGGGCGTACCACCGCGGCGTCGATCAGCTCGTCGAAGTACCACTTGTGATCCAGGAACTTGTGCACCAGCGGCAACCGCGCCTGGATCGCCGCGGCGCTGCCCACCCGGACCACCCAGATCCGGTGGGCGATCAAGATCGCGACCGCGGCCACGATCGCGCCGATCGCCAGGCCGACGTAGTCCAGGCCGACGCTCGAGTGCAGGTCATACAGCCGCGAGCCGGCGAAGCTCGGCGCCAGGAAGCGCGCGACCACGTCGTCGACCCCGGGCAGCTGGATGAACCCGGCGCCGAGCGACAGCAGCGCCAGCACGGCCATCGGGAACCTCATCGGCCAGTCGCGCTCGGCGATCTGGTGGTCGGGGCCGGGGAAGCCGACGTCGGTGTCCTCGACCTCACCGTTGGCGGGGTTGCGCGGGGTCTCGGCGTGGTGCAGATGGCCGGCCTCGAGCTCGCGCGCCTCCTCGCATGGCTCGCCGAAGAAGGCGCGGAAGATCATCCGGAAGGTGTAGATGCCGGTCATGAACGCGCCCACGTAGCCGGCGATCCCAAGGATCAAGAAGCCGCCGCCGCGGTTGTCCAGATAGCCGAGGATGTCGTCTTTTGACAGCCAGCCCGAAAACGGCGGCAGGCCCGACAGGGCCAGGCCGCCAAACACAAAGCAGGCAAACGTGAACGGCATCGACTTGCGAAAGCCGCGCATCCGATCCAGCGACTGCTCGCCGCCCATCGCGCCGATGATCGAGCCGGCGCCCATGAACAGCAGCGCCTTGAAGAAGGCGTGCGACATCAGATGGAACAGGCCGGCGGAGTAGGCACCGACGGAGACGCCCATGATCATGTAGCCGATCTGGGACATCGTCGAGTAGGCGATCACACGCTTGATGTCGGTCTGCACGATCGCGATCGTGGCCGCGATCAGCAGCGTCAGACAGCCTACGATCGCGCCGACGTCGGCGGCGGTGGTGGCGATCTCGAACAGCGGGTGCATGCGCGCGATCAGGTACACGCCGGCGGTCACCATCGTCGCGGCGTGAATCAGCGCCGAGACCGGCGTCGGTCCCTCCATCGCGTCCGGCAGCCAGGTGTGCAGCGGCACCTGGGCGGACTTGGCGAACGCGCCGACCAGCAGCAGCAGACAGCCGGCGACCAGGTCGGTCGAGTTGTGCGCGAACACGTGCGGCGCCGCTGCGAACGTCTTCAGGAAGTCGACCGTGCCGGTGTGGCGGAAGATGAAGAACGTTCCCAGCACCAGCCCGACGTCGCCGAGCACGTTGATCACGAACGCCTTGATCCCGGCGTTGGTCGCAGTCGTGCGCCGGTACCAGAACGAGATCAGCAGGTAGGAGGCCGCGCCGACGAACGCCCAGCCGACGATCAGCACGATGAAGTTGCCGGCCAGCACCAGCAGCAGCATCGAGAACACGAAGTAGTTCAGGTAGGCGAAGTAGCGGCTGTAGCCGCGATCGGAGCGCAGGTAGCCGATCGAGTAGATGTGGATCAGGGTCGAGACGCCCGATACGACCAGGCACATGAACACCGACAGCGGGTCGACCAGGATCGACAGCTTGGCGTCGACGCCGACCGTGAAGTCGTAGTTCCACAGCGACGCCGTCAGCTGGCGATGTGCCGAGGGGTCGCCGAGCAGCGAGATCAGCGCCCCGATCGAGGCCCCGAACGCCAGCGCGATCGCCAGCGACGCCAGCCAGCCCGCCGATACGCCCGGCCAGCGCCGGTAGCCGAGACCGACCAGGATCGTCCCCAGCAACGGGAACAGCAGGATCAGCCAGCCGAAAGTGGTCGCGCTCACGGGCGCCCGCCGGTCTCTGTCGCCACTAGCCTCGCAGCTCGTTCTCGGTCGCCATCATCCGCGCAGCTCGTTGAGCTCGTCGACGTCGATCGCGAGTTGCCGCCGGTAGATCGCGACGATCAGCCCGAGGCCGACCGTCACCTCGCAGGCCGCGATCACCATCACGATCAACGCGAACACCTGCCCGTCGGCGCCGCCCCACATGCGCGCGAATGCGACCAGCGCCAGATTGGCGGCGTTCAGCATCAGCTCCAGGCAGAGCAGGATCACAAGCGGGTTGGGGCGCGTCAGCACGCCGACCGCGCCGATGCAGAAGATCAGCGCCGAGACCGTCAGGTACCAGCCGATCGCCATTACCAGCCGCCCTCCTGCTCGCCGCTCTGGGCGCGACCTGCGGCGTGGGCGCCGATCGGCTCGGTCTGCTGATCGGCGCGCGGCGTCGTGCCGCCGCCGGGGCGCAGTCCCGCGACCTCGGCCATCGTCCCGGTGAACGCCGGCCGAGCGGGTCGCAGGCGCGGGTCGCGCTCCTCCTTTGAAGGCTCCAGGCCCCGCCGGCGCCGGGCGAGCACGACGGCTCCGATCGCGGCCACCAGCAGCAGCAGCGATGCGACCTCGAACGGCAGCAGGTAGGTGGTCAAGAACAGCCGCCCGATCTGCTCTGGCGTGCCGAAGCCCGGTAGGTACGGGGCGCCCTTGCCGGTCACCCCCTTCAATCCGGTGCCGAGCATCGCGATCACCAGTTCGGCGGCGATCGCGAGCCCGAACAGCGGCGCCAGCGTGCGCGCCGCGCCGCCGTGTCGGTGAAGCGGTTCGTCGGCGCCGCCGACGTAGGCGACCACGAACACGTACAGGACCATCACCGCCCCGGCGTAGACGACGACCTGGGCGGCGGCCACGAACTCGGCCCGCAGCAGCAGGAACAGCGCCGCCAGCGCGATCAGGTGGCAGACGAGCGCGAGCACGTTGTAGAACGGGTTGCGCAAGGTCACGACGCCGATCGCGCCGGCCAGGGCGCCGATCGCGGCGATAAAGAACAGCACGGCGCTCACGCCCGGGTCACTCTCCCTCCCGCCGCAGCGGGGTGCGCTCGATCGGTTCGGCGAGCAGCATCTCCTTGGTGAAGATCAGGTCTGAGCGGGTGTAGTCCGACATCTCGTAGTCGTGCCCCATCGTGATCGCGTCGAACGGGCAGGCGACCTCGCAGTAGCCGCAGAAGATGCACCGGGACAGGTTGATCTCGTACACCGCCGCGTAGCGCTCGCCGGCCGAGACGCGGTTCTCCGGCGTGTTCTCCGCCGAGACCACACGGATGCAGTCGGCCGGGCAGGCCGCCGCGCACAGCGAGCAGCCGACGCACTTCTCAAGGCCGGGGTGGGCGGGGTCCGATGATTCGAATCGGTGCAGCTTGTGACGCCCGCGGAAGCGCGGATAGACGGGGACCTTCTCCTCCGGGTACTGGATCGTCGTCGTTCCCTCGACGACCCGCATGAAGGTGGTCTTGAGTCCCTTCAGGGTGGCGCCGAAGGTCCGATAGGCGCCGCGCACCGGTCCGGTGCCCGGGCTGCGGATCACAGTGATGACGTCGGCGCCGGGATCGTAGGGACTCATGCGACCACCACGATCGCCGTCACGAGCAGGTTCAACGTCGCCAGCGGCAGCAGGATCTTCCAGCCGAACGACATCAGCTGGTCGTAGCGCAGCCGCGGCAGCGTCGCCCGCACCCAGACGAAGAAGGTGATCACGAGCAGCATCTTGCCGAGCACGACGAACGGGTCGACCCAGCCCGGCGGGTGGATCCCGAACGGCATCAGCCAGCCGCCGAAGAACAGCGTCACGGCGATCCCCGAGACGACGATCATGTTCGTGTACTCAGCGAACAGGTAGGCGACGAACGCGGTCCCGCCGTACTCGGTGAAATAGCCGCCGACCAGCTCGGCGTCAGCCTCGACGAGGTCGAACGGGGCCCGGTTGGTCTCCGCGAATGATGCCGTCATGAAGATCAGAAAGCCGCAGAACTGGGGGATGAAGTACCACATGCCGCCCTGCGCGTGGACGATCCCGGTGAGCGACAGCGTCCCGGCGGTGATCAGTACGCCGACCAGCGCCAGCCCCTGGGAGACCTCGTAGGAGATCAGCTGCGCGGCGCCGCGCATCGCGCCCAAGAACGAGTACTTGGAGCCCGATGCCCAGCCGCCGAGCATGATCCCGTAGAACGAGATGCCGCCGAACGCGAACACGTACAGGGGCCCGATCGAGACATCGATCCCGTACAGGCCGACGCGCGTGCCGAAGATGTGCTGGACATCGCCGAACGGCACCAGCGCGAGCGCCGAGACGGCCGTCAGGATCGCGATCATCGGCGCGATCCGGAACAGCGACTCGACCGCGGTCGCGGGTCGGAACGGCTCCTTGAGCGCGAACTTGACGATCTCGGCCATCGGCTGCAGCAGCCCGTAGGGGCCGACGCGGTTGGGGCCGTAGCGGCCCTGGAAGCGGCCGAGCAGCTTGCGCTCGTAGACGATCAGGATCGGCAGCACCGCGAAGATCACGCCGAAGATCACCAGCGCCTTGACGATCTGGATCCACCACGGCTCGAAGTAGTCGACCAGCGCGAAGGCGGTCATGCCGGAGCCACCTCGACCAGCGCCTCGGTCAGCAGGTTGGCCGAGTCGCGTGCGAGCCCTTCGGCCAGGAACGCGCTGCCGTCCCGCACGCCGCTGCGCACGGTTGCCGTCGCGGTCAGGCGTGTGCCGTTGGCTGACACCACAACCTCCGAGCCGTGCGCGATCCCCAGCCGCCGCGCGTCGTCGGGCGACAGCTCGAGCGCCTGGGTCGGGATCAGGAACTTCAGCGCGGGCGAGATCTCGCACTCCGGCGCGGCCCAGATCGGGCGGTAGGTGCCCAGGCGCAGCACCGCGTGGCGCAGCTCGGCGACCGCCGCGGGCGCCTGTGGCAGCGGCCCGGGCGCCACCGCGGCCAGCGCGGCAGCCTGCGGTCGCTCCGGCCAGCGCAGCCCGCCACCGCCGATCTCGTCAAGCTCGATCCCCTCGTAGATCGGCGCCGTCGCCACCAGCGCGGCGAAGACGTCGCCTGACCGCTGCGCGCCGACGTCGAGTCCACAGCGGCGCGCGATCTCGGCCAGCACCGCCCATCCGGACCGCACCTCGCTGGGGTGCGCGATCGCGATCCGCAGCCGCTGCAGCCGGCCGTCGGGGTGCACGAGGGTCCCCTCCTTCTCGGCGTGGGACTCGGCCGGGAAGATCACGTTGGCGTGCTCGGCCAGCCCCTCGGTGAGCACCGAGGCGTGCGCCACGACCAGCGGCGCGGCATGCAGTGCCCGCGTCCACAGCGCGCGGTCGGGCGCGTCGCGCACGGGGTCGGTGGCGAACAGGTGCAGCGCCGTGATCTCGCCCGCCGCGGCGGCCGTGCCGATCTCGGCCGCGCCACGACCTACGGCGCCCGCCTCGAGCTCGGTGTAGCCAGGCCCGGCGTCGGGCACCGCCCCGGCCTCGCGCAGCCCGCGACCGTTGGCGCCGGCCGGCACGCAGATCAGTCCGGCGCCGTCGCGCTCGGCGAGCCCCAGCGC
>JBOGYE010000082.1:0-6544 GCA_050696635.1 Solirubrobacteraceae bacterium | reverse complement strand
GCGCTGGGGCTGCTGGTCGCTCCGCGACGGCGCGACGCCCAGCGGACGGTGATGCTGCGCGGGGACGCGCTGGGCGCGGCCGCGGTCGCCCAGCACGTCGCGCAGCTCGGCGACCGGGCGCGCTCGGAACTGGGGGACCGCGAGGCGCGCTTGGACGCCGTCTACGAGCTGCGCTACGCCGGTCAGTCCTTCGAGCTGGCGGTGGCCGGCCCGCCGGCGCCGTCGCCCGACGAGCTGCGGTCGGCCTTTGAGGATCTGCACGAGCGGCGCTACGGGTATCGCGACCCTGAGCAGGAGCTCGAGCTGGTCACCGTGCGCGTGTCGGCGTCGGTGCCCGGCAGCGATGTCACGCTCGGTGGAGCCGGGGCCGGCGGGCCGCGGCCGGGGGACACGATCGCCGGGCCGGCCGTCGTGGCGCTGCCCGAGTCGACCCTGTTCGTCCCCGACGACTGGCGCGGCGAGGTCGACGCGAACGGCACGATCCACCTGCAGGAGCGGGCGTGATCGACCCCGTCGAGCTGCAGGTCCTGACCGGGGCTCTGCACGCGATCTGCGAGGAGATGGGCGCGACCCTGATCCGCTCGGCGCACTCGGCCAACATCAAGGAGCGCCGCGACGCCTCGACCGCCCTGTTCACGCCCGACGGCGAGCTGGTGATGCAGGCGGAGCACATCCCGGTGCACCTCGGCGCGATGCCCGCCGCCGTCGCTTCGGTGCTGGGGTTCGAGCACGCGCCGGGGCGCTCGTGGGTCCTCAATGACCCCTACCGCGGCGGCACCCACCTACCCGACATCACCGTGATCACGCCGGTGTTCGCCTGCGATGCAGACGGTCCGAGCCGTAGGCCCGACGCGGGCGACGACGCCTCGGTCCACGGTCGCGGCCGCTTGATCGCGTTCGCCGCCAGCCGCGCCCACCACGCCGACGTCGGCGGGCCCACCCCCGGCTCGATGCCCGCCGACAGCGCCACGCTGGCCGACGAGGGCGTCGTGATCGAGCCGCGGATGCTCGACGAGGCGGCGATCGTGGAGCTGTCTGAGCTGATGCGCCGGCCCGACCAGCGCCGCGCCGACCTGCGCGCCCAACTGGCTGCCGGCCGGATCGGCGCGCTGCGCCTGACCGCGCTGGCGCGACGGGTCGGCGTCGGCACCCTCCTGGCCGCCTACGGCGAGGTGCTCGACTACGCCGAGCGGCGCACCCGAGCGTGCCTGGCGGCGCTCGACGACGGGCCACGGCACGCCAGCGACGTGCTCGAGGCGCGCGAGGGCGAGCTGACGATCTCGCTGCGGGCGACCGTCTCCGCGGACGAGCTGACGCTCGACTTCACCGGCACCGACGACCAGCACGCCGGCAATCTCAACTGCCCGCTGGCGGTCACGGTGTCGGCCTGCTGCTTCGCGCTGCGCGTCCTGACCGACCCGGACATCCCGGCCAACGCCGGCGCCCTGCGGCCGCTGCACGTGATCGCCCCTGAGGGGTCGCTGCTGAACGCCCGCGCTCCGGTCGGCGGTCGACCGCGCGACGCGCCGGCGGTCGCCGCCGGCAACGTCGAGACCTCGTCGCGGGTCGCCGACGTGGTGCTGCGCGCCTTTGGTCGTGCGTGTGGCCAGGGAACGATGAACAACCTCACGCTCGGCGACGAGCATGGCGTCGTCTACTACGAGACGCTGGCCGGCGGCCAGGGAGCCTGCGTCGACGCGGATGGCCCGAACGCGGTCCATGTCGCGATGAGCAACACGCTCAACACGCCCGTCGAGGCGCTGGAGCTGGAGTTCCCGCTGCGCGTGACGGAGTACTCGCTGCGTCGCGGATCGGGCGGGGCCGGCCGCCACAGGGGCGGCGACGGGGTCGTGCGCGAGCTGCAGGCGCTCGCGCCCCTGCGCTTCTCGTTGATCACCGAGCGACGCCTGCATGCGCCGCCCGGGGCCGACGGCGGCGACCCGGGCGCGCTCGGTCGCAACCTGCTGGATGGCGTCGAGCTTGAACCGAAGTGCAGCGGCGAACTGGCGCCGGGACAGCGGCTGCGGATCGAGTCGCCCGGCGGTGGCGGCTATGGTTCGCCCTGATGCGCGTCGCGTTTCTCGGTCTGGGGATCATGGGCTCGCGCATGGCCGCCAACATCGCCGCCGCCGGCTTCGAGCTGACCGTCTGGAACCGGACCGAGTCCACCGCCCAGGCGTTCTGCTCGGACCATGACGCGCGACTCGGCGCGACGCCCGGCCATGCGGCGGCCGACGCCGAGATCGTGATCACGATGGTCGTCGACGGGCCCCAGGTAGAGGAGGTGCTGCTCGGCCACGAGGGCGCGGCGACCACCGCCTCGCCGGGGACGCTGTTCATCGACTGCTCGACGATCGGCCCGGCCGCCGCCCACCGGATCGCGGACGGCCTGCGACGCCACGACTGCACGCTGCTCGACGCGCCGGTCACCGGCTCCTCACCCAAGGCGGCCGACGGCACGCTGACGATCATGGTCGGCGGCGAGGACCAGGACTTCGCGCGCGCCCGCCCGGTGCTCGAGGCGATGGGTGAGCTGATCGTCCACGCGGGTCCGCAGGGCCACGGCCAGATGGTGAAGCTGCTCAACAACGCGGTCGCAGCCACCAACGCCGCCGTGCTGGCGCAGGCGCTGGTGGTTGGCGCGCGCGCCGGGCTGGACCTCGACGCGCTGGTGGCGGTGGTCGGGGCCGGCGCAGGCGGCTCGGCGATGCTCGACCTCAAGGCGGCGCCGATGCGCAGCCACGACTACACGACGCTGTTCAAGACCGCCCACATGCTCAAGGACGTGCGGCTGTGCCTGGAGGAGGGCCAGGCGCTTGGGGTCCCCTTCCCCGCCGCCGCCCAGACGCGGGAACTGCTGACCGCGGCGGTCGGACTGGGCCACGGCGACGACGACTTCGCCGCGATCATCGAGCCCGTTCAGAGCGCCGCGGGCACCCGGCTCTGAGGCGCTGCTTTCGACGGGCTGATGGGCTGCGAGGGATTGGGCTCGTAACACCATAACCCCTCCATTTGCAGCCAGATTTGGAGATTCGCACGATCTGGCATAGAATCGGCTGCGTTCCGGCTTGCCGTTGCGACCTGCGGACTGCCCGTGCCGGACGCAAACTCACAAACCGTCTGCCCCCCTTTAAAACTATGCCTATTGCCTTTAAAGAATGGGCCGTCACCGTGCGGGCGCTCGCCGAGGGCGAGCAGTTGCTCACGCTCCGCAAGGGCGGCATCCGTGAAGCCGACAAGCACTTCAAGCTCGATCACGAGCGCTTCTTCCTGTACCCGACGTTCGACCATCAGCGCTCGGATCTGGTGCGCGAGTCGCACCGGCCGGAGCTTTCGCGCGCGCTCGAGGAGGGCGTGTGGTCCGACGGCGAGCCACACCCGCACTCGCTGCACCCCGGCGAACTGCTGAACCAGCCCGACCGGGTGCGGATCCGTGCCTGGGCGGAGGTGGCGGCCCACTTCACGATCACCGATCGCCGTGCCGTCGACGCTCTGTCGCCGTTCTACGTCTGGACGACCGACTACGCCGAGAAGCGCCTGGCGTGGAAGCGCCGCCACCCGCTGCATGTGATCCTGCTGCGCACCTACCGGATCCCCAGGCCGGTGACCGTCAAGGTGCGCGAGGAGTACGGCGGCTGCCGCTCCTGGCTTCAGCTGACCCGCGAGCTCCCGTTCGAGGGCACGCCGGTGCTGTCAGACGACGAGTTCGAGCGCGCGTCCGAGGAGATCTCCTCGATCGCAGCCGACCGCCAGCCGGCGCTCGTCTGAGATCCTGGATCGCATTCCCGGGCCCGGGAGATGACCGAGCTGTCACACGCAATCGCCGCGCAGGGCGACGCGATCGAGGCGATGCTCGCCGCCGACCTGAGCACGGCCGTGCAACGCCTCGCCCCGGCGCGGCGGATCTGGCTGATCGGCACCGGCACCAGCCAGCACGCCGCCGAGCTGGGCGCGTGGATGTTCGCCCGCGGGCCTCGAGCGGTCCGCTGGAGCTCGTCGGCGAGCTTCGCCTGGGACGAGCAGCTCGAGCTGGGCGCCGACGACGCGGTCGTGGTGATCTCACACACCGCGCAGACCGCCTTCTCCGCCCGTGCGCGAGCGCGCGCTGCCACGGCCGGCGCGCGCCTGGTGTCGATCACCGCACAGGGAGCCGGTTGGCCGGAGGCGATCGAGACGACCCCGCGCGAGCGCAGCGAGACCTACACCGCCAGCTACCTCGCTGCGCTGGTCGTGCTGGCCCGCCTGAGCCTCGAGCTGAGCCAGTCGACGCTTGACCCGGACCGGCTGGGCGGGGTCGCGCAGGCAGTGCGCTGCGCGGCGCTCGAGCCCGTCCTCGCCGGCCTGCAGGACCGGCGGCTGCTGGTGATCGCGGGCGTCGGCCCGGGCGCGATCACCGCCCGCGAGGGCGCGCTGAAGCTGCGCGAGGCCGCGCGCATGGCCGCCGAGGGCTACGAGGCCGAGTACCTGCTGCACGGGTCCGCGGTGCCACTCGGTCCCGACGACGCCCTGCTGGCGCTCGCGCCCGGCCACGACCGCTTCGACCTGCTGAACCGGCTTGCCGGCGCGGCTGCGCGCGAGGGGCTGACCGTGGCGACGATCGACGCCCCCGCCGATCTGGATCCGGTGCTCGCCCAACTGCCGCTCACGGTCGCACTACAGGTGCTCGCCGCTCAGATCGCCGAGGCGCGCGGCGCGGATCCGGACACGGTGATCACCGGCGCCTGGGCCGACGACGGCCTATGGCGGGTCGGCTCCCCGTAGGGTCGCCGCCGAAGAGGGAGTGCCGTCGGCGCCGTTCAGGATCGCGCGTGCGGTGTCCAGCGCAGCCTGCGGCACCAGCACGTCCCGCGGCCCGGCGGCGAGCATCCCGGGAACGTCCCAGCCGGCGCTGCGGCGCAGCATGCTCGGCACCCCCTCCTCCAGCAGGAGCCCGCGGATGAACTCTCCCTCGGCCTCGTTCAGCGCCCGCGCCACCGCCACCGGCTCGCCGCCGGTCAGCTCGGGGGACACCTTCAGCGCGCGCTCGAGCCGCTCTGAGGCCCTGCCGGAGCTGCCACCGCCGGCCGGCACCGTCACTCCACCAGCAGCTGCGCGTCGGCGACCTGGCCGTCGCGGATCTCGTAGGCCCGGACCTCCGGCTGGTTCCCGGCCAGCCCGACGATCACATACAGGGAGTCCGGGTAGAAGGCGAGGTTGATGTCGGTCTGCGAGGGATAGGGCGCGCTGCGCGTATGGGAGTGGTAGATGGCGCCGAGATCGTGGCCGGCGTCGTCGATCGCAAGTTGGATCCGCAGCTGCTCGGCGCCGTCGATCTCGTAGCGCAGCGGGCTAGCGGCCGCATTGACCGCGGGGTGCACGTCGATCGCCTGACCGTCGCGGCTGGCGATCATCCCGCAGCACTCGTTTGGCGCCTCGGCCTGCGCCAGGGCGACGAGCTGGTCATACAGCGGGCGTGCGATCCGCATCCGCAGCGAGCCTACCATCGCCTCAGGGGGCTTACTGGCGGCCCTGCACGAGGCCGTACGGCGCCGAGGCGGACAGCTTGCGGGGCGGCAGCAGCAGCCTCAGGACGGACTCGTGCTGGGCGCCGTTGGCCATCATCTGCGCGGACAGCTCGAGCAGGCCGCGGTCCTGCAGCTCGAGCAGCGCCACGAAGTAGGCGCCGACGGCGGACTGCTCGGCGCTGAGCAGCAGACGCAGCGCATCCTTGTCGCCGCGCAGCTGTCCGAGCCGTTCGGGCACCTTGCGCCCGGCGAGGTACCGATCGGCCTCGCGCACGCTGCCCGGCCCGGCCGGGAGCGCGCCACCACGCGCGTGAAGCTCGCGTCCCAGCGCGTTCACGTGCGCCCGCGCCTGTTGCACGAACGACGCCAGCGCCGTCCGCGCGTGAGGCTTCAGGATCGAGGCTGACAGCACGTGCTGGTAGCAGTAGGCGAGCAGCAGCTCGACCCCGGCCAGCCGCGCCAGCCGCTGCGTAACCGAGAGTGGCGCCGTCGTTGAGGCTGCGCTCGCCGAAGCCGCGAGCAGGCCGGTCGTGGTCAGGGCCAGTGTCCCGGTGGCCGCGCCGCGCAGCAGCTCGCGCCGGCTCCGCACGCCCGGCGGCGCGCCGATCACTGCGCCCCGCTCACGAACGCGCTCGGCACCGGATCCTGTCCCTGCTCGATACGCAGCAGCGACAGGTGCTGGGCGTCGACGGCCAGGATCGTGGCTGCCGCGGCTCGAATCGGTCCCGGCGACAGCAGCGGGATCGCACGCAGGTAGCCGCCGATCTGCGCCCGTTCGAGCGAGTGCAGGAGCGCCAGCACGCCGGCGGCGTCGACCGGATGGCCGACGTCGTAGCTGTTGGCTCGCGGCGCAGCATGGCCGCCGACGGTCCGGATCAGCGAGATCAGCTCCCCGGTGTGCTCCAGCTCCTCGGACAAAAACTGCCTCGCCGCCTTGCGCTGGCGGCGGGACAGCAGCGGGATTCCGGCGACGTACGCCCAGGTGGTGCGGCGCCCGAGCTCGAGCGCGACGCCCAGCAGGACCAGGTCGCGGTTGGCAT
>JBOGYE010000081.1:0-6307 GCA_050696635.1 Solirubrobacteraceae bacterium | reverse complement strand
GCGCGAGTCCGCGACCTTCGACCGCAACGCGATCGCGGAGATCCAGCGCGCCGCCCGCGAGGGCACGTACGACATCCGCGGCTTCGGCGCCAAGCGACCAGTCCCTCACTTCGACGACCTGCTGTTCCTCGGTGCCAGCGTCAGCCGCTACCCGCTGGAGGGCTACCGCGAGCGGTGCGCCACGGACGTGACGATCGGGAGCAGGTTCGCTTCCGAGCCGATCCGCCTGGAGATCCCGATCACGATCGCCGGGATGAGCTTCGGGGCGCTGTCGGGCAACGCCAAGGAGGCACTGGGACGTGGAGCGTCGGAGGTCGGAACGTCGACCACGACCGGCGATGGCGGGATGACGCCCGAAGAGCGCGAGCACTCGACCAAGCTCGTCTACCAGCTGCTGCCGTCGCGCTACGGGATGAACCCCGACGACCTGCGACGCGCCGACGCGATCGAGATCGTCGTCGGCCAGGGAGCCAAGCCTGGCGGCGGCGGGATGCTGCTCGGACACAAGATCTCAGACCGGGTTGCGGCGATGCGCGACCTACCGCCCGGGATCGACCAGCGCAGCGCCTGCCGACACCCTGACTGGACCGGCCCGGACGATCTCGAGATCAAGATCGAGGAGCTGCGCGAGATCACCGACTGGCGGATCCCGATCTACGTCAAGGTCGGCGCCAGTCGCACCTACTATGACGTCGCGCTGGCGGTCAAGGCCGGCGCCGACGCGATCGTGCTCGACGGGATGCAGGGCGGCACCGCAGCGACGCAGGATGTGTTCATCGAGCACGTCGGGATCCCGATCCTGGCCGCGATTCCGCAGGCGGTGGAGTCGCTGGTGGAGCTCGACATGCACCGCACGGTGCAGCTGATCGTCTCGGGCGGGATCCGCAGCGGGGCCGACGTCGCCAAGGCGCTGGCGCTCGGGGCCGACGCGGTGTCGATCGGCGTCGCGGCGCTGATCGCGCTCGGCGACAACGCGCCCGAGCACGATGCCGGCTACCACGAGCTCGGCTCGGCGGCCGGCTACTACGACGACTGGCAGGCGGGTCGCGATCCGGCCGGGATCTCGACCCAGGAGCCCGAGCTGGCGGCGCGGCTGGACCCCGTGGTGGGCGGGCGGAGGCTGGCCAACTACCTGCGCACGCTGACGCTCGAATGCCAGACGCTGGCGCGCGCCTGCGGCAAGTCGCACGTGCACAACCTCGAGCCCGAGGATCTGTGCGCGCTGACGATCGAGTCGGCGGCGATGGCGCGGGTGCCGTTGGCTGGAACGAGCTGGGTTCCGGGACTCGCGGGCTTCTGACCGGGGCTTGCGAGTGCCGCACGCGGGTACCTTCCGCGGCTGCGGCGCGTCGTGGCGCGCGGCTGCCGGCTGCCGGCTGCTGCGCTGAGCGCGAGTCTCAGACGTGATCCGGCTGCGCGACGCTGAAACGCTGCGCGGCCTCGAGCAGACGGTCGGCGGTCGCGGCCAGGTCGGCCAGCGAGGCTGAGACCTCCTGGGACTGTGAGCTCGTCTGCTGGGTCGAGGACGACATCTCCTGCGCCGAGGCCGACGATTGCTCGGCGACCGACGCGATCTCGCTCGAAGTGTCGGCCATCCCGCTGACCCGCTCGGAGATCGCGAGGATCGCATCGCCGATCTCCGTGAACGCCTCCTGGGCGCGATGCGAGCTCTGCACGCCCTGCTCGGCAAGCTCCGCCGACTGGCGCACCAGTTGGACGACGGCATCGATCCCGCGCTGGATCTCGTCGACCAGCCCGCCGATCGACGAGGCCGATCCGGCCGACTCCTCGGCCAGCTTGCGAACCTCCTCGGCCACGACCGCGAAGCCGCGGCCGTGCTCGCCCGCGCGCGCCGCCTCGATCGCGGCGTTGAGCGCCAGCAGGTTGGTCTGGTTGGCGATCCCCGAGATCGTGTCCAGGATCCCGCCGATCTCGCTCGACTTGTGGGCCAGGTCGCCGATCCCGGCTTGGGCCTCCTGCCCCGAGACGCGGACGCGCTGCATCACCTCGTTGGCGCTGCCGACGGCCTGGACTCCGAGCTCGCCGAGTTCACGCGCGCGGGTGGTCGCCGCGGTGATCTCGTCCGACAGGCCGCGGGTCTGCTGCAGCATCGTCGCCTGGCGCTCTGCTCCCTGAGCGACCTCGGTGCTGGCCGTCTCGATCCCTGCCATCGCCTGGGTGGTCCAGTCGACGTTCTGGCGCACCTGGGCGAACAGGTCGTGCATGCTGCGCGAGGAGTCGACGAACAGCTCCAGCGCGCTGCGCACCGCGGCCTTGAGCTCAGCGCTGCGGTCGGACAGGTCGAGCGCATTCGAGGTGGGGCTGAATGCCGCCAGGTCGACCCCGAGGGTGTCGAACGTATCGAAGATGAACGCGTCGCTGACGGCCTGGGCGTCGTAGTTGAACACGATCGCGATCGCGCGCTCGGCGTCGAGTGCCAGCTCGGGGTCGAACGCCGGGACGCCGCGGCTTCGTCGGCCACGGTCCGGATACAGCTGCGGCGGGCACTCGCGCAGCGCTCGGCGGACGGCATCCAGGTAGCAGCAGTAGGCGCCCAGGTACCACTTCAGCGGCACGTTGTGGCGGTTGTGGATCCCACCGACGCCGAGCAGCGCCTCGAAGTAGCGCACCCCGAACGGCTCCGACTTGGCGGGCTCGGCGAAGATCTCGCGCCAGTGGCTGGCCTGCGCGGCCGTCCAGGAGGAGCGCAGCGCCTGCACGTCGACGCCGACCCTGCGGGCGTGCGCGGTCAGCACCTCGGCCGTCGGGCCGGAGCGGAAGTGGTGCTCGCCGAGATCGGCCGCGATCTGGTCGGCGACCTCGTTCGCCCACGGCTCAAGCGCGGTCAGCAGCGCGAGCACGTCGGCGTCGAGGCCGATGAACCGCCGCCGGTGGGCGAGGTTCTCAGGCGTGATGTGGTACAGCGCGGCAAGTGATGCCATGCGAGCTCCAGGGGATCGTGGCCGTCGCGCCCGGGTTCTCACCAGACCGCGCAGGAAGACTTCCGACTTTGATCGGCTTGCGTGTGGTGAACTTGAACCCCCCGGCGGCGATGCCGACAGGCGAGCTGCGGGTAGGGTGGCGAGCATGAACCACCGCACTCTCGGAACCACGGGGCTGAAGGTAAGCCCGCTATGCCTCGGCGCGATGATGTTCGGCGCCTGGGGAAACCCCGACCACGACGACAGCATCCGCATCATTCATCGCGCGCTCGACGCGGGAATCAACTTCATCGACACGGCCGACGTCTACTCGCGCGGCGAGTCCGAGGAGATCGTCGCCAAGGCGCTGTCGGGCGCCAAGCGCGAGCACGTGGTGCTCGCGACCAAGGTCCACGGCTCGATGGGCGACGACCCAAATCAGTTCGGCAACTCGCGCCGGTGGATCGTGCAGGAGGTCGAGGCGTCGCTGCGGCGCCTGAAGACCGATTGGATCGACCTCTACCAGATCCACCGCCCCGAGCAGGACACCGAGATCGACGAGACGCTCGGGGCGCTGACCGACCTGGTGCGCGCCGGCAAGGTGCGCTATATCGGCTCCTCGACGTTCCCAGCGTCTGCGATCGTCGAGGCTCAGTGGGTGGCCCAGCGGCGCGGCCGCGAGCGGTTCGTCTGCGAGCAGCCGCCCTACTCGATGCTGGTGCGGGGGATCGAGTCAGACGTCCTGCCGACCGCGCAGCGCCATGGCATGGGGGTGATCCCGTGGAGCCCGCTGGCAGGCGGCTGGCTGAGCGGTCGCTACCGGCTCGGCTCGGATGAGCCCGGCTCGACGCGGGCACAGCGGATCCCGGCGCGCTACGACCTGTCGGCGCCCGGCAACCGGCGCAAGCTCGAGGCGGCCGACGCGCTCGCCGGGTTGGCGGAGGAGGCGGGGATCACTCTGATCGAGATGGCGATCGCGTTCGTGATTCGCCATCCGGCGGTGACGGCGGCGATCATCGGCCCGCGCACGATCGAGCACCTCGAGTCCCAGCTGACCGCCGCCGACGTGACGCTGTCTGACGAGCTGCTGGACAGGATCGACGAGATCGTCGCGCCCGGGGTGACAGTCAACCCGGTCGACGGCGGCTGGGCCAACCCCGCGCTGCAGCCCTCCGCGCGACGCCGCTGATCCGATCGTCAGTCGAACACGATCACACTGCGGATCCCGTCCTGGCGCTCCATCAGCTCAAAGCCTCGGTTGACCTCGTCCAGCGCCAGCCGGTGAGAGATGAACGGCGCGACGTCGATCCGGCCGTCGAGGTGCAGACGGACTAGCTCGGGCACCTGGTCGCGGCCCTTGACGCCACCGAACGAGGAGCCGCAGATCCGCCGCCCGGTGATCAGCCAGCGCGGGGTCACGTCCAGCGTCTCGCCGCGCCCGGCGACGCCGGCGATCGTGCACAGGCCCCAGCCCATCCGCGCCGACTCGACCGCCTGGCGCATCACCGACACGAGCCCGGTCGCCTCAAACGTGTAGTCGGCGCCGAAGCCGCCGGTCTCCTCCAGCACGCGGGCGACAGTGTGCTCGTCGGCGATCCAGGTATCGGTCGCGCCCTGGCCTCGCGCCAGCTCGAGCCGCCCGTCGGACAGGTCGACGCAGACGATCCGCTGCGCGCCCTGCAGCCGGCAGCCCGCAACCGCGCCCAGGCCGACCATCCCCGCGCCGAAAACGACGCAGGTCGACCCGGGTCTGACCTTGGCGGTGTTGATCGCCGCGCCCAGACCGGTCGACAGCCCGCAGGCGAACAGGCACGCGTGCTCGGGCCGCGCATCGGGCGACACGCGAGCCAGAGCGATCTCGGGCATCACCGTGTACTGCGCGAACGTGCTGGTGCCCATGAAGTGGCGGATCGGCTCGCCGTCGCGCGACAGGCGGGTGGTCCCGTCGGGCAGGTGGCCGAGGTTCTGCTGCTCGCGGATCGCCAGGCAGATGTTGGTCTCGGTGCTGGCGCAGTGAACGCACTCGCGGCACTGGGGCGAGAACAGCGTCACGACGAGGTCCCCTTCCGAGACGCTGTCCACCCCCTCGCCGACCCGCTCGACGAACCCCGCGCCTTCGTGGCCGAGCACCGTCGGCGCGTAGCCGGACGGGTCGGCACCCGAGGCGGTGTACAGGTCGGTATGGCAGACGCCGCAGGCGGCGAGCCGGACCAGCACCTCGCCCGCGCGCGGCGGTGCCAGGTCGACCTCGGTCATGTTCAGCGGCCGGCCGAACTCCTCCAGCACGGCGGCGCGGATCTTCAACGCTGCTCCCTTCCCTGTCAGGTCTGGGCGTGGCCGTCGTAGAGTAGCCGTGGTGTCGTCTCGCAGTCCTCGCCGGTCGTGGAGCGCAGTCCGGCGCGGCGACCCGCGGGGGGAGCGCTACAAGTGGGTGGCGCTGTCGAACTGCACGCTCGGCGTGCTGCTGGCGACGCTCGACGCGTCGATCACGCTGATCGCGATGCCGGACATCTTCCGCGGCATCCGCCTGGATCCGCTGATCCCATCCAACAGCTTCTACCTGCTGTGGATGATCCTCGGCTTCCTGGTCGTGTCCAGCGTGCTGATCGTCTCGCTCGGCCGGCTGGGGGACATCTACGGGCGGGTGCGGATCTACAACCTCGGGTTCGTGATCTACACGTCGGCATCGCTGGTGCTGACGGTCGATTGGCTGACCGGCCGCGAGGGGGCGATGTACCTGATCGTGTTCCGGGTCGTGCAGGGGATCGGCGCGGCCTGCCTGCTGGCCAATTCGGCCGCGATCATCACCGACGCGTTCCCGGCCGACCAGCGCGGCATGGCGCTCGGGATCAACAACATCGTCGGGGTCAGCGGGATGTTCGTGGGGCTGGTGCTGGGCGGCGTGCTGGCGCCGATCGACTGGCGGATGGTGTTCCTGATCTCGGTCCCGGTGGGGCTGTTCGGGACCGTCTGGGCGTATCTGAAGCTGCAGGAGATCTCGACCCCTCGCCACGCTCGGATCGACTGGGCCGGCAACCTCACGTTCGCGGTCGGACTGATCCTGATCATGGTCGCGGTGACCTACGGGATCGAGCCTTACGGATCCTCGGCGACCGGGTGGGGCAGCCCGACCGCGCTGGCGCTGATCGGCGGCGGGGTCGCGTCGCTGCTGGTGTTCGTGATGATCGAGCGCCGCGTGCCCGAGCCGATGTTCCGCCTGCCGCTGTTCCGGATTCGCGCGTTCACCTTCGGGACCCTGTCGACGTTTCTGTCGGCGATCGCCCGCGGCGGGCTGATGTTCATGCTGATCATCTGGCTGCAGGGGATCTGGCTGCCGCTGCACGGATACGACTTCGCCCGGACGCCGCTGTGGGCAGGGCTCGCGA
>JBOGYE010000080.1:0-8951 GCA_050696635.1 Solirubrobacteraceae bacterium | reverse complement strand
TCGCCGGGTTGGCCGCGGTCGTCAGGATCGTGCAGGTCCGCAGGCTGCTCCCGTCCTGTGCATGCCAGATCGACCACAGCCCGGCGAACGCGAGCAGTCCGCCGCCGGCCTGCGTGATGTGGAAGGGACGCTTCGGAGCGCCGGGCACACGCTGCCACTCATAGAAGCCGTCGGCGACGATCAGGCAGCGCCAGCGCTCGAACGCGCGCCGAAACGCGGGCCGCTCCGCCACCGTCTCGACCCGTGCGTTGATCAGCTTGAGCCCGGCGGCCGGGGTCCGAGCCCATGAGGGCACGAGCCCCCAGCGCAGCAGCTCGCCGCGCGGCTCGCCCGCCCGATCGGTCGTGACCGCGAGTACATCGTCGCCGGGGGCGACGTTGAACCGTCGGCGCACATGCACCGACTCGCCGATCGGAAAGCGCGCGCGTACGTCGAACGGTTCGGGCGTCGCGAGCGAATAGCGTCCGCACATCGCGGCGGTCCGCGGGGCGTCAGCGCGACCGCGCGGCGAGCTGTTCGGCGCGCTTTGCCTTGGCGCGCTTCTGCCGGCGTCTTCCGAACACCGCCATCACCGCGAGCACGACCAGCACGAGCACCACGCCCCAGAAGATCCGTAGATCCAGTGACAGCCCGCCCGCCGCGAGCGCCACGCCGCTGACGATCCCGAACCCGGCCAGCAGGACCACGATGATCGCGGCGATCACGATCATGATCCCCCGGATCCGCGCCACCAGCCCGGCGGTCTTGGGCGGCGCGATCAGCCCCATCAGCTTCAGACCGCGCAGCTGACCCTTGGTCGGCGCCTCGACGCCCATCCGCTCGGTCGCCCGCTTGAGGTCGTCCGCGCGCCGTTCGGCCAGTGCCAGCGAGGCGTCGGCCATGCGCCGCAGCTGCAGCCGCTCCTGCGGGCGGGCGGCCGCAAGCGCCCGCTGGAAGTGCGCCCGAGCCGCTTTGGCGTCGTAGCGCTCGGCCGCCCGCGCCCCGAGGATCGCCTGCGCCGCGGCCTTCAGCTTGGTCTCGGCCGCGAGCTCTTCGTCGCTGCGGTTCTCGAGTTGCTGGATCGCCGCCATCTGCCCGCGCTGCTCGACGCGCATCATTCGCTGCTGCTGCTTGGCCATCGGCGGCTCAGTCTAGTCCCCCGTTTGGGAAATTCGTGAGCAGTCTCGGGAGTGGCTGGGCGTGCTGGCACGACGCAGTTTCGGCGGGCGCCGTCGTCACGGCCTTTGTCAGCGCCGTGGCGCGATCACGAAGATCCTCTGGTCGGTGAGGTAGTCGCCGCCGTCCAGCGGGCTCGCGGGCGGCGGGCGATAGACGTCGATGTGATGGCCGAGGATCGCGCCGCCGGTGTCCTGGGCGATGAACCAGCCGCCGTGGCCGTCCTGGCGATAGGCAGGGACATAGACGCGGCTTCCGAGCGCGATCACGCGCGGATCGACGGCGATCGACTGCCAGTAGCGGAGGGGGATGGAGGGTCCCGGCGCGAAGCTGACTCCGTGCAGCGGCACGTAGCGGCGGCCCGCTGCGGCCGACCAGCCACCGGCGGCCAGCGGGAAGGTCACCCGGCGGCGTCGCGACAGCCAGTAGCCGCCGTCGCGCCAGTAGGGCGCGCCGCCCGACCAGCCGTTGCCAGGCTGGGTCGGCTTTGCGGCGGCCGTCACCCAGCCGCCGCGCCCGAGCGTCTGGATGTGGTACGTGCGCCCGTCGAGCCCGATCCCGTCGCCCTCCATCGAAACCCCCATCGCCGAGTACAGCCAGTCGACCCGGTGCAGGCCTGACAGCCCGGGCGCCTTCACCAACCGACCGACGAACCAGGACTCGGGCGCCGGCCAATACTCGGTGATCGTCACGCGCCCCAGCCAGCGTCCATGCGCGTGTCGGCTGCGCCGCGGCGCGATCGGCACTCGCGGCACGCCGGGCGCCAGGCCGCCGCCGGTGATCGAGGCGCCACCGGGGCCTCCGCCGGCGCCTAGGGCCGGTAGGGCCGCCACGCCGCAGCCCAACGCGACGAGCGTCACGGTCACGGTCGCGGTCAGGCGGCGGGTGCGGCGGTCGGCGATCGCCATCGAGCCGCGCACAAGTCAAGCAGCCGGCGCGGAAGCGGGCGTATGCTCAGGCTGTGCGGTTCGATTTCCGCCACCGAGGCTCTGAGGTTGGGAGGTGGCGGCTGACTCCGCTGGGGGCGGGGCTGCTCGTGGCTCTGGTGGTGTTCATCGTGTTGGAGCTGGTCCATCCCAGCACCGGTGCGGTTGTGGGGCTGATCATCGTGCTGCTCCTGTGGGCGACCCTGCTGGTGAGCAGCCTGCCGTCGATGTCCGGGGGATTGCGGGACCAGTCGATGAAGGCGACCGACTTCGGTGCGGAGGCCGATGCCGAACGGGAACGCCGCGAACGCCTGGCGGAATGACGCTCCGTGAACCTCATCCTCCGAGACACACGGTCAGGACGATGGCTGAACGCGCCGGGCGATCTGCTCCAGCTTCTTGTCGAGCGTGAGCAGCGTCGAGTCGGTGGCGATCGCGGTCGCGAGCGACATCGCGTGCGGGAGACGCAGCGACGGGTGCCCTGCCCGGAGCGCCGCGGCGTGGCGAGCGATCCTGCGATCGATTGGAACGACCGCGATGCCTGCAGAGTCAAGGAACTGGTCGACGGTCGCGTCGGTCCCGAGCTGCAGCGGGCGAACGATTGTCTCGGCGTACACGAGCCCCAGCAGCTCGCCGTAGAAGCCTCGAGCGGCGTCCTCGCAGCCTGCGGGCGCGGCGACCTGACGTGATCGAGGCCGAGGATCCCGGTCCGAGTGGTCAACGCTCGCGGACCCCTGAGACGACGCGCAGGCCCTCGGGAAGCGTCTCGGCGCCGAACGCATTGCGCAGCCGCGCCGTGACACCCAGCGCCGCGAGCCGATCGGGTAACCGCGAAGTGTCGATCAGCGTGTGAGCTCGACGCCATCTTCGCCCAGGTCCAGGTGGTCTCGAGCGACGCAAAGCATGGCCGGTGAGGCGTCGGTCGCGATCACGCGGTGGCCGGCTTGCACCAGCGGCCGGGTCAGCAGCCCGGTTCCGCAACCGAGCTCGAGGACGAGCCCACTGCGGGCCAGCAGCGGCTCAAGCAACGCCAGCACCCCCGGCGCGCACGCCTGTGCGTGGAAGCCGAAGCCACGGTGGTGTAGGAGCGCGAGGTCACGACGGTAGGTAGGGCGCTGCACCACGAGCGATTGTGGCAGGAGCACGACGCGCCGTCGCCCG
Organism: Solirubrobacteraceae bacterium; assembly: GCA_050696635.1. Classification (GTDB taxonomy): domain Bacteria; phylum Actinomycetota; class Thermoleophilia; order Solirubrobacterales; family Solirubrobacteraceae; genus Palsa-465. The sequence continues at coordinate 5,709 of JBOGYE010000080.1, read as the reverse complement.
GGCCGTGAGGGTTCGTCAATCCAACGCCCCGCGCGGAGCGACGAGGATGCTGTCGATGCCGAGCACGCGGCACAGCGGCTCGAAATGTCGGTCGTAATGAAGGACGCCGAAGCCGCGCTCCGCGGCGGCCGCCGCGATCAAGTAATCGGCTGCCGGCAGCCGCCTGTCACCGGCGAGCTCGCGCGAGGCGCCTATTGCACGCTCGCACGCGGCCCGCGTGACGGCCGCTTGCGGCATCGCGCTCAAGGCGCGGTCGAGATCTCGGAATGCTTCCTCGTCACGCGCGGCCGCGAGCAGTTCGAGCGCGACGACCGGACACACGGCCAGCAGGCCGGCATCGCGCGTCGGAGCCCACCGAGCAAACACGGCAGGATGTGTCCTTCGATTCCAGGCCGACGTGTCGAACACGATCGGCACGCCTGAGCTGTACGGCTCAGCGGCGGCTGGCATGCAGCCCGACCGACACCGAGAAGTCGAACCGATCGTCCTCCCCTGAGTCGATCCTCCGCATGATCTCGATCCCCTCCTGGCGACGGCGCCGATCATCACGCAGCGCTTCGGCGCCGCGGACGGCAAGGTCTCGCACCGCGCGCGAGCGCGAGCGCCCACCGAACTCAGCCAGCGCCGCCGCGAGCTCAGGATCGACGGTGACTTGGACGCGAGAGGAAAATGAGGGCATAGCCAAAGTGTACCGCGCACCTGGTACACCAGGATGACGCCGTTGGTGGTACGGCGGGCTCATCGCCTCACGCCAGACGGGTTCAGATGCCGTCGAAACGCGCAGAACTTGCGGACGCGCGTACTAGCTGACAGACCGCACCCGCTCTTGCCCGAGCGAGTCCACGGCGTGGGCGACGAGAGCGGCATCGCCAGCGATCAATATGGAGCCATCGAGAGCCTCGGCGAGAGCGAGGTAGCTCGCGTCGTACGCGGTCAGCTTGTCCCGCAGCTCCCAGACGCGCGAGCGCAGCGGTGCGTGCGGGTAGCGGTTCAACCTGATGCTTGCGAGGTCCGTCACGGCCTCGCCCGCACGCTCGGTTGTGATCTTCCCGCCTCGCATCAGCCCGCGGAGGGCGTTCAGCGTCTCGGGCTCGATCAGCTCGGGTCCGTGCAGCGCCTCGTGCTCGCGGCCGTCGAGCTCGTTCAGCACCGCCCCCAGCGCGGCCGGCCGTCCGAGAAGGAAGTCGGTCAGCGCGCCGGCGTCGATGACGATCAACGGCGATCTCGGGCCTGGCGGATGACGACTGCGCTCGACGGCCCTGTGTACGCGGTCCGACTGCGGATGCGATCGGCGAGCTCGGGCACCGTGGGTAGCGCCGCAATCTCGCTGAGCCGGGCGAGCAGGAACTCGTTCAACGACTGACCGGACAGCGCGGCCTGCGAGCGCAGGCGTCGATGGACATCCTCAGGAACCGAGCGGATCTGAACGTTGGGCATGACACCGGAACGATAGCATTTTGCATCGCTTGCATGCAGTTTCCATCGACCGGGCCATCGTGCGCGCCCAAGCGAGACGCGGTGAAACTGGCGCTGCGGGCACTCGCCGGAGCGGGACGCTGGACCTCGATGCCGCCCGGGCTCTGCGCGGATCAGGCTGGAACGGAGATCACCCCGCAAGACCGGGCCTGATGGCCGCTATGGCTGACGCTCTGGATCGCACTATACATAAGCCCGATTATCGAGCGTTCGATCGAGTGTTGGCTCACTCGCGCGTACTCCGCCGGTGTATGAGTTGTAAGACTGCTACGATCCTTACATGCGGGTGACGTCCAAGGGGCAGGTCACGATCCCTCAGGAGCTGCGCGAGCAGTTCGGGCTGGGCGCCGGCGCTCAGGTGGAGATTGTCGCCGCGCAGGATGGAGCGCTGGTCAGGCCCGTGGCGCACCGCAGCCGCGGCCAAGCGGTGCTGGAGGCGTTGCGCGACCGCGCGGATGGTGGCCTGAGCGCAAATGAGGTGCTGGCCATGACCCGCGGCGAGACGTGACAACGCTGGTTGACTCAAGCGTGCTGCTGGACGTGTTGGCGCCCTCGCCGTGGCGGCAGTGGTCCGAGCAGCAGCTTCAGGCGGCCGCCGACCGCGGACAGGTGGCGATCAACCAGATCGTCTATGCCGAGATAGCCGTGGGCTTCAGCGCGCGAGACGGGCTTGAGCGGGCGCTGCGGGCGGCCGGCCTGTCGCGTCTCGCGCTGCCGTGGGCCGCGGCGTGGTTGGTCGCGCGCGCGTTCGTCGACTACCGCAAACGCGGCGGCGCGCGCACCACGCCACTGCCGGACTTCTTCATCGGCGCTCACGCTCAGGCTGCCGGACTGGCGCTGCTCACCCGCGATTCGCAGCGGGTGCGGACCTACTTTCCTGCCGTCGAGCTGATCGCTCCCGATGACCCGCCACCCCGGCACGCGAAGTCGTAGCAGAGAAGACGTGGCAAACAATCCCTCTGACCGCGTGGGCCAGCGACGACCACCCCGCGTCGCGATCTCGGTCTCGTGCATAACCTGATCATGCTCGCGGGCGTTTCGGCGGCGTGCGACCGGCGTCGTCGGCACGGTCGAGCTCCCAGCGAAGGCCCCAGGCGCGCTGGTGTCGCAACTTCCGACCGGACCGCGGTATAGAACCTGCGGAGCCAATCCCAATCGTCGGGGAGGTCGGACCGTGAAGCGCGCGTGCAAGCTGGCGGTGCTGGTCGTGGTTCTCGCATCGATCAGCGCGGTCGCCTGGGCCGGCGCTTCGCCGACCGTGGTCACCGGACCGCCGGCTCAGGTCACCGACACCACCGCCGTGCTGACCGGGCGCATCGATCCCAACGGCCACGGAACCGACTTCGCGTTCTCCTACGGTCCCACCACCGCCTACGGCGTGACCACTCCCGCGCGTGCGGTCGGTCCGCGCAAGACCTTCGTCGTGGTCAAGCAGGCGATCACCGGACTCACCCCGGGCACGGCCTATCACTACCGGATCGGCGCGCTGAACGGCTCGGGCTCGAGCGTCGGCTCCGACCGGACCTTCACGACCACCGGACACCCGCCTGCAGCGGTCGTCACCGGCGCGGCCGTCGGCGTCGGGCGGACCGTGGCTACTCCGACGGGCACGGTCAATCCAGAGGACGCGACCACCGGCTTCCAGATTCAGTACGGCCTGTCCACCGCCTACGGATACGAGACCAACCCGCAAGAGATCGCGGCCTCCCCTTCGCGCGATCGCCGCTCGCCGTACAGGTTCACCACCAGCGGCAGCCTCAGTGGCGCTCACTCCATCCCAGCCCAACAACGCTGCGCGGGCAACGTCGGCATCCGCTACTACGGTGGGCGCCGCCAGGTGGCCTTCGTGGTGGCTCCGATGGGCGCCAACTGCCGGTTTGCGGCGACCGCCAGCTTCCGCCGCCTGCGCGGGTCCAGGCCGGCGAGTCTGCGGATCACCGTCGACTACCGCGGCACCGGCTACGTCGCGCCGGGATCCAGCATCGATCACGTGACCGCCGGCTGAGCCCCAGGCCGCGCGGACCCGGCAAACGCATCGCCGGGCGTCTGACGCGACCTCCGCGCGCCGGTGGCGACACGTAGTCTTGCGGCCCATGCCGAGGACAGGGCCGCGCTGGTCGGGTGTCGAGCTGGCGCTGCTGGTGGCGCTGGGCGCGTGGGCGACGTTCCCGCTCGTGCTGCTGCTCGCGCGCGCGTCGACGCTGCATGCCACGTTCACCGGCGCCGATGGCCTGATCGGCGCCGACGGCGTGCTCGGTGCTGACCAGCTGCAGTACCTGGCCTGGATTCGTGACGCCGGTGCCCACGGCGGCCTGGCGTCGGACCTGTTCACGCTCGGACCCAGCGGGCATGTGTACCTGGAGCCCCTGTTTGCGATCAGCGGCGCGCTGTGGCGGCTCGGCGCCTCGATCCAGCTCGCCTACCTGGTCTGGAAGCCGGTGGCCGTCGTCGCCCTGGTCGCGGCGGCCGGCGCCTGGGCGCGGCGGGCGTTCGGCGACCGGGTCGGGGCCAGGGGCGCGAGCATCGCGCTGGCGCTGTTCCTGTGCACCCCGCTCGCGGCGCTGTTCAGCTGGTTCAAGCTGGCCGGTCCCCCGTTCGGCTTTCAGCTGTACCTGCTCGGCGACGAACTGCTGGCGGCCGACAAGCTGTGGGGGTACGTGCCGAGCGCGATCGGGCTGGCGCTGGTCCCGGTGGCGCTGCTGGCCGTCGAGCGCGCCCTGACCGGCGGCCGGCGCCCGACGGCGGCGGAGATCGCGCCGGTTCCGCTGGCGCTCGCGGCGGTCGCCTCGCTGCTCGCGTCCTGGCTGCATCCCTGGCAGGGCATCACGCTGGTGCTGATCTACATCGGGCTGGCGCTCGCGCGCCGTATGCGTGGGGCCGTGGCGCTGACGCTTGCGGCCGTCGCGGCGGCTCTGCCGCTGGCCTACTACTACCTGCTGGCGCACGAAGCCCCGGCATGGAAGATCGCCTCCCACTACGAGATGATCCCGCGGTTGCCCGCGCTGGCGCTGATCGCGGGGCTGGGGCCGCTGGCGCTGATCGCCGCGTTCGGCCTCCGGCGCCCCCGAGGCGTCGTCTTTGAGCAGACGCTGGTGCTGTGGCCGCTGTGCTGCCTGGTGACCTACTTCATCAACGACTCGTTCGCGCCGCACGGCCTCCAGGGGTTGAGCGTGCCGCTGTCCGTGCTGATGGTCCGTGGCGGCCAGCGTCTGCGCCTGTGGCCGGTTCTGGGCGTCGCGGCCGTGTGCCTGATGACGATTCCGGGGCTCGTCTTCGACGCGCGCAAGATGGCGCGCACGGCCGCCGGCTCGCACGTCCAGTACTACCTGACCCGGTCAGACGAGCAGGCGCTGCGGTGGGTGAGCACCAGCGCGCCGCCGGGCGGCGTGCTCGCCCCCACGCCGTTTGCCGCCACCGTTCCGGGGCAGACCGGACGCGCAGTCTGGATCGGCCACGGCTACTGGAGCCTGGACTACCCTACCCGCGCGCGAGAGGTCGACCGCGTGTTCGACGGACGGACCCGAGGCGCCGGCGCGCGGGCGCTGGTGCGCGCCACCGGGGCCTCGATCCTGGTGGCCGACTGCGACCACCCCCACGACCTGTCTGCGACGCTGGCGCCGCTGCTCGCCGGCGTTCACTCGTTCGGCTGCGCGCGCGTGTACGTGCTGCGCACGAGAGCCTGACACCGCGGGAGCCTGACACCGCGGAGCCGGACACCGCACTGCCTACCCCAGCTGCGCCACGAACGTGTAGATCACCATCGCGCTGACGACCACCACGAACACCCGCAGCGCCCACAGCAGCGCGGCTGCTCGGGCGCTGAGCGCCATCCGCGCGACCGGCCGCGAGCGGTCGCCGACGAGTTGGTCGCGCTCCAAAAAACCGACCATCGGCTCGTCGAGCTCGTCGTGGTTGCCCGCCATCAGCCGACCAGGTGGCTGGTCTGTAGAAACGAGTCGATCGCGTAGGCGGCACCACAGATCGAGACGAACACGATGATCGCCACGCCGACCGCGTTGCTTGCAATGGAGTTGACCCAGCGGCCCATCAGCCACCGGTCGTTGGCCAGCATGATCATGAATACGAGTGTGACCGGCAGCAGCGCCGTCGCCAGCACGTTGGCGTTCAGCGCGATCGCCAGCAGCGGCGCGCCCGGGATCAGGATCACGAGCGCCGCGACCAGCGCGACTGCGACGTTGGCGCCATAGAACACGGCCGCTCCCGCAGCCGAGT
>JBOGYE010000079.1:0-2495 GCA_050696635.1 Solirubrobacteraceae bacterium | reverse complement strand
TGTTCCGAGCCGTCGGCGCGCGCCGGGACGAGGTCACGGTCGCCAACAAGCTCTGGTGGGAGTTCTGGCCGGCGCAGGATGCGGTCGCCGAACTGGAGGCGTCACTGCGACGGATGCAATTCGAGCGGATCGACCTCCTGTACTCCTCGACGCTGCCTGACCAGATCCCGGTGGCGGTGTGCGTGGAGCAGGTTGCCCAGGTGCTGCAGACCGGGCGTGTCGGCGCGTGGGCGGTCGTCAACTGGAGCGCGCAGGCCACCGAGCGGGCCTGTGACGAGAGCGCGCGCGTGGGGATCCCGCCGCCGTGCGCCGCCCAGCTGCCCTACAGTCTCGCTCGCCGCGAGTGGGTCGAGGATGCCGCGATGGATGCGGCCCTCGATCGCGCCGGCGCCTCGCTGGTGCCGTCGGCGACGCTCGCCGGTGGGGCGCTGAGCGGCAAGTACGCCGCCGGAGGTCACGGCCGGCTCAGCGGCGAGCTTGATGAGCCTCGGTGGCGCTCCGCGCTGGCGCTCGGCGAGGCGTTGGGGGAGCAGGCGGCGCGGCTCGGAACCGACCCGGCCACGCTGGCGATTGCCTTCACCCTGTGCCACCCCCGCGCCGCCGCGACGCTGATCGGCGCCACCGCGTCCGCCCAGATCGACGCCGCGATCGATGCGGTGTCGCTCGCCGAGCACCTGGCTGACGCCGATCTTGCGGTGCTTCGAGCTCTGGCGGACGCGCACGCGGCGCAGTGAGCCGGCAGCGCCGGACTTTCTTGGCTACTACGTTCCGAGCCCGGGTGCCGGCTCAGTACGTCCGGCCAGACGCCAGACCGGACCTACTTGGCCCGCTGCGTTTCGTGCGCGCGTGCCGGCTCAGCCGGTAGACGCCTCCCGTCTACCCGACCAACCTCTCCGAGACGCTGAAGTACGCAGACTCGGTTCAAGCCGCTATCCGGCGGCAATACCTAGTCTCTGCGCGTTTGGGTCAGCTGCTATCTCCTGTTGACCGAGCTGGCGAGCCGCCGCAAGCTTCGCTCTAGCTGCGGCAGTGGACATGCCCGACGGTGGGATGGGTCCGAGCGTTGTGCACGAGGCGGAGCCGACCTGAGCCGTGTCGATGAGCGCCTGTGCCAGATTTGTATCGCTGACGCTGATGGCCGCGACCACGGGCCCGAGGCCGCTCGGGTAAGCCAGCCCTGTGATTGCAGGCCAGCTCGGCGCAGCCGCAATCTGCGCGGCGGCGCTTGCTGTCGCGGTCGTGTTGTCAGCCGCTCCCGAGGCGATGTAATACTCCACCCAGGAGCATGCGGCGCTCTCGGCGACCTGCCAGCGCAGCGCGCTGGATGACATGAGCGCTTGCCCTGCGGGAGGGGCGCCCGGCCCAAGTTGCATCTCGAACGCGATCGTCTCCGCTTTCCAGGCTTCGTACCCTGGGGCGAAGGTGATGTCCTTTGTGAGACTAAGGCCGACAGGGACGTCGTTCGATGCGCCGAGCGCCAGCGACTCCCCGATGCCGACAGCCTGCGCATTGGGGTTACTTCCAAGGATCTGAAGCCCAGTTAGCGCCGAGAGCGGATCCGTGCCGCCGGCTATTGCCGTCGCAGTCGTGAGTGCGGCAGCGCCGCTCACTGTCAGCACGCCGACGGCAAAGAGTCGTCGCATCCACATGCGACGCGAGGCTACACGGGGTGTTACCGTCTGCGACGCGGCCGCAGCATCTTGGGGATGGTGGCTTTGCGACCGCATCAGTGCTCCTCCACCATGCGCCAGCCACTGCCGCTGTTACCTTGGGCATGCTCGTAGGTATCATTCGCGACGTTGGTTTCCAGAGTCGTCGCGCCGGTGCTGTCGTAATGCCACCCGTTGGTGTAGTAACCAGAAAGCGTGTACAGCCAGCCACGCCAGTTGATGTACGACGGATTGAGATAGCCACGACCTTCGACGAAGTCGTAGCATCCCGAGCCGGTCTGGTACACGCTGGGAACGTTGCCGGCAGCCGTGGTCGTGTAGTAGCCAGAGCTTGGCGATACGGCACAGCCCAACGCTGTCGCTGGCGTCATGGCCAACGCTACTGCGGCTGCAATCGACGCGAGAGCGAGCGAAAACCGCGACAACGCCCCCTCCTAGAGTTCGGAAGGTCGGAACGGCAAACGCTGTCGCGCGACACGAGACACACGCATGACAGGCTCGAGCCTATCGTGGCTTGGCCGGGAATGCAACCGGCGCTCCTAATTCTCATGGAGAGCCGCGTTTGCTTACGTCAGATTCGTTCAAACGCACGTCGGAAGGCGCAGAGCTTCCGGACGCTCGTACTACGCGTCGGCGGCCGCGGGCAGCGGCTGGCCGGGACGATGATCGCCGAGCAGCACCCGGATCTGGTCGGGGGTGGCCGGTGGGCCCAGCAGGAAGCCCTGTCCCGAGTCACAACGCGCTCGCTGCAGGGCGCGCAGCTGCTCGAGATCCTCGATCCCCTCCCCCAGCGTCTCCAGGCCGAGCGTGCGTCCGAGGTCGATC
>JBOGYE010000078.1:0-17435 GCA_050696635.1 Solirubrobacteraceae bacterium | reverse complement strand
GAGCCTAAACGTGAGTCGCCGCGGGAGACGATCTGGTCCGCTGCACCGACAGGCTCTGGATGTCCGGCTTCGCTGGCCGCGGCCGGCCGGCGACTGACTGCTACCAGTGCACGCCGCGGGTCGCCTGTCCGAACGCGCGCTGCTCGGCCTCGGTGCGCCGATCCTGGGGCTCGCCGCCCTCTGGGAACAGCTGGTACGCGCGGTTGACGAGCAGGTCCTGGGCTCCGGGGGCGATCGCGTAGGTGAGCTCCCCGAGGTTGCCCAGAGCCGTCGCGACCTTCTTGGGCCGCTTGCGGATCGCCTCGCAGATCATTCCGGCCGCCTGCTCCGGGCGCAGCGTCGGGAGCCGGTCGTAGAGCCGGGTCGGCGCGATCATCGGCGTTCGCACGAGCGGCATGTACACGGTCGTGAAGTGCACGCCGTCGCCGATCACCTCGGGGCCGATCGAGCGGCTGAAGGCGTCGAGCGCCGCCTTCGAGGCCAGATAGGCGGCGAACCGGGGGGTGTTGATCTGCAGCCCGATCGTGGAGATGTTGATCACGTGACCGCTGCCGCGCTTTCGCATCACCGGCAGCAGCGCGAGCATCAGTTTGACCGGCGCGAAGTAGTTCAGTGCCATCGTGCGCTGGTAGTCGTGGAAGCGGTCGTAGGAGCGGTCGACGGACCGCCTGATCGACTTGCCGGCGTTGTTGACCAGGATGTCGACGGCGCCGTGACGTCCCAGCACGGTCTTCGCCATCCGGTCGATGTCGGCGATCTCGGTCAGGTCGCAGGTGTGAACGAACGCCGTCCCGCCGCGCTGCTGGACCTGATCGGCGACCGCCTTGAGCTTGTCGCGCGAGCGTGCGACGAGCAGCACCGTGCCGCCCGCTTCGCCGAGCCTCAGTGCGGTCGCCTCGCCGATCCCGGACGAGGCCCCGGTGATCAGCACCTTACGGCCCTTGACGGCATCGTGCAGCGACTCGGCGAGGATCCCACCCCCGAATGGGATCCGCTGTCCGAGCTCGCGCAGGGTGCGAATCCCGTCGATCGCCAGCCCGGTCAGGTCGGGCGTCACCCGCCGGACCGCCGTCGTGTCCGAGCGTTCACTACAGCTTCCCGAGCACCTGGTTGGCCATGTTGCGCTCGCCCGCCTGGTTGGGATGCAGCGGGAACGCCAACGAGGTTGGGACGATCCCGTTGACCCAGGCGGTTCCCGGCGCCCTGCAGGCGTCGTGGCCGATGCTCGACCGGAAGGTGTCGACGTAGGTCGCCCCGCCGGCCGCCGCGTCCTTGCTCAGGATGCCGTTGAGCTGCTCCTCGAGCGAGTCGATATAGGCGATGTCGCCGGCCGACAGCGGCACCAGCGGCCAGCAGTCGGAGCCGTTGACCGGCAGCCCATCCGGGTAGCCGACGACCAGCACCCGAGCATGCGGCGCGCGGCTGTGGATCCCGGACAGCACCGTCGCCACCTTCGGCCCGGTCGCCGTCACCGCGGCGACGTTCGGGTCGCTGCCGCCCGACTGGTAGCGGCTCTTGCAGCGTGAGCCGAACGGGTCAAAAACGTCCAGCTTGGAGCACTCCTCGACGACGCCGATCAGGCCGGCGTCGTTGCCGCCGATCCCGAGCGTCACCAGCGCGTCGTTCGAGCGCAGCGCGTTGAACTGCGGGGGCGCCGTCTCAAGGCCGCCCTCGAGGCTCTGCGAGGAGGTCATGTCGGCCGTCGTGGCGCTCGAGCAGCTGGCGTCGGCGAAGCTTGACGGGGCGATCGAACGGGCGACGTCGGACGGGTAGTTGTTGTTCGAGCGCCCGCACAGGATCGGACTCCCGGTCGGGTCGGGCACCAGCGGTGCGGCGGTGTAGGAGTCGCCCAGCGCCACGTAGGGCCCGGTCGCCGCCAGCGCGACCCCCGGCGCCACCGCCAGCGTCACCAGCAGGGCGGCCGCCGCGAGCGTGGCAGCGACTGCGGAGCAACGGATCGACTGGGACACGGCAGCCTCCTGTCTCGGACCGCCCGCGAGCATATATCAGCGTCGCCTGCTCAGCCGCCGGACCAGCAGCTCGACGGAGCGCTCGAGCTCGGGCACCGTTGCCCGGTCGACGCTGGCGATCCCCAGCGTGCGGTTCAGCCAGGCGTTGATCTCCCGGTGGCTGGTCCCGTCTCGGCGCCGCAGCTCGGACACGAGCCGGTGGCGCTCGTCGCGCAGCTGGGCGCGGCGCTCGAACGCCGGGACGGCCGGCCCGTGCTCGGGGGCCGTCGGCGGATGCGGGGGTTGCTGGTGCGGCGGTCGGGGCGTGAACTGAGCCGGGCGCCCCGGCGGCGTGAGCGGTCGTCCCGCGGCAGGGCCGCCGAACAGCGTCAGCTGCGCCGCCACATCGGCGCTCAGCGGCTCGAAGTCGGCCGCCGGCGTGGGCTCGGTCTGGCGGTGCTCGTCGCGCTCGTCAAGCTCGAAGCCGTCGCCGAGGCCGTCTCCGTCCCCACGCCCCCTGCGCACGCTGCGCAGTTCGTGCTCGATCGTGGCCGCGTGCTCGCGCAGCACGGGATCGGCGGGCACGTACAGCCAGCTGGCATCGGGCGCTCGGGTCGAAAGCGTGCGCACAAAGCGGCCCACGATCTGGCGGAAGATCAGCGCCGTCTTGGCCGCGGTCGCGTACACGCCGACGCGCAGGCGGGGGATGTCGACCCCCTCGGAGACCATGTTCACCGCCACGATCCACGGGTCGGTGGCGCCCGCGAACGCGTGCAGCCTGGTGGCCGACCGTGCTTCGGCGTGCAGCACCACCACCGGCGCGCGACCGGTCGCCTCGCGCAGCAGCTTGGCGATCTGGCGCGCATGCTCGGAGTCGGCGGCGACCACCAGGCCGGCCGCGTCCCGGTGCCCGTCGCCGCGGATCGCGCGCAGCTTGACATCGGCCTCGGACAGGATCCGCGGCAGCCCGTCGGGCAGCTGGGTCGAGATCGCGGTGCGGTAGCGGCGGCTGGCCTCACGCATGGACAGCACCGTTTCGAAGCTCGACTCGATCACGTCGTCGCCGCTGCGCCACGACAGCGCGCCGTCGTAGGCGACGAAGCTGACCGGACGGCAGACCGCGTCGGCGACCGCCTGGGCGTAGCCGTAGGAGACGTCTGGCACGGCTGTTCCGTCGGCGTCGTAGCTGACGCCGGGGATCGGGGTGGCGTCCGATCTGAACGGGGTGCCCGACAGCAGCAGCCGGTGCGATCTCGCGCGGTCGCCGAACGCTTGCGAGAACGTCTGCCCCCAGGTCAGCTCCTCGCCCAGGTGATGGGCCTCGTCGGCGATCACCAGCGTCCGCGCTGCCAGCGGGCGCGCCCACCGCGCCGGCGCGCGCGCGATCCGCGCGTAGGTGACGGCCACGCCGTGGAACCCGGACGGCGGCGTCGGCGAGTCCGCATCGGGGACGAGGTCGAGCCCCAGCTCGTGCGCGGCCCGCGCCCACTGGCGCGTCAGCGGCGCCGTCGGGCAGGCGACGACCACCGCGCCCGCCTCGCCGCTTTCAAGCCGGCGGCGCGCCAGTTCCAGCGCAGGGCGGGTCTTGCCCGCGCCGGGCGCCGCGCACACCAGGAACGGCTCCCCGCGCCAGCCGTCAAGCGCGTCCAGCGCGCGCTGCTGCCAGGCGCGCAGGGGCGACCGGTTGGCTGGGGGGCGCGGCGATGGCACGGGCGCGGCATGCAACACGACGGCCCGGACGAAACGCCGCGGCGGGCTGCCGCGGTACGATCGCGGTCATGGCCAGCACGCCCTCGGACTTCAACGCGCAGATCATCGATGAGTTCCGGGCCAACGGCGGCAACGTCGGCGGGCCGTTTGAAAACATGCCGCTGCTCCTGCTCCACCACACCGGCGCGCGCACCGGCGCCGCCCGCATCAACCCGCTGGTATATGCCCGCGACGGCGAGCGCTACGTGATCTTCGCCTCCAAGGCCGGCGCTCCGACCAACCCGGACTGGTACCACAACCTCAGGGCGCACCCGGAGGCGAGGATCGAGGTCGGGACCGACCGGCTCGAGGTCGTCGCATCCGAGGCGGACCCCGCCGAGCGCGAACGCCTGTTCGGCGCCCAGGCGCAGCACTCGCCGCAGTTCGCCGAGTACCAGCGAAAGACCGATCGCGTGATCCCCGCGATCGTGCTGACTCCCTCTGCGCCCAGCTGAGCGGGGCGGCACGATCGGATCCATGGACGACGCGGGCGCGGCTGCGCCGGCGGCCCGAACGATCAGGGTCGGCGAGATCGACCTGCGCGTGCTTGACCAGGGGGAGGGGCCCGCGGTCGTGTTGCTGCACGGGTTCCCGGACCGCGCGGAGGAGTGGCGGCATGTAGCGACGCTGCTGCGCGCGGGCGGTAGGCGGACGATCGCGCCGGATCTGCGGGGCTTCGGCGACAGCTCGGCGCCCGGCGCCCGAGCCGCCTACCGGATCGATCGGGTGCTCGGCGACCTGGACGGGCTGCTGGATGCGCTGGGGCTGTCGGCGGCGCCGATTGACGTCGTCGGCCATGACTGGGGCGCGGTCGTCGGCTGGGCGTGGTGCCTGCAGCGACCGGATCGGATCCGTCGGTTCGTCGCGGTTTCGGTCGGTCACCCCAGCGCCTACCTGCGGGCCGGACTCGAACAGAAGCGCAAGGGTCTGTACATGCTCGTCTGCCAGGTCCCATGGATCACCGAGCGGCTGCTGGCGCGGGACGGTTGGCGCCGCCTGCGCGCGTTCATGTCCGCCAGTCCGGACCTCGAGCGCGAGATCGCCGATCTGTCGCGCCCGGGCCGGCTGACCGCCGGCCTGAACTGGTACCGCGCGAATGTGTTCAGCGGGGTTCGCCGGCGCTTGCCGCGCTGCCGGGTGCCGACGCTGGGGGTCTGGAGCAGCGGCGACCGGTACCTGGCGGAGGACCAGATGCGCGACAGCGACCGCCACATGGACGCCGAGTGGCGCTACGAGCGACTGGACGGAGTCGGGCACTGGATCCCGCTGCAGGCGCCCGACCGGCTGGCCGAGCTGACGCTCGAGTGGCTCGATGGGCGACCCGCTGCGGTGCACGGCTCAGCCTCAGCGTGACGGGATGCGCAGCCCTGGGCCGCGAGCCCGAGCCGGGTGGTGCGGTGCCCTTCCTCTGGCGGTCGACGGCGGAGGCGAGGTGGCGCAGCCCGGACCGCCGACTCGGTCCGACCCCTCAGCGCGGTCTCCGATCGACCCAAGCAAGCCTCAGCGCCCGCCGGCGCCGAAGGTGCAGCGCAGTGCGCGCGCCAGCCGCCGCGCTCGGTCTGTGCCGCGCCGTCCGGCCCACGGGTGCGGGCCGACCGCCCAGGGGTGCCAGCCCAGGGTGCCGTAGTCGGTGCGGATCAGCGCCTTGAGCTCGCCGCGGTGGGCGCCGCAGGCGTAGCGCTGCGGGCCGTAGATGCCGCGCCCGTGCCAGGTCAGCCACGGCGCGGGCGGGCCGGACCCGGCGTCGACGTACTCGCCGTGGCGCAGGTCCAGCAGCTGGCGTTCGAGCGCCGCCTGGGTCGCGAGATCCGGTCGCGCGCCGCAGATCTCGCAGCGGAACACGACGCTCGCGGGCACAGGGTCACGCTCCGGTCGACGCCCGCTCCGGCCCGCGCGACGGTCGGCCGGACAGGCTCGCCCCGGTGGGCGCCGTCAGTGCCACTTAGCTGCGCCGGAACGCGCCGACAGCGGCACCGGATCCTCCAGCAGCGCCCGCAGGTGCTCGCCGCAGGCTCCGACCAGGTGCCAGTCCCCGGTCGGACCGGTCACCAGCCCGGCCGCGGACAGGCGCGACAGCGCGTTGCAGATCGACGGCCGCTCGGCCGCGACCAGTTCGCCAAGCAGACGGTGTGTGAGCGGAAGGGTCAGCCGGATTCCGCCGGGTTCGACGCGACCCCAGCGCGCCGCCAGATGCCAGAACAGGAGGTCCAGTCGCACCTCCAGACGGGGATGCGAGCTGATCGCGCGCACCTCGTTGAGCTCGGCGGCGCGGCGCCCGGCACGGCGCAGGATCGCGCGCGTGATCTGTGGCCAGGGACGCACACGTTCGGCGAACTCCGCGTCGAGCAGGCCGAAGCGCGCCGGCCACAGCGCCCGCCAGCGCTCCTCGCGCTCGAGCATCGCCTCGTCGCGGCCGCCAGGCCCCTGGAGCAGGTCGCCCGCGCCGAGCAGCTCGGCCGCGGCGCGCCCGCCGAGCGCGGTCTCGCGCACCACCAGCCCGTCGATCAGCAGCAGCCCGAAGCCGTCACGGACGCGGTCGAGCGCCGGTCCCAGCTCGCATCCGCCCGCCGGAGCGTCGAGAACCCGGATCGTCGTTCCCTGCCTGACCGCCAGGCGCAGGCGCACGTCGAACTGTTGGGCGAGTTCATCGTCCGCGTCCAGCAGGTAGATGTGAAGCGCGTTCGCCTCGGGGTGGCGAGCCGCCCCCACCCTCCTGCGCGCAAGCCAGTCGGACGGATCGTGCTGCACGGGTTCCTGCCGAGTCTAACCCGGCGCCCGGGGCGTCCAAACACGGTTTACACGTCGCCCAGACCACCTCTGTAATCCTGGTTACAGGGTCCCGCGGTAAGCCGCGTTACAGGTAGGGATCGGAAGCGGCTTGCCCGGTGGTAGAACCGATCGGGTGTGCTTGGCGATCCCCGGCCAGGTGGTGGAGTTGGTGGACGAGACCAACCGTCTCGCGATGGTCGAGGTCGCCGGGGTGCGCCGTCGCGTCAACGTCGGCCTGCTCGATGATGACGACGTCGGCGGGGTCGGTCCCGGCGACTGGGTGCTGATCCACGTCGGCTTCGCGATCTCCAAGGTCGACGAGTCAGAGGCCCGCGCGACCCATGACCTGCTGGTGGGGATGGGACGCGACTACGAGCTCGAGCTGCAGGAGCTCAGGGCGAGCGTGATCGAGTGAGCTGCGGCTCCGATCACTGCATCACCTGCGCCGACGACGGCGTGCCGATGACGGTCATCGCCGTCGACGAGGTGCGCGAACTCGCGCTGTGCGAGGGCGCAGACGGCTCGCGCAGCACCGTTGAGACAGCCCTGGTGGCCCCGGTCGCGCGCGCCGATCGCCTGTTGGTCCATGCCGGCACGGCCATTGCCCGGCTCGAGCAGGCGGTCGCGTGTTGAGGTTCGTCGACGAGTTCCGGGACGCTGAGTTGGGCCGCGCCGTGGCTGGCGAGATCCTGGCGCTGGTGGCGCCGGGCCGTCACTACAAGCTGATGGAGGTCTGCGGCGGGCACACGCACTCGATCTACAAGTACGGGATCGACGACCTGCTGCCGGCCAACGTAGAGCTCGTACACGGCCCCGGTTGTCCGGTCTGCGTGATCCCGATGGGGCGGGTGGACGACGGGATCGCCGTCGCCCACGAGCCGGGCGTGATCTTCACCTGCTTCGGCGACATGCTGCGGGTCCCTGGCTCGCTGGGCACGCTGCTGGATGCCAAGGCGGCCGGTGCCGACGTGCGGATGGTCTACTCGCCGCTCGACGCACTGCGGATCGCCAAGCGCAATCCGGATCGCGAGGTGGTGTTCTTTGCGATCGGCTTTGAGACGACCGCGCCCTCGACGGCGCTGACGCTCAAGCGCGCCCGCGCCGAGGGCGTGGCCAACTTCAGCTGCATGTGCAGCCACGTGACGATCGTGCCGCCGCTGCGGGCGCTGCTGGAATCGCCCGACCTGCGCCTCGACGGCTTCATCGGGCCCGGCCACGTGTGCACCGTGGTCGGCGCGCGGCCGTTCCAGTTCATCCCCGCCGACTACGGCAGGCCGATTGTGATCTCGGGCTTCGAGCCGCTTGACGTCCTGCAGTCGGTGCTGATGATCCTGCGTCAGCTGGACGAGGGCCGCTGCGAGGTCGAGAACCAGTACCGCCGAGTCGTCCCCCACGAGGGCAACCTGCGGGCGCTCGAGGTGATGGCCGAGGTGTTCGAGCTACGGCCGCACTTCGAGTGGCGCGGGCTCGGCTTCATCTCCCACAGCGGCCTGAAGCTGTCCGCCGCGTACGCCGATTACGACTCGGAGCTTCGCTTCAGCGTGCCTGGGGTGCGGGTCGCCGATCCGAAGGCGTGCCAGTGCGGAGAGGTGCTCAAGGGTGTGATCAAGCCGTGGGAGTGCAAGGTGTTCGGCACCGCCTGCACGCCCGAGCGGCCGATCGGCACCTGCATGGTCTCCTCGGAGGGCGCCTGCGCCGCCTACTACAACTTCGGGCGCTTCGCTCGCGAGCGGGCGGCCGTATGACGATGGCGGCCGTCTCCGACCGCGAGCAGAGGATCCTCGGGATCATCGAGACCGCCCGCGGCAAGCGCGCGAAGTTCCGTGACGAGCAGATCACGATGGCTCACGGCGCCGGCGGAAAGGCGACGCAGACGCTGATCGAGGGACTGCTGGTGCCGGCGCTCCGAAACGAGGCCCTGGCGGCGCTGGGCGACGCCGGCTCGGTGACCACCGCCGGCGGCGCGCGCCTGGCGCTGACGACCGACTCCTATGTCGTGCGGCCGTTGCGCTTTCCGGGCGGCTCGATCGGCGAGCTGGCCGTCAACGGCACCGCCAACGACCTGGCGGTGTCCGGCGCGCGGCCGCTGGCGATGTCTCTGTCGCTGATCCTCGAAGAGGGGCTGGCAGCTGACACCCTGCGCGCCGAGGTGGACGCGATCGCGGCGGCCGCCCGCGCCGCGCAGGTGCAGATCGTCGCCGGAGACACCAAGGTCGTCGAGCGCGGGCATGCCGACGGGATGTACATCTGCACGTCCGGGATCGGCGAGCTCGACCCCCGCGGGTCGCTGTCGCCCGCGGCGCTAGCGCCCGGCGATCGGATCCTGCTGTCCGGCTCGATCGGGCAGCACGGCACCGCGATCATGCTGGCGCGTGACGACTTCGATCTGGAGGCGCAGATCGAGTCCGACACGCGGCCGTTGTGGCCCGCGGTCGATGCGCTGCTGGACGCGGCCGGGCCGCAGCTCCGCTGCATGCGGGATGCGACTCGCGGGGGCGTCGCCTCGGTGCTGAACGAGTTGGCGCGCGCCTCGTCGGTCTCGATCGCGGTCCGCGAGCGCGATGTGCCGGTGGTCCCGGCCGTCGCCGGCGCCGCGGAGCTGCTGGGGATCGATCCGATGTACATCGCCAACGAGGGCAAGCTGGTGGCGTTCGTGGCGCCCGATGGGGCGCAGCGGGCGCTTGCGGCCCTGCGCGGCGTTCCCGGCTGCGAGGACGCGGCCGAGATCGGCGAGGTTCGCGCGCAGCCGCCCGGGATGGTGTTGGTGCAGACGGCGTTCGGCGGCCGGCGGGTGATGGACCAGCTTGTCGGCGACCCGCTGCCGAGGATCTGTTAGCGAAGCGAGCAAGAGAGAGAACGAGGAGGCCAGATGGCGACCATGGAAAGCCCATACGCGGCGCAGCGCAAGACCGAGGCGGTGACCGCGCACGTCCTATGGATGACCACCGGCCTCAGCTGCGAGGGCGACTCGGTGGCGATGACGTCGGCGACCAATCCGAGCCTCGAGGACATCATCCTGCAGGCGATCCCGGGCATGCCCAAGGTCGTGATCCACAACCAGGTGATCGACTACGCGGTCGGCCAGGAGTTCGCCCAGGCCTGGTTCGACGCAGAGAACGGCGACCTGGACCCGTTCGTGCTCTGTATCGAGGGCTCGCTCGGCAACGAGGAGATCAACGGCGAGGGCCACTGGACCGGCTTCGCCGTCAACCCGCAAAACGGCCAGCCGATCACGATGAACGAGTGGATGGACCGGCTGGCGCCCAAGGCGGCGGCGGTGGTTGCGATCGGCACGTGCGCCACCTACGGCGGGATTCCGGCGATGCGCAACAACCCCACGGGGGCGATGGGGGTGCCCGACTACCTGGGCTGGAGCTGGAGGTCCAAGGCCGGTCTGCCGGTCGTCTGCATCCCCGGCTGCCCGGCCCAGCCAGACAACATGACCGAGGTGCTGCTGTACCTGGCGCTGCATCTCGCCGGGCTGGCGCCGGCGCCCGAGCTCGACGAGGCGCTGCGGCCCAAGTGGCTGTTCGGGCGCACGGTGCGCGAGAGCTGCAACCGGGCCGGCTTTGCCGAGCAGGGCGAGTTCGCGACCGAGTACGGCTCCGACCACCGCTGCCTGGTCAAGCTGGGCTGCAAGGGCCCGGTCGTCAAGTGCAACGTCCCCGTGCGCGGCTGGGTCAACGGCGTCGGAGGCTGCCCGAACGTCGGCGGCATCTGCATGGCCTGCACGATGCCGGGCTTCCCGGACAAGTTCATCCCGTTCATGGACGAGGACAAGTGGGGCGGGGTGGCCGCCAGGACGATGCAGTTCAGCTACGGCCCGGTCGTGCGCTACTTCCGCAAGCGACACATCGCACAGGACAAGGACAAGGAGCCCGAGTGGCGCCGCAAGGGCAGGACGCTTGAATCCGGCTACGCGAAGAGGTGGTGACCAATCATGGCAACGGACACAGAATCCAAGCAGAAGGTCCTCGTCAAGGAGATGTCGTGGGACCCGATCACCAGGATCGTCGGCAGCCTCGGGATCCACACTGAGATCGACTTCTCAAACCAGCAGGTGCTCAAGTGCTACAGCACCTCGATGATCTTCCGCGGCTTCGACATCTTCATGAAGGGGATTGACCCGCGCGACGCCCACTTCATCACCAGCCGGATCTGCGGCATCTGCGGTGACAACCACTGCACCTGCTCGTGCCTGAACCAGAACATGGCCTACGGCGTCAAGCCGCCCAAGCTGGGCGATCTGGCGTTCAACCTGGCCGAGACCGCCGACTACATGTTCGACCACGCGATCTTCAACGACTGCATGGCGAACGTCGACTTCTGCGAGCAGATGGTCAAGGAGACCAACCCCAGCCTGCTGGCCAAGGCCGAGAGCACCGCGGCCCCGAGCCAGGACATCCATGGCTTCAAGACGATCGCCGACATCATGCGGGCGCTGAACCCGTTCACCGGCGAGTTCTATCTGGAGACGCTGCATGTCGCTCGTTACACGCGCGAGATGTACTGCCTGTTCGGCGGGCGCCATACGCACCCGTCGACGATCATGCCGGGCGGCTGCAGCGCCGACATCACCCACCAGACCTGCACCGACTACTACGTGCGGCTGATGCGCTACTTCGACTACGTCAAGCGCAGCGTGCCGATGCACGACGATCTGTACGACTTCTTCCTGACTGCGCTGCCGGGCTACGACATGGTCGGCTACCGCAAGACCAACCTGGTCAACTGGGGCTCGTTCGACGATCCTGACTACGTCGACTACGACTATCGCAACATGACCAACTGGGGGCGCAAGCGCTACATCACGCCGGGCGTCGCGATCGACGGGGAGCTGATCTCCACCGACCTCGTCGAGATCAACCTGATGATCCGGATCCTGCTCGGATCGTCGTACTTCGACTCGTGGGACAACGAGCAGACGTTCGTGACCCACGACCCGCTCGGCAACCCGGTGGACAAGCACCACCCGTGGAACAAGGTGACGCTGCCGCGGCCGCAGAAGCGCGACTTCACCGACAAGTACACGTGGGTGGTGTCGCCGCGGATCTACGACAAGCGGACCGACACCCACGTCTGCTGCGACACCGGTGGTGGGCCGTTCGCCCGCCAGTGGTGCACGGCCAAGGCAGGGCTGGTCGACTTCGGCTACGCCAAGGCGACCGGCGAGTCGATCCAGATGGTGCTGCCGCGCTCGCCCAACATGCCCGAGATGGAGCTCGAGTGGAAGGTGCCCGAGAAGTCAAACGCGATCGAGCGCGACCGCGCGCGCACCTACCACCAGGCCTACAGCGCGCTGATCGCGCTGCACTGCCTCGAGCGGGCGATCAAGGAGGTCCAGGCCGGACGGACCAAGAGCTGGTCGCACTTCAAGGTCCCCGAGGAGGCGGTCAGCTGCGGCTTCCACGAGGCCGCTCGCGGGGTGCTCTCACACCACATGGTGATCCGCGAGGGCAAGATCGCCAACTACCAGCCCTATCCGCCGACACCGTGGAACGCGAGTCCCCGGGACGTCTACGGGACGCCGGGACCATATGAGGACGCGGTCCAGAACACGCCGATCTTCGAGGAGAACGGCCCGGACAAGTTCAAGGGCGTGGACATCATGCGCGCGGTGCGCTCGTTTGACCCGTGCCTGCCGTGCGGGGTGCACATGTACACCGGCTCCGGGCCGGTGAGAAAGGTGGTCCATACCCCGACCGCGCTCGCGTAGGGACGATGACCACGACCGTCGCCACAGCCGACTCGCCCGAGCAGCTGGTCGCACGCGTCCAGGAGCTGCAGGAGGCGCTGGCGCAGGTGCCGGACTCCCCGACGGCGCAGCTGGCCGACGAGCTGGTCGCCGCGGTCGTGCGCCTCTACGGCCAGGGTCTCGAGCGGGTCATCGGCGGCGTGCGAGCCCAGGGCGGGGACGAGCTCGCATGCTCGCTGGCCACAGACCCGCTGGTCTGCATGCTGCTGCTGATCCACGACCTGCACCCCGTCGGCCTGCAGACGCGCGTGCAGACGGCGCTGGACTCCGTCTCGCCCTACATGGAGTCCCACGGCGGCAGCGTGCGCCTCCTGTCGCTGGACGGCGACGGGGTCGCGACGATCGAGCTGCGCGGCAGCTGCAGCGATTGCTCGGCCTCGTCGGTGACGCTCGAGCTGGCGATCAAGCAGGCGCTCGAGGAGCATGCGCCGGACCTCGCCGAACTGGTCGTGCAGGGGGCACGGCCACCGGGCGTGGAGCCGGTCACGCCCGCGGTCGACGCTGCCTGGTATGAGCTGGACGGCGCGATCGCGCGGTTGGGCGAGGGCGCGCTGGCGACGCTGGTGGTGGCGCAGCGGCCGCTGCTGGTCGCCAACGTCGACGGGACGCTGCTCGCCTACGAGGACCGCTGCGCCGGCTGCGGCTCGGCGCTGGGGGGTGGCGAGCTGTCGACGGGCACGCTGGTCTGCCCCGACTGCCGGCGCTCGTTTCATCTGCCGCGCGCGGGACGGTCGCTGGACTCCGATGGGCTGGCGCTCGCGCCGGTGCCGCTGCTGCGCGACAACGGCTCGGTCAGGGTGGCGCTGAGCCGATGACGGCCCGGAGCGAGCGGCCCGAGCGTCCCGGGCTGAGCGGCGCGGTGGCAGCGCGGCGACGGGCGCAGATGGTGTCAGGGCTGAGGGGGCTTGCCGTCCGAGGCGCTGGCGGGACGGTGAGCGCGCAGCGTGTCGACGACGGCGGCGTGGCCGACGCCGCGCGGAGCGGCGACGACGGCGGTGGCGTGGCCGACGCCACGCGGAGCGCCGCGGCCGAGGTCTGCGACCTGTGCGGGCTGTCGATCGCACCCGGCCACCGCCACCTCCTGCACCTGACCGAGCGGCGGATCGTGTGCGCCTGCGAGGGCTGCTGGGCGATGCGCTGTGGCGAGGGCGACTACCGCCCGGTCGGCAGCCGGATCACGTGGCTGACCGACTTCGCCATCCCCGACGAGCTGTGGGCGAGCCTGCAGATCCCGATCGGGCTGGCGTTCTTCATGCACTCGACCGTGACCGAATGTGTCGTGGCGATGTACCCGAGCCCCGCCGGGGCGACCGAGTCCGAGCTGCATTTCGAGTCCTGGGCGAGGATCTGCGCGCTGCACCCCGTGCTCGGCGGCCTGGAGCCCGACATCGAGGGGTTGATCGTGGACCGAATCGCCGATCCGGCCGTGCATGTGATCGCGCCGATCGACCGCTGCTACGAGCTGACCGGCGCGATCAAGCTCGCCTGGGAGGGGATCTCCGGCGGCTCGGCCGTGGGGGAGGCGGTGCAGTCGTTCTTTGACCGGCTGCGGGCGGCATGACGAGCGTCGCTCCGCCCCCCGCCGTTCAGACCCAGCCCGAGCTGGGCTTCTGCGTGCTCGGCGCGCGCCCGGTGCGCCACGCGGCGGTGCCGATGCTGTCGTTCGAGCTGGAGATCTCAGAGGACACGGGCCGGACCGTGTTCATGATCGCGCTCGGGATCCAGCTGATGATCGAGCCGGCCCGGCGCCGCTACGACGACGACACCCGCGAGCGCCTGGTCGAGCTGTTCGGCGCGCCCGAGCGATGGGCGGTCACGACCCGCAGCGTGGTCTGGAGCCGGCTCGACGTGCTGGTTCCGGCGTTCACCGGCTCGATCGTGGTGCCGGTCTGCATCGCCTGCCACTTCGACATGGAACTGGCCGCCGCGCGCTACCTGCAGTCGCTGCCCGACGGGATCGCGCCGCTGGCGCTGCACTTCAACGGAACCGTCTACTACCGCGACGAGCGCGGCGGGTTGCAGATGGTGCTGGTGCCCTGGACGCAGTCGATCGATTACCGGATGCCGGTCTCGGTCTGGCGCGAGACGATCGAGCATCACTACCCGAACACGACCTGGATCGCGGTCAGGACCGAGACCTTCGAGGCGCTTTCACGGGCCAAGCGCGAGCGCGGGCTGGCGACCGCGGATGCGACCCTGGCACGCCTGCTGGAGGAGGGCGGCGATGGCTGACGCGGCCGTCGAGGAGCTCGTGCAGTCGCTGCTGTGGGAGGGATACGCGCTGTATCCCTACACCCCCGGCTCGGCCAAGAACGCGACCCCGACCCCGTTCGGAATCGTCTATCCGCCCGTGTATGCGGCGCAGTGCCCGGGCGCGTTTGACCACGCGCGGCTGGAGTGCCTGGCGCGAGCGGGCCCGGGTGCGCTGCTGAGCGCGCAGTTGCGCTGGCTGGAGCCCAGTGGCGACCGCCACGAGGCGCTCGAGCGAGCTGCGACGATCGCGGCGGTGGCGGTCGGCGAGCGGGCGACCGTGATGCTCGATGGCGGGCGGTTCACGCTGCGCTCGCAGCTACGCGACGACGGACTCGCGCTCGTCCGCTGCTGCCTGCACAACACGCGCGTGGCACCGGCCGGCCTGGACCGCGCCGGAGCGCTGGCGCGGGCGCTGATCTCGACGCAGATCCTGGTCTCGATCACAGACGGGGCGTTCATCTCGCCGTTGGAGTCCGACTGTGCGAGCGTCAACACCTACCCGGTGCTGGTCGGCGAGGCCGACCGCGCGGTGCTGGGGACGGGGATCGTTCTCCCGGACCATCCCCAGATCGCCCCCGAGAGCCGCGGCGGGCTGTTTGACTCCACCGAGATCGAGGAGGCGCTGCTGCTGCACGTCAAGACGCTCAGCGACGGCGAGCTGGCCGAGATCGAGCGCCAGGACCCGGCGGTGCGGGAGATGATCGCGCGCGCCGCGGCCGCCACCCCGGAGGAGATCGTGGCGCTGCACGGCCGCGTCACGATCTCAGACCGCGTCAGCGACCGCGTGACGATGTCGCCCCCGGCACCCCCGCCGGACCTGCCGGATCCCCAGGCGGGAGAGCCCGAGGCGTGCGTCGACGGGGTTCGCTTCGTGCGCGGCGGCAAGGTCGTGATCCGACCCCCCGCCGATGCCGACCTGCATGCGCGGATGCTCGACGGGCGCCGCGCCAGCATCGAACGGATCTTCACCGACTACGACGGGCGCGTGCACCTGGGGCTGACGATCGACTCGGACCCCGGCCAGCAGCTGCTGCGCGAGACCGGTCGCTACCTGTTCTTCTTCGCCGAGGAGGTCGAGGTCATATGAGCACTGCCGACGAGGTGTTGCACAGCGTGCTGATCGCCGGCATCGGCAATGCCTGGCTGCGCGACGATGGCTTCGGCGGCGAGGTCGCGCGGCGCCTGCACGCCCGCGAGCTGCCGGACGGCGTGGCCGTGATGGACGCCGGCACCGGTGGCCTGGACCTCGCATACGAGGTGATGCGGGGATACGACGCGCTGGTGATCGTCGACGTCAGCCGCCAGGGCGGCGAGGCGGGCACGCTGTATGTGATGGAGCCGGATGAGGAGTCGGTCGCGGGCTCGATCGAGGATGGCGAGCTGATCAACCCGCACGGAATGGACCCGCAGACGGTGCTGCGGTTCGTCAAGTCGGCGGGAGCGTGGCCCGGCCGGGTGGTCGTGATCGCCTGCGAGCCCGAGGCGATCGAGGAGGTCGGCTGGGGACTGTCTGAGCCGGTCTCCGCGGCCGTCGATCGAGCCGTGGATCTGGTGGTCGAGACGGTTGCCGAGTTGCGCGCCGGCGTGGGAGCTGGCTGAGTGCACGAGCTGTCGCTGAGCAGCGCGATCGTTCAGACGGCGGTCAAGCACGCTCGCGGCCGACCGGTCGCGCTGGTCAGCCTGCGGGTCGGGGCGTTGCGTCAGGTGATCCCGGACACGTTGGAGTTCTACTTCGAGTTCGTGGCGCGCGGGACCCTGTGCGAGGGGGCGCGGCTCGAGCAGGAGCTGGTGCCGGCGCGTCTGCGCTGCGAACCGTGCGCGACCGAGTGGCCGATCGACTGGCCGGCGTTTCGCTGTCCCGCCTGCGATGGCGAGGTGTCGGTCGTGAGCGGCAACGAGTTCGAGGTTGAATCGATCGAGGTTGAGGAGGCGGCATGCATCGCACCAAGGTGACGATCGTCGAGGAGGCGCTGGACGCCAACAACACGATCGCGGCGGCCAATCGCGCTGACTTCGACCGCGCCGAGGTGGCGGTCGTGAACTTCATGAGCGCTCCCGGAGCGGGCAAGACGACGCTGCTCGAGCGCGGGCTGGTGGACCTGCCGGGCGTCCGCGCCGGGGTACTGGAGGGCGACGTGCACGGCTCATATGACGCCGACCGGCTCGCCGGCCTGCACATCCCGGTCACCCAGCTGAACACCGACAACGGCTTCGGCGGCGAGTGTCACCTCGACGCCAACATGGTCCGCTCGGCGATCCCGTCGCTGCCGCTGGCCGAGCTGGACCTGCTGATCGTCGAGAACGTCGGCAACCTCGTCTGCCCGGCCGAGTTCCGGATCGGCGAGGACGCGCGGGTGATGGTCTGCTCGATCACCGAGGGCGAGGACAAGCCGATCAAGTACCCGCTGATGTTCCGCGCCTGCGAGCTGGTGGTCGTCAACAAGATCGACCTGCTGGCGCACCTGGAGGTCGATCTGGACCTGCTGCTGTACCGGATCGACCAGGTCAACCCGCAGGCGCGGCGGATCGTCTGCAGCGCCCGGACCGGCGAGGGGATCGAGGAGTGGCGCGGTTGGCTCGAGGAGGTGGCGGCGCGGCGGGCGGTGGCGGCTTGAGCGGCGCTGTGACCGCGGGACAGGCTCCTGCGCCGACGCCCCGGTCACGGGACGCGGACGCTGCGCGGCTGATCGGCGAGCGCCTGGCGTCGCGCAGCGAGGCGAACGAGCGCTTCTTTGCCCAGCACGCGGAGTCGCTGGCGCGCCTGTGTCACCGGATGGCGGAGCGCTTCGCACGTGGCGGGCGGCTGATCGCGCTCGGCGCCACCCCGGCGGCGCGCTCGGACGCGCGCCACGTGGCGGTCGAGTTCGTGCACCCGGTGATCGTGGGCAAGCGGGCGCTGCCCGCGCTCGGGCTGGCCGGCGAGGGCGGGGATCTCGCCCGCCAGGTCGACCTGATCGCCC
>JBOGYE010000077.1:0-9411 GCA_050696635.1 Solirubrobacteraceae bacterium | reverse complement strand
CGCGAGCTCACGCCCGACGAGGTGCATGGCGGCACGTTCACGATCACGAATCCGGGCCAGTACGGGTCGATCATGGCGACGCCGATCATCAACCAGCCGCAGGTCGCGATCCTCGACCTGGAGGCCGTCGTCAAGCGACCGGTGGTGCTGACCGATGACGCCGGCAACGACTCGATCGCGATCAGGCCGATGACGATCCTCGGCCTGAGCTGGGACCACCGCGCGCTCGACGGCGCGCTCAGCGCCCAGTTCCTTGCCACGGTTCGGCGCAACCTGGAGGCGGTGAGGTAGGTGGAGGAGCTCTGGGTCTGCCGGCTGGGAACGGTCGGCTACCCGGAGGCGCTGGCGCTGCAACTGCAGGTTCGCGGCGCCCGCCAGGCCGATCTGATCCCGGACACGATGCTGGTGCTCGAGCACCCACCCGTCTACACCCGGGGACGGAGAGCGGCCGAGGGCGAGCTGCCGCTGGGCGAGGCCTGGTACGCGGACCGGGGGATCGAGATCGTCGCCGTGGACCGCGGCGGCAAGGTCACCTATCACGGCCCTGGCCAGCTGGTGGGCTACCCGATCGTGCGCGTCGACGATGTGGTCGCATACGTTCGCACGCTGGAGCGCGGGCTGGTCGCGGCATTGCACGCCGAGGGCATCGCCGAAGCCCGCGCGCGGCCGCAGGACGGCCCCGACTACACCGGCGTCTGGGTGGCCGAGCGCAAGATCGCCTCGATCGGCGTCCACGTCGCCCGCGGGGTCACGACCCACGGTTGGGCGGTCAACGTCGACAATGACCTGGAGCCGTTCTCGTGGGTGGTCGCGTGCGGACTGCCGGGTGTGACGATGACCTCGCTCGCCCGGGAGCTGGGGGCGCCGGGCCGGATGCACTGCTTTCGAAAGCGGGCGTGCTTTGAGGTCGCTCGGGCGCTCGGGCGCCGCCAGCGCCTGGTGTCCCCTGCGCGGCTGCGCGAGGCCGTCGGCGCGGTCGCCGCGGTCGCGTAGCCGCCCTGCTTGCTCCCGGCATGCGGTCCGGCGGGCTCCCGGCATGCGGTCCGGCAGGCTCCGGCGCTCACCCGCGCGGCACGCTCCGGCGCTCACTCGCGCGGCAGGCTCCGGCGCTCAGGCGGCCGCTCGGCCCGCTCGCAGCAGCCCAGCGACGAGCGCCACGACCTCCTGCGGACGCTCGTGCAGTTGGCGCCAGGTCACCCGGACCACCTGCCAGCCCGCAAGCGCGAGCCGCTGGTCTCGCCGGCGGTCTGACTCGAACGATCGCGCCGTCTGGTGAAAGCGGCGTCCATCGGTCTCCAGCACCAGCAGCTGGGCCCGCCAGGCGAAGTCCACCCGAATCGGATCCTCGCCGTCGTCGAGCAACAGCCAGGCCTGCCGCTCGGGAACCGGCAACCCGGCCGCGCGGCAGAGGTCGAGGAACGCGGCCTCAAGCTCGCTCTCGGCCGGCGCATCGTCGGGCCGGTGCAGCGCCAGCGCCGCGCGCAGGGGCGCTGCTCCCACTGCACGTGGATTGCGGGCGAGCTGGTTGTCGAGCGCCCGCAGGTCCAGCGCCCGCATCACCTCGGCCTGGTCCAAGGCGCGCTCGAGCTGCCGCTGCGCCACCACCGCAGCGAGGTGGAGCAGCGTTCGGGCGACCGTGGTGCATGGGATCCCGTCGACGGTGGTCACGTCGGCGGCGGTGAGCGTCATGGAACGGTGGATTTCAATGCCGCGACGCCTGCGCGCTGTGCAGCCAGGCACCGTCACGGCGACGCCGAACCGGCCGGAGGTTGCGCATAGACCGTGGAGCGCAGCCGCCTCGCCGTGCGAGACGACCGCCCCAGGTCCGGCCGCGAGCACGGCCGCCATGTACCGCCCGCGCCAGCTGAGCAGCTTCGGGGGCGCGAGGCTGTAGACGCCCCGGTGGACCCGGTGCAGGCGTCCTTCCGCGGCCCGCTTGTGCACCGCCGACGCCGTCAGCCCCAGCTCCACGATCTGCGCCAGCGCAACCACCCCGTGCTGGCGAGCAGCGGCTTCCGCGAGCGGGGCATCTAACCGGCCCATGCTTCCGGTTTCTCATCGCGGTCGGGTATGGGGGCGGGGCGCGGGTGGGGCATGGGGCGATGATGGCCGGCCGAGCACGTCCTCGCGCGGATTGGCACGGAGTTGGCACACACGATCGGTAGGCTTAGGCCTGTGCCAACTCGCGCCAGATCGCATCCCGGCGGAATCGGTGACGTGCTCACGGTCCTGGGGCCGGACACGCTGCCCCACCGGGCGCGCAAGCCGCCGTGGTTCAAGGTGCCCGCGCCCGGGGGTCCACGGTACCGAGAGCTGCAGGCGCTGATCGCCGAAGAGAACCTGCACACGGTGTGCCGCGAGGCCGCCTGCCCCAACATCGGCGAGTGCTGGCAGCGCGGCACGGCGACGTTCATGATCCTCGGCGACACCTGTACTCGACGGTGCGGGTTTTGCAACGTCAAGACCGGCAAGCCGACCTGGAACGACCCGCTCGAGCCGGCTCGAGTGGCCCGCTCGATAGCCCGCAGGGGCCTGCGCCACGCCGTGATCACCTCCGTCGACCGCGACGACCTGCCCGACTACGGCGCCTCCGCCTTCGTCGGCGTGATCCGCCAGATCCGCCGTCAGGCGCCGAACACGAAGGTCGAGGTGCTGACGCCCGACTTCCGCGGCGTCGAGATGCCGCTCGCGAAGGTGATCGCCGAGCGTCCCGATGTGTTCAACCACAACGTGGAGGTCGTGCCGAGGCTATACCCGGTCGCGCGCCGGGGATCGACCTGGGAACGCTCAAAGCGGGTCCTGCGCAACGCCAAGGAGTACGGAGGCGACGAGGTGGTCACCAAATCAGGACTGATGGTCGGGCTAGGCGAGACGATGCAAGAGATGCTCGACGCGCTCGGCCAGCTGCGCGAGAACCACGTGCAGGTGCTGACCGTCGGCCAGTACCTGCGGCCCACCGAGCGCCACCTGCCGATCGTGCGCTACTGGCACCCCGACGAGTTCGCGCGGCTCGAGCGCGCCGCCTACGAGCTGGGCTTCGAGCACGTCGCCGCGGGGCCGCTGGTGCGCTCGAGCTATCACGCCGACCAGCACGTCGCGCAGTCCGAGCCGGGCGTCGGCCCACTGCGGAAGAGCGCATGACCCCCGGTCGTCGCAAGCTGGTGCTGGTCACCGTGGCGCTGCTGGCGATCGGCCTGCTGGTCGCCGCACCGACCGCGCTGGCGTCCGCCGGCGGCGGCTCGGGCGGCTTCAGCGGCGGTGGCGGTGGCTCGGGCACCGGCTCCGGCAAGGGCTTCGCGCTGTATCTGCTGCTCGATCTGCTGATCCACATCGCGCTGATCGGACACGGGCTCGGCTTGCTGGTGCTGATCGCCCTGGCGCTGATCTTCCTGTTCGTGACCCGCATCCTTCCCCGCGTGCAGGAGCGCTGGGCCACCCAGGCCGCGCAGCGCGGCGGCGGGCCTCACAGGCCCACCAAGCGCGAGCGGCGGGTGGAGCTGGCCGCCGCCGAGGCGGCCGACGAGGACCCCGAGTTCGCGCCCGACCGTGTCCGCGCAACCGCCGCGACGTTGTTCATGGACATCCAGCGCGCCTGGGATGTCGACGACCGGATCGCGCTGCGCGGCCTGGTCGCGCCCGATCTCCTGGCCGAGTGGGAGCGGCGCCTGGACGACTTCGCGCGCCGCGGCTGGCACAACCACGTGGAGCCGCTGGGCGAGCCCAATGTTCGCTACGTCGGGCTGACACGGCGCGAGCAGACCGACGACCGCGTCGTGGTCGAACTCGACGTGCGCGTCAAGGACTATGTGATCGACGCCTACGGACAGCGGCTGAAGCGGACCGGCAAGCTGGCCGAGATCGCCCGCGTGCATGAGTTCTGGACCCTGCAGCGCCGGGGTCCGGGCCACTGGGTGCTCGCCTCGATCGAGCAGCACGGTGAGGGCGCCCACGCGCTCAACGACGAGATCGTCGCGACCGCCTGGTCGGACGAGCGGGCCATGCGCGACGAGGCGCTGGTGGAGGGCGCGGTGGCGGATTCGGTGCCCGAGGGGACGAGCGTCGCCGAGGTGGCGTCGCTTAGCTACGACGGCGATGCGCACCGCGCCGCGATGGACCTGAGCCTGGCCGACGGCCGCTTCTCGCCTGACGTGCTGGAGGTCGCCGCGCGCCGTGCGGTCGATGCCTGGGCGCAGGCGATCGACGGCGCCGACGCGCGGCTGGACGAGGTCGCCACCCCGGCCGCCAAGCGTGAGCTGCTGTATGCCGGCGACACAAGCGGCATGATCAGGCTCGTGGTCCGCGGTCCGGTCGTCAACCGAATTCGGATCCTGTCGCTCGACGCCGGCGCCAAGCCCCCGACGATGACCGTCGAGGTCGACCTCTCAGGCCGCCGCTACGTCGAGAACCGCGACACCGCGGCGGTCGTGGCGGGCAGCCGCACCCGCAAGACGAGCTTCACCGAGCACTGGACGATGAGCCTGACCGGCAACGAGCACTCGCCGTGGCGGATCACCGCGGTCGCCGATCCCGTCGGCCTGGTCTGAGCGCCGGTCCGACGAGCGCGCCGCACCGATGCGGGTCGTGATCCTGCTGACCGCGGTGACGTTCACCGCGCTGATCGCCGTGCTGACGGCGCTGGACATCGTCCACAACGGGGTCAACTGGCTCGACGTCGTGGCGCTGTGCGTGGTGGTGCTGTTCGGCACCGGGTTGATCGGGTCGCTGCTGGCGCGCCCGCCGGACCGCGGTCCCTGAAGCCGAAGGGGCGGACCACAGCCGCCCGCGCCGTCAGGCGATCAGATCGACCGCGATCGGCTCAAAGGTCCCGAACCCGCGCAGCTCGGCGACCCGGGCGCGGACCTCGTCGGCGGAAACCTCCTCCAGCGCCTCGGTGCCGAACCGCTGCACGTTGAACGACGCCAGCGCGGTCCCGTAGGCCATCGCGTTGCGCAGCACCTCCGCTGACGGCGCGCCGCCACCAGAGATCTGCGAGGCGACGAAGCCGACGAAGCCGCCCGCGAACGTGTCACCGGCGCCGGTCGGATCGACAACCTCCTCCAGCGGGTAGGCGGGCAGCGAGAAGTACTCGTCGCGCGTGATCAGCGTCGCGCCGTAGCCGCCCTGCTTGGCGACCACGATCGACGGCCCGGCGTCGAGCACCGCACGCGCAGCACCGACCAGGCTCGCACGCCCCGTGAGCTGGCGCAGCTCCTCGTCGTTGAGGATCAGGCAGTCGACCGCGCGGATCACCGCGTCCAACTGCTCCCGGGCGATCTCGATCCAAAGGTTCATCGAGTCCAGCGCCGTAAACCGAGCCGCCTCGCACTGCTCGCGCACCCGCAGCTGGAGCCCCGGCTGGATATTGGCCAGGAACAGCACCTCGGAGGCAAGCGAGCCCGCCGACAGCTTGGGATCGAAGTGCTCGAACACGTTCAGCTGCGTGTCGAGCGTATCCCGGGTGTTGAGGTCGTCGTGGTAGCGCCCGCGCCAGAAGAACGTCTTCCCCCCGGCCACCCGTTCGACGTCGTCGACGTTGGTGCCGCGCATCGACAGCACCGCCAGCTCGCGCTCGCCGAAGTCGTCGCCGACCGGGCCGACCACGTGAACCCGGTCGAACATCGAGGCCGCCAGCGCGAAGTGCGTGGCGGCTCCGCCGAGCATCCGCTCGCGCTCGCCAGCCGGGGTCTGGACCGCGTCGAACGCGATCGAGCCGACGACGGTGATGCTCATACCGCGATCCGCTCGCGCAGGCCGGCGGCATCGCGCAGCGCGTCCGCTTCGTCTGTCCGCTCCCAGCTGAAGTCTTCGTCGTCGCGACCGAAGTGGCCGTAGGCGGCCGTTCGCTGGTAGATCGGCCGGTGCAGGTCAAGCCGCCGCCTGAACGCGGCCGGGCGCAGGTCGAAGTGCTCGGAGACCAGCGACTCGATCCGCTCTACAGTCAGCCCCTCAGCCTCGGTGCCGAAGCATTCGACCATCACCGACACCGGCCGCGCGACCCCGATCGCGTAGGCGACCTGGACCTCGACGCGGGAAGCCAGGCCCGCGGCGACGACGTTCTTGGCGACCCAGCGCGCGGCGTAGGCGGCCGAGCGATCGACCTTGGACGGGTCCTTGCCGGAGAACGCGCCACCGCCGTGGCGGGCCATCCCGCCGTAGGTGTCGACGATGATCTTGCGCCCCGTCAGCCCGCAGTCGCCGACCGGGCCGCCGATCACGAAGCGACCGGTCGGGTTGACCAGGAAGCTGCGGCGAAGCTCGCCCGCGTCGTACAGCTCCGCCGGGAGCACCGGCGCCACGACGTGCTCCCACAGCAGGTCCGACAGCTCGTCCTGGGCTCCTTCCGAATGCTGGGTGGAGATCAGCAGCTTCTGCACCGAGATCGGGCGTCCGCCGTCGTAGCCGACGCTGACCTGCGTCTTGCCGTCCGGTCGCAGGCAGTCCAGCACGCCCTCGCGGCGCACGTGCGCGAGGCGCCGCGCGAGCCGGTGCGCCAGCGCGATCGGCAGCGGCATCAACTCGGGCGTCTCGTCGCACGCGTAGCCGAACATCATCCCCTGGTCGCCTGCGCCGGCGCGGTCCAGCTCGTCGCCGGTGGCGCTCTCCTGGCGGGTCTCGTAGGCGGCGTTGACGCCCTGGGCGATGTCGGACGACTGCTTGTTGACCGCGTTGAGCACCGCGCACGAGTCCGCGCTGAATCCCAGGTCGGCGTCGACGTAGCCGATCGCGCGGATCGTGTCGCGCGCGATTTCGCGCACGTCGAAGCTCGCCGAGGTAGAGATCTCGCCCGAGACGACCACCAGGCCGGTGCTGACCAGCGTCTCGCAGGCGACCCGGCCCTCCGGGTCCTGCGCCATCACTGCGTCCAGGACGCCGTCGGAGATCTGGTCGGCAACCTTGTCCGGGTGACCCTCGGTGACCGATTCGGATGTGAACAGGTACTGCCTGGCCATCGGGGCCCTCGCTTTCTCTGCCGTCGCGGTCGCGCAGGTTAGCGGCATTCGGATTCTCAAACGCCCTGCTATCACTCGCGCCATGCCGCTGCGCGCGATGCCCCAGCTGGCCGGCACGGTGCTGGTCGACTTCCTGGGCGTGACGGTGCGCGGCACCGTACGGCGGATCGACGCCGATGGGCGCGGGCTGGAGGTGCTGACCGAAGACGGCGCAACGTTGCGCTTTGCGCTCAACCGCGCGACGGCCACGTTCACCCTGGAGGGACGCCAGACCGGCGCGCGCCTGCGCTTCGAGGCCGCGGCGGCGCAGGGCGAGGAGACCTGCGAGGCTTCGGGGCCGTGACGACGACGACGGCAGTGCAGCTTGGGATCTCCAGGATCGCGGTCGTGGGCGCCGGGTTCATGGGCTCCGGGATCGCCGAGACGGCCGCCGCCGCGGGCGTCGCGGTGACCGTCTACGAGCCGCACGAGCAGCCACTGGCCCGCTCGCGCGCAGGTATCCAGCACTCGGCGGAGCGCTCGGTGACTCGCGGACGGCGCAGCCGCGAGGAGGCCGACGCCCTGATCGCCCGCGTGCACTACACGACCGAGCTCGAGCGCCTGGAGGGCGTCGACGCCGTGCTGGAAGCGGTCGTCGAGGACCCGAAGGTGAAGGGCGAGCTGTTCGCCAAGCTCGACGAGCTGGTGCCCGACGCGCGCTTCTTGGCGTCCAACACGTCCTCGATCCCGATCGCCGAGCTGGCGGCATGGACGCATCGCCCCGAACGGGTGGTCGGGCTGCACTTCTTCTCGCCCGTGCCGGTGATGAAGCTCGTCGAAGTGGTGGTGGCGCTCGACACCAGCCCGGACACGGTGGAGGTCGCCGAGGCGTTCGCGGGCGCGGTCGGCAAGCGCGCGATCCGCACCAAGGACCGCTCCGGATTCATCGTCAACATGCTGCTGGTCCCCTACCTGATGGCCGCGGTGCGGATGTACGAGGACGGGTTTGCCAGCCGCGAGGACATCGACGAGGGGATGCGGCTCGGCTGCGGGCACCCGATGGGACCGCTGACGCTGTGCGACTTCATCGGACTCGATGTCCTGTACGCGGTCTGCGACTCGCTGTATGAGGAGTTCAAGCGTCCCGAGTACGCGCCGCCGCCGCTGCTGAAGCGAATGGTCGTCTCCGGCCACCACGGCCGCAAGGCCGGCCGGGGCTTCTACGAGTACTCGTAGTCGTAGTCCTAGCGCACCCCCAAGCGCGATCTCCTACCGCAAATCGGGGATCAAGGAAAGCTGCACTTTGGTCGAAACAGGCCTTGTGCCAGCGACCGGCACACAGCCGCCGGCGGCGCAGCCGCCCGCGGATCGCTGACGACCTCAAAGAGTGGGTGAGATGAAAGTCAAGGACCGCATGTCGGCCGATGAGACGCTGGCGCTGTGGCGCGAATACCGTCGGACCGGCGACGCACGACTGCGCGACCGGTTGGTGCTGACCTACGCACCGATGGTCAAGTACATCGTCTACCGCAAGATCCGCGAGATGCCGGCCCGCTGCGAGGTCGACGACTTCATCTCCTGCGGCCTGGAGGCGCTGATCCGCTCGATCGACCGATTCGACCCGGAGAAGGGCGCGACGCTGGAGCAGTTCGCGTGGACCCGGATCCACGGCGCGGTGCTGGACGAGCTGCGCCGCAACGACTGGGCGCCGCGCTCGCTGCGCCGGCTTGACCGCGAACTGGCCACGGCCTCCGAGCACTTCCTGCGGCTGTACGGGCGCCGTCCGACCCGTGAGGAGCTGGCCGATGCGCTCGGCGTCACCACGGAGCAGCTGTCGGTGCACGAGGACGAGATCGCCCGGGCGACGGTGGGGTCGCTGAACGCGCTGGTCAACGGCGAGGAGGATGTCGTCACCGAGCGGATCGACACGCTCTGCTGCGAGGACCCGGGTACCGATCCCGAGCAGGCGGCGTTGAGCGCCGCCGCCAAGCGGCGCTTCCGGACCGCGTTCGCCTCGCTGCCGCCACGTGAGCGCAAGATCGCCGTGCTGTTGTACGTCTACAACCTGACGCTGCGAGAGATCGGCGAGATCCTCGGTGTGACCGAGAGCCGGGTCTGTCAGCTGCACGCCCAGATCCTGCGCACGCTGCGCGCCCAGCTGGCCGCCGACGAGCAGCTATTCAGCTTCGTGGCGCGGACCGGCTGACACCGACACCGCGAGTGATGCTCGTGCTCGCGTCCGGCACGAGCGGGGCCGGCACATCGGCCGGCAGTCGCGCATCCGTCCCCGCGGCGGCCGCCTCGTTCTCGCGCTTGACCTCGAGCCAGATCTCCTCGCGATAGACGCGCACCGAGCGGGGCGCGTCGATCCCGAGCCTGACGGTCTGACCCGACACCTCGAGCACGGAGATGAACACGTCGTCTCCGAGCACGATCCGCTCGCCGCGCCGGCGCGTGATGTTGAGCATCAGTCCCCGCCCGC
>JBOGYE010000076.1:0-6678 GCA_050696635.1 Solirubrobacteraceae bacterium | reverse complement strand
GATCACGACCGCGGCCGTAAGCCCATCGGCTTGCCCGCCGGCCACTCCCGACGCGACGATCGCGCCCGCCAGCAGCCAGATCCGGCCGAAGGGCTCGAACAGGAGCACCCGCAGACGGTTCTCGGGTGCCACCCTGCGCGCCAGGCGCCGGTCGAACAACTGGATCGCCCGCTGCGTGATCCAACCGGCCGCGCCGATGGCGTAGCCCAGCCACGGCGCGCCGAGCGCGAGCGCTGGCGCGGCACAGACCACCACGACCACCACGTCGATCCAGCGGATCAAGATCATGGGGCGCGGATGTCGGATCGCCTGCGCCCCTACAGCCACCGCGGGCTCCGCGGTCCGGGCCGGTGCGAGCACCGCTGTATGGGGTGATGGCTGTGGAGAGGCTTGGTCATGGATCGGGGTGGGCTTCGACCGCCGAAAGGGGCGCTGATGCTAGCCGATGGCACGGCCAGCGTAACCCGAACCTCAGGCTGGCCTGAGTCGCTGGTCACGACCGCGGTCCAAGCGAGCGAGGCGGCGATGAACCCGGTCGCGCGCAAGGGTAGCAGAGGCTTGTGGAGCCTCCGGGTCCTGAGGGGCCCCGCCGAGTTCGTCAGGCGCGGCGTCGCGAGGGCAGCCACGGACAGACGCCGAGCGCCAGCAGCGGGAACGCGATCAGCAGCTCGAACACCGACCGCAGCCCGTCGGCCTGGGCCAGCAGGCCCAGCAGCGGCGCGCCGACCCCGCCCAGCCCGATCGACAGCCCGATCGTCACCCCCGAGGCGACGCCGATCCGCGCCGGCAGAAACTCCTGCCCCATCACGATCGTGATCGCGAAGGTCGCGATCGTCGCCGCGCCCACCAGCGCCCCGAACACGATCGCCAGGGCGGGGCCGGACACCAGCAGCCCGACGATCAGCGGCGGCAGGATCAACATCGAACAGATCAGCACGCGGCGCCGGCCGTAGCGGTCGGCCAGCGGCCCGCCGATCAGCGTCCCCGCCGCGCCGCCGAGCAGCATCGCCGTCAGCGCCGCGCCGCCCAGGCCAGGCCCGGTGTGCAGGACGCGGATGAAGTACAGCGGCAGGAAGGTGACCAGGCCGAAGTACACGAACGAGCGCAGCGAGATCACCACCGCCAGCAGCGCGAACGGGCCCCAGGCCGACGCCTGTGTGGCGGCGTGCTGCTCGCGCGCCGGCTCGCGGAAGGCGGTCAGGCGCGGCAGCTCATGCGCCACCACGATCCCCATCAGCGTTGCCGGGACCAGCACCCAGAGCGTGCCGTGCAGTCCCAGCAGCAGCACCGCGGGCGTCATCAGGGCCGGGCCGAGGGCGAAGCCCACGTTGCCGCCGACACTGAACAGGCTCATCCCGCTAGAGCGCCTGTCGCCCGAGACGTGGTGCGCGAAGCGCGATCCCTCGGGATGGAACCCGGCCACGCCGGTGCCGGACAGCAGTACCGCCGCGAAGATCAGCCAGTAGCTGGGCATCAGGCCGATCAGGGCGACGCCGATCCCGCTGAGCACCGGCCCGATCGCCATCAGCCACGGCAGCGAGCGGCGGTCGGAGAAGTGGCCGAACAGCGGCTGGATCACCGAACTTGAGATGGTCGCGGCCAGGATCAGCGCTGACGCGCTCGTGAGATCGATGCCGTCACGGTCGATCAGGAACGGCAGCAGCGCCGGAATCGAGCCCTGGCCCAGGTCCGTAACCATGTGAGCGGCCGACAGGACCGCCATCGCGCGGCGGTCGACGCCGTCGCGGCGCGCCCGCGAGCGTTCGGCCTCCGGGTGGGCGGGCTCGGGGTCCCCGGCGGGGGTCCGAGCGAGCGCGCTCACGGCTCGTCGATCTCCCGGATCCGCTGCGCGACCAGCTCCTGCTTGCCGGTCAGCTCGGCCGCCAGCTCGGTCAGCTCGCCCAACCGCTGGTTGACGAGCTCGAGCTGGGTGTCGATGTGGGTGCCGAGCTGCTCGAGGATGCGGCGGCGTTGGGCCGGCGCCTCGGTCTTGCGCAGCTCACGGCGCAGATGCGCCCGGGCCGTCTCGGCCGCCAGCAGTGATGACAGCTGCTCCAGCGACAGCCCCAGCAGATCGCGCAGGCGAATGATGTCGCGCACCCGCTCGACATCGGCCTCGGTGTAGCAGCGGTGCTTGCCCTGCTGGCGCTCGCCGCCCTCCAGCAGGCCGATCTCCTCGTAGTAACGGATCGTGCGCGGCGTGGTCCCGGTCAGGGTCGCCAGCTCACCGATCCGCAGCGGGCGCTCG
The DNA here is from genome assembly GCA_050696635.1 of Solirubrobacteraceae bacterium. Lineage (GTDB taxonomy): Bacteria > Actinomycetota > Thermoleophilia > Solirubrobacterales > Solirubrobacteraceae > Palsa-465. The sequence goes on along the minus strand of JBOGYE010000076.1, from coordinate 4,430 downwards.
GACACTGTGGTCATGACAGCGCCGCCCGTGGCTCCGCGCGTGGCTCCGCCCGGGGCTCTGGTGCCGCCGCGGCCGGAGCCACCTTCGGGCCCGCCGCGGCCGGAGTCTCCTTCGGGCGCGCCGCGGAGATGGCCGCGCCGGCCACCGAGACCGCCGCCAGGCACCACAGCGCCGTGTGCATGTTGGCGATGAACGGCGACAACTGCGCGTTGGAGATGTGGCTGGCGAGCCCTGAGAAGACCGCGAACAGCACGTGCATCGGTACCGCCGCCGTGATCACCGCGAGCACGAACGCGATCGAGATCACGGCCCCGGTGTTCTGGACCAGGACCCGGGCCCCGGCCGCGATCCCGCGCCGGTGCGGCGCCACGACGCCCATCATCGCGGCCGTGTTCGGGGAGTTGAACATGCCCGAGCCGATCCCGACCACGAACATGAACACGCCCGGCAGCAGGTAGCTCGTGTCGCGCTGCAGCATCGTCATCAGCGCCAGTCCGGCCGCGGTCACGAGCATCCCCGCCACCGCGAGCGTCCGCGACCCGCGCCGATCGGCCCAGATCCCCGCCAGCGGCGACGAGATCAGCATCCCCAGCGCCAGCGGCGCCAGCTTGACGCCGGCGAGGATCGGGGAGTTGCCCTGCACCCCCTGGAAGTAGAACACGAACACGAACATCAGCGCAAAGCGCGCGAGGCCGTTCACGAACGCGCTGGCCGAGGCCGTCGAGAACAGGCGGTGACGGAAGATCGTCAGGTCGAGCATCGGCGCCCGTTGGCGACTCTCGACCAGTACGAACGCGGGCAACAGGACCGCGGCGATGATCAGCGCGGGCAGCGTCAGCGGCGAGGTCCAGCCCTCCATCCCGCCCTTCGAGATCCCGTACACGAGCCCGGTCAGCCCGATCAGGAAGGTGACCGTGCCGAGCCAGTCGAACGACCGATCCTCGGAGCGGCCGGTGACCTCGTGCAGGACCGACGCGGCCCAGAGACTGCCCAGCAGGCCGAACGGGACGTTGAACCAGAACACCCACGGCCACGCGATCGCCACCAGGGCGCCGCCCAGCACCGGGCCGATCACCAGGCCGACCGCGGCGACCATCGTGTTGGTCCCCATCGCCAGGCCGAGCTGCTCGCGCGGGAAGGCGTCGGTGACGATCGCGGCCGAGTTGGCGAACAGGAACGCGCCGCCGACGCCCTGCAGGATCCGCCACAGGATCAGCTGCGTGCCGTCGGCGGCGAACCCGGCCCCCAGCGAGGCCAGGGCGAACAGGACGAAGCCCAGGATGTAGGCCTTCTTTCGCCCGAACTGGTCCGACAGCCGCCCGGCGCTGAGCACCAGCACGGTCGAGGCGATCATGTAGACGAGGATCACCCAGACGAGCTCCAGCAGGCTTGTGTGGAGGCTGCGCTCGAGGTCCGGCAGGGCGATGATCAGCGTGCCCGAGTTGATCGTCGCCAGCAGCATCCCCAGGCTGGTGCACGACAGCGCCCACCACTTGTAGGAGTCGTGGTCTGCGTGAACTCCGAGCCGGCGGCGGCCGGCTGCCTGCGCCGTCAAGGGTGGCCTTTCTCTTCGACGAACCGCATTCTTACGTTAACGTAAGGATAGCAGCCGGCTCAGCCCTCGAACGCCGCAACGGTCGCGAGGATCACGAATGCCGCCATCAGCGCCGCCCCCTCGAACGGCGTCGCCTCCCCGTCGCCGGCGATCTGCCACACGATCAGCGCGGTCACGACCAGCGCGCCCGTGTACACGGGCGCCAGCGCGAAGGTCAGCGTCGTCGAGGTCAGCAGCGACACGAGCACGAGCACCGGGTAGAGAAAGGCCGCGATCTGCGCGACCGAGTTCTTGACCACGGAGATCGCCAGCTCCGCCTGGCCCTTCGCGGCCAGCACCACCCCGACCGCGTGCTCGACCGCGTTGCCCGCGATCGCGACGATCACCAGCCCCGCGAAGTTCTTGGAGATGCCGAGCGTGGTGATCGTCGGCTCCAACGCATGCACGAACCAGTCCGACACGAACGCCGACACCACGCCGGCCGCGATCAACAGCGTCAGGGCGACGGCGGTCGAGAGCCCTCGCCCGGCGTCGGCCCTCTGCTCGGATCCGCCGCTCCCGCTCGACAGGTACTGGCGCACCCAGACCCCGTACACGACCAGGAGCACGACCGCGGACACGACCGAGATCGCCTTCACGTGATGGCCGGCGGGACCGTGGGCGAAGTCGACCAGCCCGACCAGCAGGATGATGAAGCTGGCGATCATCAAAAGCGTCGCGGTGTCGTTGGGCAGCCGCGGGCTGAAGCGCATCACCCGGTCGGACGCGTGCAGCGAGCCGGCGACGATCGTCATCCCGAGCACGAACAGCGCGTTGACGAAGATCGAGCCGAGGATCGCCGTCTCGGCGACGACCCGCTCGCCGGCCTGCAGGGCGAACAGCACGACGAAGAACTCGGGCAGGTTGCCGAGCGTCGACTGCAGCAGCCCCGTGGCCGCGGTGCCCAGGTGCCGCCCGACCTGCTCGGTCGCAAACGACACCACCCAGGCGGTGACCGCGAGCGCGAGCCCGGCGATCACGAAAGCGACCACGTGCGAAACCCCGCTCAGATAGCGCGCCAGGCCCGCCAGCACGGTCAGCACCGCGACCGCGCCGAGCACGCCCACCTGGAGCCGGGTCGACTAACTCACCCTCTCGAACTCGCCGGTCTCGACGTCCTTGGCGACGCTCTCCTCGATCTCGTCCGCGGTCGCGCGCGGGTGGGCGCGGCGCAGCTCGATCGCGCGCAGCCTGCGGAACTTGAAGATCTCCAGCACGTAGACGAGATACACGCTGGCGGCCACGCACAGCACCCCAAGCGCGATCAGCAGCGCGATCCAACCCGGCTCGCTGCGCTCGTAGTGGGTGATCAGCCGCAGCGCCACCGCCAGCCCGGCCATCAGCAGCGACCACAGGTACAGGTAGGCGACCGTCTTGCGCTGCGAGAAGCCGATCCTCGACATCCGGTGGTGGAAGTGGTTGGCGTCCGCCGACCACGGCTTGCGCCGGTACTTGAGGCGCTTGGCGACCACGAAGCCGGTGTCCAGGAACGGGATCACCAGGATCATCAGCGGAGCCACCAACGCGACCAATGCGTTGGTCTTCAGCGAGCCGACGACTGCGACCACCGCGAGCAGGTAGCCGAGCAGGTTGGCGCCCGCGTCGCCCATGAACACCGAGGCGGGATAGAAGTTGTGAAACAGGAAGCCGAGCGCCGCGCCGGCCGTCAGCGCGGCCAGGATCGCCGCGCCGTGGACCCCGAGGGAGAACGCGATGATCGCGAACGCGATCCCGTCGATCGTGCAGATCCCTGCGGCGAGGCCGTCGATCCCATCGGAGAAGTTGACCACGTTCATCAGGCCCACCAGCCAGATCACGGTCAGGACGCCGCCCTCGTTGGGGAACTGCAGCGAGCCGACGAACGGCACCGCCACGTCGGTCACCACGGCGCCGCCCTCGACCGCCATCACCGCGGCCGCGATCTGGCCGAGCAGCTTCACGGCCGGTCGCAGGTCGCGGGCGTCGTCGATCGCGCCGACCAGCGTGATCAGCGCCGCACCGGCCATCACCACCCACATGTGAACCGTGCCGCTCGAGCCGGCCACGCCGTGCTTGACGTGGCCGAGCTTGATCGTCGCCGGCAGCCAGATCGCCGCCGCGACCAGCGCCGCGACGAGGATCGCCAGGCCGCCGAGCAGCGGTGTGGCGCGCTCGGCCAGCCCCCGCTCGCGCGGCGTATCGACCGCCCCGACGCGACGCGCCAGCCGGGCGGCGAGCGGGGTCAGCGCCGCCGATACCGCCGCCGCGACCACGAACGAGAGCACGGCATCCCAGTACCGCATGGACGCGAAGCATGGCAGCCGGTCCAGCGGGCCGTCGGCTACGCGGCGCGGGCGCGGCCGCCGGCCCAAATCGGTGCCGTCGGTCACCCGGCGCCAACGCGGCCGCCGGCGAAGGTCGGTAGCCGTCGGTCACGCGGCGCCAGCGCGGTCGCCGGCGCAGGTCGGTCGCCATCGGTCACGCGGCGCCAGCGCGCGCCTGCGCGAGCGCCAGCGCCTGCGCCAGCCGGGCCACCACCCCGAGCGGCTCGTGCGCCAGCTGGCGCCAGGTGATCCTGATCACGGTGTACCCGGCGGCGACCAGGCGCTGGTCCCGCCGCCGGTCGCGCTCGAACGCGCCGCGGTGGGCGTGGAACGCGAACCCGTCGACCTCTACCACGACCCGCAGGCTCGGCCACAGCGCGTCGACCTCGAATCCGTGCAGCCGCGCGTTAAACAGCGGGCGCGGCAGGCCGGCGGCGTCGATCAGCGCGCGCAGCCGCCGCTCTGCCTCCGAGCGGGTCGGCGCCGGGCCGCACTCGTTCGCCAGCAGCGCCGCCAACCGGCGCGTCCCGGCG
>JBOGYE010000075.1:0-11383 GCA_050696635.1 Solirubrobacteraceae bacterium | reverse complement strand
GTCCGCGTTGCCGTGGTCGGCCGTGATCAGGCATGCCCCGCCGGACCCGAGCACGGCCTCGACGACCTCGCCCAGGCAGCGATCGACGGTTTCGACGGCTTGCACCGCGGCTTCGATCACGCCCGTGTGGCCGACCATATCGGCGTTGGCGAAGTTGATGATCCCGAACCGCGGCGGATCGGCGTGCCAGCTCTCGACGAACGCTCGCGTCGCCTCCACCGCGCTCATCGCCGGCTTGCGGTCGTACGTCGGCACGTCCCGGGGCGACGGGACCAGCTCGCGCTCCTCGCCGTCGTACGGGGCCTCCTCGCCGCCGTTGAAGAAGTACGTGACGTGCGGGTACTTCTCGGTCTCGGCGACGTGCAGCTGGCGCTCACCGCGCGCGGCGATCACGGCCGCGATCGTGGTCGCCGGGCGCTCGGGCGCGAACGCGGTCGGATACGGCCAGCCCTCCTCGTACTCGGTCATCGACGCGTATCGCGCGATCGGCTCGGCGCCACCGCGGTCGAACTCCGAGAAGCCCGGCTCGGCCAGCGCGCGCGTGATCTCGCGCATCCGGTCGGGACGGAAGTTGAATGCCAGCACGCCGTCGCCGGCGCGGATCCGTGCCTCGTCACCGATCAGGGTTGGCTCGATGAATTCGTCGGTCTCGCCACGCTCGTACGCGGCCCGCACGCCGTCCGCGGCGCTCTCGAACCCGCGGTGCTCCGCTCGACCGTGGACGAGCGCGTCGTAGGCCCGCTGCACCCGGTCCCAACGCCGATCACGGTCCATCGCGAAGTAGCGCCCGGTCACCGACCCGATTCGCCCGGTCCCGGCCGCCGTGAGCCAGCCGCTGACCGTCTCCAGGAAGCCGGCGCCCGAGTTCGGCAGCGTGTCGCGCCCGTCGCTGAACGCGTGCACGACCAGGTCTCCGACTTCCAGCGCAGCCGCCAACTCGATCAACGCGCGCAGGTGCTCAAGCGAGGAGTGCACGCCGCCGTCTGAAGTCAATCCGATCAGGTGGACCCGGTCGGCGCCGGTCAGCGCCGCGCGCAGAACCTCGTTGTCGTCAAACGAGCCGTCGCTCGCGGCCGCGTCGATCCGGGTCAGATCCTGCATCACGACGCTCCCCGCCCCGAGGTTGAGATGCCCGACCTCGGAGTTGCCCATCTGACCGTCCGGGAGACCGACCGCCAGCCCGCAGGCGGTCATCGTCGTGGTCGGGAAGCGCTCCCACAGCGCGTCGAACACCGGCGTTGAGGCGAGCGAGACCGCGTTGCCCGGACCGGCCGGCGCCAGACCCCAGCCGTCGAGGACGACCAACGCGGCGCGCGCGACCGGCAATCCGGGCGGCGGATCGACGACGGTCACGGCTGCGGCGCGGCGACGGTCACGGCTGCGCGGCGGCGACGATCGCGGCGAACGACTCGGCGTCGAGACTGGCGCCGCCCACCAGCGCCCCGTCGATATCCGGCTGCGCCATCAACTCGGCGGCATTGTCCGGCTTGACGCTGCCGCCGTAAAGGATCCGCGCGCGCGCCGCCTGCTCGCGCGAGCGGTCGGCGATCAGGGCGCGTACGAACGCGATCGCCTCCTGGGCCTGCTCGATGGTCGCCGTCTTGCCGGTCCCGATCGCCCAGATCGGCTCATACGCGATCACCAGCTCGCCCAGACGCTCGCTCGGAACTCGGGACAGGGCCTCCTGGACCTGGTGGCGGAGCTTTCGCTGCGTGTCGCCGCGATCCCGCTCCTCCTCGGTCTCGCCGACGCACAACAACGGCACGAGCCCCGCGTTCAGAGCCACCGGCACCTTCTGCGACAGCGCCTTGTCGGTCTCGCCGAACAGCTCGCGCCGCTCCGAGTGTCCCAGGATCACGCCGCGCACGTCCAGTTCGCTCAGCATCACCGCGGACACCTCGCCGGTGAACGCCCCGTGGTCGGCCTGATGCATGTTCTGGGCGTAGACCGCGACCCGCGAGCCGCGGGTCGAGTCGACCATCGGCGCCAGCGCCGTGAACGGAGGACAGATCGCGACGTCGACCACGGCGACCGAGGAGATCGCCGGCAGCAGCGCCGCGACCAGCCGCTCGGCCTCGGCGACCGTCTCGTGCAGCTTCCAGTTGCCGGCAACCAGCGGCGTGCGGGCGCCGTCATTCATGCCAGCGCCTCTACACCCGGCAGCCGCCGCCCCTCGATCAGCTCGAGCGACGCACCGCCACCGGTCGACAGGTGCGTCACCCGGTCGGCGAGCCCGAAGCGCGACAAGGCGGCGACCGAGTCGCCGCCCCCCACGACGGTGACGGCCTCGCTCGACGCGACCGCCTCGGCGACGGTCCGCGTGCCGGCGGCAAACGGCGCAAGCTCGAACGCCCCCATCGGCCCGTTCCAGAACACCGTCTGAGCGTCGGCGATCCGGGCGGCAAATGCGGCCGCAGTCCGCGGGCCGATGTCCAGCCCCATCAGCTCGTCGGGCACTTCCACGCCGTCCAGCGTACGTGACGCGGCGTCCGCGCTCAGGCGCTCGGCTACCACGAGATCGCACGGAAGCTCGATCGTCGCCCCTTCGGCGACCGCAAGTGCCCGCCGCGCCAGCTGCACGTCCCCGTCGGCGCACAGCGAGCGCCCCACCTCGTGGCCCTGCGCGCGCAGGAACGGGAAGCACATCGCGCCGCCGATCAGGATCGCGTCCGCCACCGCCTGGAATGCCTCGATCACGCCGATCTTGTCCGACACCTTGGCGCCCCCGAGGACGGCGACCAGCGGCCGGCGCGGCTCGCGCAGCAGCTGCTCGAGCACGGTCACCTCGCGCTCGAGCAGCAGCCCGGCGGCGCGCTCGCAGAGCAGTCTTGCGACGCCGTCGGTCGATGCGTGCGCGCGATGCGCGGCGCCGAACGCGTCGTTGACGTAGACGTCGGCGAGCGCCGCCAGCTCGGCCGCCAGCTCCGGGTCGTTGCCGGTCTCGCCCGGCTCGAAGCGGATGTTCTCGAGCAGCAGCAGATCGCCGGCGCCGAGCTGCGCCGCGAGCGCCCGCACCTCGGGCCCGGTCGCCCCCGGCGCGACGGCGACCGGCGCCCCGATCAGCTCCGACAACCGCCTCCCGACGGGCGCGAGCGACAGCTCGGGCTCGCGGTCGCGGGGTCGCCCGAGATGGGAGACCAGCACCAGCGCCGCGCCCCGCCGGCGCAGCTCCAATAGCGTCGGCAACGCGGCGCGGATCCGCGTGTCGTCGGCGACGGCGCCGTCGTCGGCCAGCGGCACGTTGAAGTCGACCCGGACCAGCGCGCGCCGGCCACGCAGATCGCCGAGGTCGGCGAGCCCTCTCAAAGCACGCGCTGGACGAGCTCGGCGACGCGGTTGGAGTAACCCCACTCGTTGTCGTACCAGGCGATTACCTTGACCATCGTGCCGTCCATGACGGAGGTCAGAGGCGCGTCCAGGATCGAGGAGGCGGGACTCTTGACGATGTCCGTGGACACGATCGGATCCTCGTTGTAGACCAGCAGGCGCTGCATCGGCCCCTCCGAAGCGGCCGCGGCGAATGCGGCGTTGACCTCCTCGACGGTCGTCGGGCGTACTGTCTCGACCGTCAGATCGACGACGCTGCCGGTCGGTACGGGCGCGCGCACGGCCATCCCGTGCAGCTTGCCATTCAGCTCCGGGATCACGAGCCCGATCGCCTTCGCGGCGCCGGTCGAGGCGGGGATCAGGTTGACCGCCGCGGCGCGCGCGCGGCGCAGGTCGCGATGGGGCATGTCCTGCAGGCGCTGGTCGGCGGTGTAGGCATGGATCGTCGTCATCAGCCCGTGCTTGATGCCGACCGTGTCGTGCAGGACCTTGGCGACCGGCGCCAGGCAGTTGGTGGTGCAGGAGGCGTTCGAGATCACGTGGTGGCGCTCGCGGTCGTAGGCCTGATCGAAGTTCACGCCCAGCGCGACCGTCGTGTCCGGGTTGGTCGCGGGAGCCGAGATCACCACCTTGCGAGCGCCGGCCTCGAGGTGCTTGGCGGCGTTCTCACGATCGGTGAACAGCCCCGTGGACTCGATCACGACGTCGGCACCCAGCTCCGCCCACGGGAGCGCGGCCGGGTCGCGCTCCGCCAGCACGCGGACCTCGCGGCCGTCGACCGAGAAGCCGGTGTCGGTTGCGCTCACTTCGCCGGGGAACGGCCCGTAGTTGGAGTCGTACTTGAGCAGGTGGGCGATCGTCTTGGGATCGACCAGGTCGTTGACCGCCAACCACTCAATCTCGGCGCCGCGCTCATGGGCGGCCCGAAACACGTTTCGGCCGATCCTTCCGAAGCCGTTGATCGCGACGCGTACCGCCATGCCAGATGCCTCCGTTTGCAACTCGAACAGGTCCAGGCGCCCCGACCGGGTCGCGGCTGGGCGACAGGCTACCCAAACCGGGCCGCGCCATCATCGCGCAGCCAATCCAGGGTCGCGGCGAGCCCGGCGTCGTAGCCGACCGAAGGCTCCCACCCGAGCGTCGCACGCAGCCTGGCGGCGCTGAACGTCTGATCGACGCCGAGCACGTGAACAGCCTGGCGCGAGAGCAGCGCCGGGGTCCTCAGGCCGGTCGTCGCCCGCAGGCCGCGGTAGGCGTGTTCGAGCGCGAAGCCGACGCCGTGGGCGACCGGCTTTGGCAGGCTGAAGCGGGGTGGTCGACAGCCGAGCCCGTGAGCAAGATCGGCGGTGAACTGGCGCCAGGTCACGTCGAGCCCGTCCGAGACGTCGAAGGTGGCCCCGGGCGCGGCCGGATGGTCGAGCGCGAGCACGGCCGCATCGACCAGATTGTCCACGTAGCAAAGTCCGGCGACCGCGCGGCCGCCATCGATCAGCAGCATGCTGCCGCTGCGCAGCGCCGCAGCGATCGCGCCGACGACCTCCGTCGAGCGCGGACCGTAGACGGTCGCCGGTCGCAGGATCACCGCGGCCGGCGCGCGCGCCCGGACCTGTGCCTCCGCGGCCTGCTTCGTCAGCGCGTAGAGGTTCGAGCGCCGAGCGTAGACGTCGGTTGTGCTGAAGTGAACGAAGCGGCGCACCGACGCGCGGCACGCCGCTCGCACCAGCTCGCGGGTGCCGCCGACGTTGACCGCCTCGATCTCCCGCGAAGTCGCCCAATCGGTCACCATCGCGCCGCAGTGCAGCACGCTGCCGCAGCCCTCCACGGCGCGCCCAAGCGAGTCGGCGTCGGTCAGATCGCCGAACACCAACTCGATCCCGGATCCGGCGCCGGCGAGCAGCGAGGTGTCGCTCGTCGCCCGCGCCAGACACCGAACCGGCCGGCCGGCGCGCGCGAGGCGTCGAGCGAGATGACCGCCGACGAATCCGGTCGCTCCGGTCACCAGGCAGGTCTCGCCCGGCGACACCCGGCTCACCGCCGCGCCGCTCCGGCCCGTCTCGCGATCGTCGCCTTGGCGATGTCGCGCACGGTCGCCCAGTTGCCACCCGCGCCGCGGCCGCAGTCCTCAAGCACGCTGTCCAACGCCTGCAAAAAGGACCCGGCCTCGGCCTCCGACAGCGTCAGCGGCGGCAGCAGCTTGATCACGTCGTTCTTGCCCGCGGCCATCGTGATGATCCCGTGGTCACGGTGCAGCGGGATCACGATCAGCTGCGGAAACAGGCCCTCGCTGGCGGCGTGAATCAGCCGCCAGCTCAGCCGCGCGCCCAGCGCGTCGGGCGGGCCCAGTTCGATCCCGACCATCATCCCCATCCCCCGCACCCCGCTGATCATCTCGTGGCGGCGCGCCAGCTCGCACAGCCCGTCTCGCAGCACGGCTCCGACCCGCTCCGCACGCGCCACCAGCCCGTCGCGTTCGATCACGCGCAGGGCCGCCAAACCCGCCGCCATCGACAGCCGGTTGCGCCCGTATGTCGACTGATGGACGTAGCTGCGCTCCAGCGTGCCGACCGCCCGCTGGTAGATCCTCCGCGTCGTGACCATCGCCGCGACCGGCATGTAGCCACCGCTGAGCGCCTTGCCAACGAGCACGAAGTCAGGATCAAGCCCCCAGTGCTCGAGCGCGAACCAGCGACCGGTGCGGCCGAGGCCGGTCTGGATCTCGTCCAGCACGAACAGGGTCCCGTGGCGGCGACAGAGGGCCTGCGCCGCCTCGAGGTAGCCGTCGGGTGCCGGCGTCACCGCCCGGCCCTGGATCGGCTCGACCACGAATGCGGCCACATCCTGCGTCCGCAGCTCGGCCTCGAGCCGGCCAAGGTCACCGAAGGGTACTCGCGCGCAACCTGGCAGCAGGGGGCCGAAGCCCTCCTTGAAGAACTCGTCGCCGACCAGCGACAGCGGCCCGAGCGTGACGCCGTGGAAGCTCGAGTCGCAGGAGATCAGCCGCGGCCGCCCGGTCGCCGCCCGCGCGAACTTGATCGCCGAGTCGACCGCCTCGGCGCCGGTGCTGGCGAAGAACACCGCGTCCAACCCCGCCGGCAGACGCTCGGCGAGCGCCTCGGCCAGCATCCCGGCCAGCGCCGAGTAGTGGATCTGCACGCCGTCGGCGAGCTCCGCCGCGAGCACCGCCTGCAGGACCTCGCGGACGCCCGGGTGGTTGTGCCCCAGGCTGGCGAACCCCTCGCCGGCGTGCAGATCCAGGTACGCGCGGCCGGCCGCGTCGAACAGGTGCGAGCCACGCCCGGTCGTGTAGGTCGCGTCGAAGCCGAGGATCGCCAGCACGTCGACCAGGGAGGGGTCGAGATGGCGCGCCGCCAGTTCCAGCGTCTCGTTGGCGCGCGCGCGGGCGTCCAGCAGGACGCCCAGGGAGTCGAGCAGCTCCCCGGGGTCCGGCTCTGGGTCCGCGGGATCGGAGATCGCCATCGGCGGCGCAACAATACGCGAGGCTACCGGCGCGAGACGACCTCGACCCGCAACCCGTCGGGGTCGAGCATGTAGGCGGCATAGCAGGTGCGCCCGTACTGCGGCCGTCGCCCCGGCGGGCCGTCACCGCTGCCCCCGGCGGCGAGCCCGGACGCATAGGCGGCGTCGACCGCGGCCTTGCCGTTGGCCTGCAGCGCCAGGTGCCCGTAGCTGCCGGCCGGCGGCCGGCCGCGGGCCGTGAACCACACGACCGCCACGTTGATCCCGAAGGCGAGCGCGTGCTCTGTCTGCACCATCCGGCGGCCACCGAGCGCGAAGAACACGGCGTCGTAGAAGCGCCCGCAGCGCGTCAGGTCGGCTACCTCGAAGCCGACGTGGTCGATCACGCCGGCTCGTCCACGTCCCGGTGAACCACGTCCACCAGATAGCCGTCGCGCCCGGACCAGCGCTCCGCCAACGCCCGCGCGATCGCGACCGACCGGTGCCGGCCGCCGGTGCAGCCGATCGCGGCGACCAGGTGCGCCTTGCCCTCGGCCAGGTACTGGGGCAGCAGGTAGTCCAGCAGCGGGTGCAGGTGCTCGTAGAAGCGGTCCAGGGCGCCTTCGCGGTTGATGTAGCCGACCACCTCCGGGTCGGCGCCGGTCAGCGGGCGAAGCCTGCGCTCGTAATGCGGATTGGGCAGGAAGCGCACGTCGAGCAGCAGGTCCGCGTCCCGGCTGGGGCCGTACTTGAAGCCGAAGCTTTGGAACGTCACCGCCAGCCGTCCCGAGTTCCGAGATGACAGGAGCTCATCCATCAGCCGCCGGCGCAGCATCGCGGCCGTCAATCCGCTGGTGTCGATCACCGCGTCGGCGCTTGTGCGCAGCGGCGCAAGCAGTTCGTGCTCGCGCGCGATCCCCTCGGTGACGCTGCCGCTCGGAGCCAGCGGGTGGCGGCGCCGAGTCTCCTTGTAGCGCGTCAGCAGCGTCTCCTCGTCGGCCTCCAGGAACAGGATCCGATGGCGCACGCCACCCCCGCGAAGCTCCTCGAGGATCGCCGCAAGGTGCTCGAAGTGGCTGCCGCCGCGAGCATCGGAGACGACCGCGGCGCGCGCCACCTTCGAGCCGGCGTGCATGAACAACTCGACCAACGACCGAATCATCTCGGGCGGCAAGTTGTCTACGCAGAAGTACCCCTCGTCCTCGAACGCCGCCATCGCCGTCGACTTGCCAGCCCCCGAGAAGCCCGTGATCACCACCAGGTCAGTCAGCGCTGAGGCCTCCATCGTCACGCACAGCTTGACGGGGCCGTCGGACGAGCGCCGCGCCCGATCTGCAACCATGGCCCGCGTGCTCGGCCGCCGCGCCTGGGTGGCCGCGCTGGCGGCCGTCGGACTGTCGCTGACCTGCTCGCTGGGCGGCGCCGTCACGGCGCGTGCCGATACGGTGCCGGCGACCGTCGCCGCGGCTCCCGCCGGCCAGACGATGGGCGACGGGTTCGTCGGACTCTCGTTCGAGTACCGTGCGGTGCACCAGTACACCGGCCGTGACCCGCTCGCGATCGATCCGGCGCTGCTGGGCCTGATCGCCGGCCTGACCCCCGGCCAGCAGCCGGTGATCCGGATCGGCGGCGACAGCACCGACGGCAGCTGGTGGCCGATCCGCGGGACGATCCCCCAAGGCGGGATCTACTACCGGATCTCGAAGGGCTGGCTGCGCACGACGCGTGCGATGGCGGCCGACCTCGGCGCCAAGCTGATCCTCGGCGTCAACCTCGCCGCGGGGCGCCCGGCGATCGCCGCAGCCGAGGGTCGGGCGTTCATGAGCGGGATCGGGCGCCGCTACATCCAGGCGCTGGAGGTCGGCAACGAGCCGGACCTGTACGGGGTGTTTCCCTGGTACAAGGACCGTCGCGGCCATCTCTACCGTGCCCGGGCGCACGGCTACGACCTGGCGGACTACACGCAGCAGTTCGAGCAGTGGGCGCGCGTGCTGCCGCGCGTGCCGCTCGCGGGCCCGGCCATTTCCGGCCCCGGATGGATGCGCAACCTGGGGCGGTTCGTCGCCCACGCACCGCGGCTTTCAGTCGTCACCTACCACCGCTACCCGCTGCGCGCGTGCGTCACCGACCCTCGCCAGCCGTCGTTCCCGTCGATCTCAAACCTGCTCGCCGACAGCTCCTCGGCCGGCCTGGCGGCGCCGCTCGCCGGGTATGCGCGAGTGGCCCACCGCCACGGCCTGCCGTTCCGGGTCGCCGAGATGAACTCGGCTTCGTGCGAGGGCGCCAAGGGCGTGTCGGACACGTTCGCGTCGGCGCTGTGGGCGCTGGACACGATGTTCAACTTCGCGGCCGCCGGCGTCGACGGGGTCAACTTCCACATGCTTCCGGGATCGGCCTACGAGCTGTTCACGATCTCGCGCACGGCGACGGGGACCTGGCAGGCGTTCGTCCATCCCGAGTATTACGGCCTTGAGATGTTCGCGCAGGCATTCCCGCCCGGCGCTCGGCTGTTGCCCGTGACCGCCCCGAGCGGTCCGGTCAAGGTGTGGGCAACCGTCGGCGCCGACGGGGCGCAGCGCGTCACGCTGATCAACCAGGACCCGCTCGACGAGCACGACGTCGCGGTCCAGGTGCCATCGGCCACCGGGACAGGAGCGCTGCAGACCCTCCAGGCGCCCGGCCTGACGGCCACCGACGGGGTCACGCTCGGCGGGCAGACGTTCGGCGACGAAACGGCGACCGGCGTGCTGGGCCCGCCGCAGACGACCCCGGTGATGCCGGCCTCGGGCACCTACACCGTGTCACTGCCGGCCGGCAGCGCGGCGCTCTTGACGATCGGGGGCGGTCCGGGCAGCGGTGCTGCGGGGTCGGCGCAGCGCTGACCGACAGCGGCCCAGCGCCGTCGCCGCGCCCCCGCGCTCGTCGCCGCCGCGGTCAGACGCCCGTCTTGTGCAGCTCGCGGTAGACCCTGCTCGCGAGCTTGCCCGGCAGCCCCGGCACCGCCCCCAGCTCCTCGCGCGAGGCGTCGAGGATCGCGTCCGGAGAGCCGAAGTGGGCGAGCAGGGCGCGCTTGCGCGCCGGGCCGACCCCGGGCAGATCGTCGAGCACCGACGCGGTCATCGCGCGGTCGCGGCGGATCCGGTGGTGGGTGATCGCGAACCGGTGCGCCTCGTCGCGCACGCGCTGGAGCAGCTGCAGCTCGGGCGTGTCGTGCGCCAGCACCAGCGGCGCAGCGCGCCCAGGGATGAACACCTCCTCGATCCGCTTGGCGAGCGCGATCACGACCACGCCGCGCGCGCGAAAGCCCTGCAGCGCACGGACGCCGGCCGCCAGCTGGCCCTTGCCGCCGTCGATCACGATCACGTTCGGCAGCGCCGCGAAGCTCGGGTCGTAGTCCTTGTCGTGCGGTGAGACCTCGCGCTGGGCCTCCCAGCGCGCGTACCGGCGGCCGAGCACCTCCTCCATCGCTGCGAAGTCGTCGGGGCCGTCCTCGCCGACGCTGTGGACCCTGAAGCGGCGGTAGTCGGACTTCTTCGGCGCGCCGCCCTCGAGCACGACCATCGAGGCGACCGTGTTGGTCCCCATCAGCGTCGAGATGTCAAAGCACTCGATCCGCAGCGGCACCGTGTCAAGCCCGAGCGCCTGCGCGAGGCCGTCGAGCGCCTCGACGCGCTGCTGGCGGCGGCGCTCGGAGCGCAGCTTCTCCTGGTCGATCGCCAGCCGCGCGTTGCGCTCGGCCAGCTCCAGGATCCGCCGCTTGTCGCCTCGCTCCGCGGCGCGCAGCTCCACACCGCCGCCGCGGCGGGCAGCCAGGGCCTGTTCCAGCGCCGGCCGCGAGCCGAGCTCGCGCTGCACGACGACCAGCGGCGGGACCGACATCGCCGAGGCGTAGTACTGGAGGATGAACGCCTCGGCCACGTCTCCCGGGTCGGCGCCGGCGGCATTGTCGAGATAGAAGCTCTGGCGGTCGGCCAGCACCCCGTCACGAATCTGGAACACCTGGGCGTTGGCCTCGCCGTCGGCGACCGCCACCGCGATCGCGTCCAGCGACCCGTCCCCCTCGTGTGCGACCCGCTGGCGCTCGAGCAGCGAACGCACCGCCCGCAGCCGGTTGCGCTCCCGCGCGGCGTCCTCGAACCGCTGCTCGGCGGAGGCGGCGCGCATCTCGGCCTCCAGCGCGAGTTCGATCTCCCGATAGCGGCCGGACAGGAACGCGATCACGCCGTCGATCGCGCGCCGGTAGCCGTCCTTGCCGACGTAGCCGACGCAGGGCGCCTCGCAGCGCTTGATGTAGTAGTCCAGGCAGGGAGAGCCCGAGCGCCGGCCGGGCTCTGACCCCTCGCAGGAGCGAAACATGAACACCTTGCCGAGCACCTCGAGCGTCGAGCGGACCCGCTTGGCGTTGCTGTAGGGGCCGAAATAGATCCGCGTGCGCCGGTGGCGCTCACGGGTGAAGTAGACCCGGGGGAAGTCCTCGTCCAGCGAGATCGCGATGTACGGATAGGACTTGTCATCGCGCAGGCGGATGTTGAAGCGCGGCTTGTACTGCTTGATGAAGTTCTGCTCCACCAGCAGCGCCTCCGACTCGGTCTGCACGACC
>JBOGYE010000074.1:0-2398 GCA_050696635.1 Solirubrobacteraceae bacterium | reverse complement strand
CCTGGCCGCACTGGTGGCGCGCTTCCCGCAGGGTGCCGTTCGCGAGACGCTGACAGCCGCGATCGAGCGCCGCCTGGCGCTGATCCTCGGCGCCTGACCTGAGCGCCGCTCGCGAGCCTTGGGGACTTTCGCACACCATGCGGTAGAGACTCCCCATTCGTCAGACGCGTCCAGACGCCGCGAGGCTGCCACCGAATTTAGGGTTCAGGACACTAGGATGCGCGGGTCATGGCTCGCCCGGCACCGATGATCGCGCTCGGATACGGCAAGCTCGTGCGCGCCGACCGGATCTACGCGCTGGTGCCGCTGGAGGGCGACGAGCGCGGCGACGGCCGGCGCACGCTGGTCCACGTCGAGGGGATCGAGCAGCCGCTGGTCGTTTCGCGGGCGGAGGGGGCGATCGCGCACGACCTCGCGATCGCGCTCGGACAGAGCCCGCCGCGGCCACGGCGCGAAGCGGGCATCCCCGGCCAGACGCACCTGTTTTGAGCCGCCTGGCGGCGGTGGTGCTGCTGCTGCGCGGGATCAACCTCGGGCCCAACCGCCGCGTGCCGATGGCGGCGCTGCGCGAGGAGCTGACGCAGGCCGGCTTCGCCGACGTGCGCACCTACGTGCAGAGCGGCAACGTGGTCGCGCGCAGCGACCTGACGCCCGCGGACGCGCAGGCCGCCGCGCGCCGCGCGATCAAGCGGCGCTTCGGCCTCGACGTGCCGGTCCTCGCGCGCACGCGCGACGAGCTGGCCGCCGTCGTTCACCGCAACCCGCTCGCCGACGTGGCCACCGAGCCCAAGCGCCACCAGGTCAGCTTCCTGTCTGAGCCGGTGTCGCCGCAGGCCGCGCAGCGCCTGCAGGCGGCGGTGCTCGAGCCGGAGGCGCTGGCGATCGACGGCCGCGAGATCCACGCCTGGCACCCGGACGGGATCGCGCGCTCGAAGCTGGCGATCGAGTTGGCCCGGGCCGCGCCCGATGCGACTGCCCGCAACTGGCGGACCGTCACCACCCTGCTCGCGATCTGCGACGAGGCGCAGACGTGAACCCGATGCGCGCCTATGTGGTCGCGGACGTGTTCACCGACACGCCGCTTCAGGGCAACCCGGTGGCCGTGTTCCTTGACGGCGAAGGGCTCAGCGACGAGCTGATGGCGCGCACCGCACGCGAGCTGAACCTGTCAGAGACGGTGTTCGTGCTAGCCGCGCGCGACGACGGCGCCGACGCGCACATCCGGATCTTCACCCCGAGCGCCGAGCTGCCGTTCGCCGGGCACCCGGTGCTGGGGACGGCGTTCGTGCTCGCCGAGCGCCACGGAGACGAGGAGGTGCGCCTGCGCACGGGCGCCGGGGTGGTGCCTGTCGCGCTGGTGTGGCGCGACGGCGCGGTCGTCTACGGCGAGATGGAGCAGCCGCCGCCGACCTGGGAGGCGTTCGGGCCCGCCGGCGAGCTGCTGGCCGCGCTGGACGTGGCCGAGTCGAGCCTGCCGATCGAGGTCTACGACAACGGGCCACGGCACGTGTACGTGACGCTGGCCGACGAGGGGGCGGTCGCGGCGCTGGCGCCCGACATGGGGGCGCTGGCGAGGCTGGGCGCTTACAACTTCAGCTGCTGCGCCGCCGAAGGCGCGCGCGTCAAGACGCGGATGTTCGCGCCCGGGGTCGGCATCGCCGAGGACCCGGCGACCGGCTCGGCGGCGGGGCCGCTGGCCGTCCACCTTGCGCGCCACGGCCTGACCGCGTGGGGCGAGCGGGTGAGGATCAGCCAGGGCGCCGAGATCGGTCGCCCATCGACCCTGTACGCGTGCGCGCACAGCACCGAGCAGGTGACCGTCGGCGGCGCCGCCGTGATCGTCGCAGAGGGCAGCTACAGGCTGGACTAGCGTTGGACTGGCGTGGGACAATCTAGGGTGACTCAATCGCCCCGGAGGTGATCACATGTCAGACCCAGCAAGGGTGCTTGTCGTCGCGCACCAGACCGCCGCGACCACCGAGCTGCTGGACGCGGTCCGCGAGCGCGCTCGTCGCGGTCCGGTCAGCTTCCACCTGCTGGTGCCGCGCCAGGCGCACGGGATGCACCGGCTCGTCGACCCCGAGGACGCCGGCGACGAGGAGGCCAAAGGCGTGCTTGCGCAGGCGCTGCCCACGCTCTCGGAGGCGGCCGGCAGCCAGATGACCGGCAGCATCGGCGACTCCGAGCCGCTGGCCGCGATCCAGGACGCGATCAACCTGCACGGCTACGACGAGATCATCATCTCGACGCTGCCCAGCAGGATGTCTCGCTGGCTGAAGCTCGACCTGGTGTCCAAGGCGCGCGGGCTCGGGCTGCCCGTCATGCACGTCCAGGCTCGGGAGCTGGCCGCGGTCTGACGGGGCGCGTCCTGGGGTGTTCGGGCCGCGCAGGCGCGGCC
>JBOGYE010000073.1:0-4820 GCA_050696635.1 Solirubrobacteraceae bacterium | reverse complement strand
GCGGGTTCGCGCGCACCGCCTCGTAACCCCGGCCCAGCGCCTGCACGAAGCGCCGCAGCAGGTTGCCCTGCTGGGCGATCTCGTTCTCGCGCACGACCAGCACCAGCTCGTCGTAGCTGGGCACGCCGGCGTCCTCCACGTGGATCACGTTCGGGCGCTTGCCCGCCTGGCGCAGCTGGATCGCCTCGTAGTTCCAGTAGGCGCCGAGGGTCGCGTCGACGCGGCCCGCCAGCATCGCGGGCACGAGGTTGTCGCCGACGTTGATCTCCTTGACCGAGGATGCCGGCACGCCGGCCTGCTTGAGGATCGTCTGAAGATAGGCGTGCTGGTAGGGGATGCCCGCGTCGCCGACGCGCTTGCCGCGCAGCTGGGCGGGGCTGGTGATGTGCTTTGAGCCGACCGACACGATCGAGGTCAGCGGTCGCTGGACCAGCGCCGCGATCGAGACCAGCGGCTCGCCCCGGTCGCGCGCCAGCAGCAGCTCGGGCTCGTAGGAGATCGCCGCGTCGACCTTGCCGGCCGCCACCAGCTGCAGCGGCGTCGCCGGGTCAGACGGGATCCGGACCCCGACGTCGAGCCCCGCCTGCGTGAAGTCGCCGTTGGCGAGCGCCTCGTAGATCCCGACGTGGTCGGCATTTGGGAACCAGTCGAGCATCAGGCTGAGCGGCTGGCGCGCGGTCGCCTTGGCGGGCGTCGTCGGATCCTGCTTGGAGCCGCAGGCGCCCAGCGCGAGCGCCGCCAGCAGCGCTGCGCCCAGGATCGAGCCTCGTCGTCTCATCGATCTCCTTCTGTGGTCGGTTGGTGTGCCCAGGGCAGCAGGCGCCGCTCGGCCACGGTCATCAGGGCGAACAGCCCGATCGAGATCGCGCACAGGATCACCGTCGCCGCGAATGCGCGCGCCGTCTCCAATTGGGCGACCGACTGCTGGAACAGGTAGCCCAGCCCCGATCCTGCGCCGAGCCACTCGGCGAACACCGCGCCGATCACGGCCACGACGATGCCGATCTTTGTCCCGGTGATCACGCCCGGCAGCGCCGCGGGCAGCTCGATCCGGCGAAACGTCTGCATCCGCGAGGCGTCGAAGGTGCGCATCAGCTTGATCAGGTCCGGGTCAACGGCCGCCAGTCCGGCCATCGTCGTGACCACGATCGGGAAGAACGAGACCAGCGCGATCACCACCAGCTTGGGCAGGATCCCGAACCCGAGCCACAGCGCCAGCACCGGCGCCAGCATCGGCACCGGCACCGCCTGCGAGGCGACCAGAAGCGGGTAGACCGCGTGGCGCAGCGGCGGCGAGAAGTGGATCAGGATCGCCAGCCCGAGGCCGGCCACCATCGCGACCAGGATCCCCAGCACGATCTCCTTGGCGGTCACGAGGAAGCTGCTCCACAGCAGCGCTCGGTCGGTGTACAGCGAGGACGCGATCGAATGAGGCGCGGGTAGGACCAGTGGATCGACGCCGCCGAGGTCGACATACAGCTCCCAGGCGCCGAGCAGCGCCAGGACCAGCGCCAGCGCTGGGAGCCACGACATCCGAGTCCGCCGAAGCGCCCCCACCCACGCGAGCACCGGCGGACCGCTCACGGTGATCGCCTCCGCTCGGCATCCAGCCTCGCCTGTATGTCGGCGGCGTGAGTCATCCGGCTCCCGGCACCCCGAGCAGATCGAGCACCGTCTCGCGTAGAGCCACGACCTCCGGGTCGGTCCGCCGCCGCGGCCGCGCCAGCCCGACCGCGAGCTCGCGCACGACCCGACCGGGCCGTGCCGACATCACGACCACGCGGTCGCCGAGCACGACCGCCTCCTCGACGTCGTGGGTCACGAGCACGACCGTCCGCGGCTCGGTCTCGAGCACGTGTGCGAGCCAGCCCTGCATCTCGGCGCGGGTGATCGCGTCGAGCGCCGCGAACGGCTCGTCGAGCGCCAGGACCGGCTTGCCGGCCAGCAGCGAGCGCAGGAACGACACCCGCTGGCGCATACCGCCCGAAAGCTGCGCGGGCCGCGTGCCCTCGAACCCCGCCAGGCCGAAGCGCGCAAGCCACGGTCCCGCGGTGGCGCGCGCCCGGTCGCGACCGACTCCGCGCGCGCGCAGCGCCAGCGCCGCGTTGTCGATCGCCGACAGCCACGGCAGCAGCAGATCGCGCTGGGGCATCAGCGCCGCCGGCGCGGCCTGGATCGTGCCGGCGTCCGGGACGCTGAGGCCGCAGATCAACTCGAGCAGCGTCGTCTTGCCGCAGCCGCTGGGTCCGACGACGCTGACGATCTCGCCGGCGGCCGCCTGCAGCGACACCGATGCGAGCGCCTGTACCAAGCCGGCACGAGCGGCAAACGCCTTGCTGACCTGCTCGACGCGCACGCCGCCCGCGCCTGCCGGTGTGGCGAGCTCCTGTGCCGGAGCCTCGATCATGCGCCTGTCGCTCCCTCCGCGGGCATTACCCCACAGGTTCGAAGGGTCAGCGCCGGGTCGCCTGAGCGTGGGGCGCTATCTCAGCCGGCGTACCCGCCAGCCCCCCTGGTTGATCAGATTCCCCGCAGATGCTATCGAGCGCCGGCCGCGCCGTCAGATAACGTGCTTGTCAGTGTCAGCGATGCACCGCCTGAGGGTCGCCGGCCGCGTCGCTGTGGGCGTGGCGCTGCCGATCGCCGGCGCGCTCGCGCTATCGCTGTCCTGCGGCACAGACCAGGCGCTGGCCGCGCGGGCGTTTATGCCGAGGCAGGGGTTCGCGCTCGGGCTCGAGCCGGCGGCTGGCCGTCAGGAGATCGCCACCGCGACCAACAGACCGGTCGTCTACCACGGCGGAGATGTGATGCGCGACGTGACGATCCATACGGTTTACTGGGCGCCGCCCGGGTATCGCTTCGACGGCTCGCCGGGAGCGGGCGCGCTCTCCTACCAGGCGCTGATCTCGCAGTTCTTCTCCGACGGCGCGCACGACTCCGGCTCGCAGTCAAGCGTGCTCTCGCTGCTCGATCAGTACGGCGACCGCTCGGGCGTCGGCTCGTATGCGATCCACTTCGATCCGACGGTCGACTCGGTGATCGACTCTGACCCCTATCCGGCCATGTCGAGCCAGTGCGCCTCGCCCTCCGGCGTCGGCACCTGCATCACCGATCTTCAGCTCCAGCAGGAGCTCGATCGCCTGATCGGCCCATCGGCTCCCGGCGCGCGCGGTCTCTCGAACCTCTGGTTCGTGCTGCTGCCGCCCGATGTCGACACCTGCATCGCGATCGGGAGCTGCGGCACCAACGCCTACGCCGGCTACCACTCCGCGTTCCAGCTCGGACACGGCGAGACCATCTACTCGGCGATCCCGGACCCGCTGATCGAGTACACCCCGGGCCCCGGCTCTGACCCGGAGGGCAACCCCGAGGCGGCGTCGACGATCGACACGATGGCGCACGAGCTGGTCGAAGCGATCACCGACCCGCTCGGCACCGGCTGGATGGACCCGAACGGATTCGAGACCGCCGACAAGTGCGAGAACGGGCCCCAGACGGGCGCGCCGCTCGGCTACGCGGCGAACGGCTCCCCCTACAACCAGGTGATCGACGGCCACCAGTACCTGATCCAGGACATCTGGTCAAACGCGGTCGGCGGCTGCGTCCAGCGCTCGACCGCGGTCGCCTCGATCCCGCCGCTGCACAGCGTCCGCCTGCGCCAGTTCAGCTCCGCGGTCGGTGGCGCGACCGGCGCCGCCGGACGGGTCAGCGTCGCGGTGACGCTGCTGCGCGCCGGCGTGCAGGTGGCGAGCGCGAGCGGAGAGACGCGGGCTAACGGGACCTGGGGTCCGCTGGTCCTGCGTGACCGTGACGGGCGCCGCCACGCGGTCGGCGATGACCGCGACGAGCTGACGGTCGTCTATGGAGGCGGGCTGGCGGCGGACTCGATCGACACGGGCGACGGCGGCAACCCGTTCACCGCCTCGGGCTGGACCGGGTGGTTCGACCTCGACAGTGGCTACGCGGTCCACTCGCAGCACGGACACAGCGAGGTGCTGGTCGGCCCCTGCTCGCAGACCGGGGTCCTGTCGCTGCGGATCGGCAAGCGCTCGGCGTCCCCAACCGACCTGTGCGGGACCGAGTCAGACGCAGCCACCGTGACGACACCGCGGCGGCTGGGCGCCCGCACGCGGCTGGCGCTCTCCAGCGACGACAACCGCGGCTCCTACCTGATCGAGCCTGACGGCGTGCTCGTCGACATGTCGATCTCGCTCGGCGAGCCCGACAGCATTGGGGCGCTGCACAACGGGCAGGTCCTATTCGCGCCGACCGGCTTTCCAACCTGCACCGCGTTCATGCGGATCGGCGTCATGCGCTGCGACGGGCTGGTCCCGAAGGCGCGCTACCGGCTGCTGCGCGCAGGTAAGACGATCGGCCGGGGGCGGGCCGGTGCCGCCGGCGTGGTTACGATCGCCGGCCTGGATGTGGCCGGCGGCGACGTCGTGACGCTGGTCAACGCCGCGGGGCGCCGGCTGACCTCGCTGCACGTCGCGCACCTGCGGGTCGGAGTGATCGGCAGCCAGACGCGGATCGCATCCGGGGCCTGCCAGCCGGGCGAGTACTGGGGTCGACCGCCGTCAGCCCCGCAGCCGAGCGTCGCCGTTGGGATCGGGATCGGCGGCAGCGGCACGATCTGCCCGCTCAGCGGACGCGCGAAGGGCCTGTCGGCGGCCGACATCGCCCAGACCGACGAGTTCTCAGGTGGCCAGACTGAGACCCAGGTGCCGCTGATCGAGTCCACCGCGCCGATCCAGGACGAGACGATGTACGGGCGCTTCATCGCCTCGGCCCAGTCCGGCCTGCCGGGTCCGCATGGCTCG
>JBOGYE010000072.1:0-10118 GCA_050696635.1 Solirubrobacteraceae bacterium | reverse complement strand
GTCCGGCGCGGCCCTGGCACGCGCGGCCAGGCTCGGCGCGCCCCTCGGCTCGGCCGCCTCGGCCGGCTCGGCCGGCGGCTGCTGTTCGGCGCCGTGCTGCTGGCGGCCGGCGCCGGCGGCGGTTGGATGTGGTTTCGCGACTCGTCGCTGGTCGCCGTGCGCCAGGTGGCGATCAGCGGCCTGCGCGGCCCCGACGCCGGCGCGGTCCGCCGCGCGCTGGTGCTCGCGGCGCGCAACATGACGACCCTCGATGTGCGCTCCGGCGCGCTTGCGATCGCGGTCGAGCCCTACCCGGTCGTCCGCCGGCTGCAGATCCACGCCGTATTCCCGCACACGCTGCGGATCGGTGTCGTCGAGCAGATCCCGGTGGCGGTGATCAGCGCGGGCGGCATGCGCGCCGAGGTGGCCTCCGACGGCACGATCCTGCGCGACCTTCCCCCGAGTTCGTCGCTACCGACGATCGACCTGTCCGTGGCGCCCGCCGGGGACCGCGTCAACGGCGCCGCGCTGAGCGTCGTGCACCTGCTCGCGGCCGCGCCGCCCGCGCTCCTCGGGCGGGTCGGCCAGACCTGGCGCGACCCAGTCCACGGACTTGCGGCGCAGCTGCGCAACGGCCCGAGGATCTACTTCGGGGCGGACGATGACCTCGGCGCGAAGTGGGCCAACGCGGCCGCGGTGCTGGCCGATTCGGGCTCGGCCGGGGCGCAGTACATCGACGTCACGGACCCCTCGCGGCCCGCGGCCGGGACCGGCTCCGACGGCCCCACCGGCCAGAGGACGGCCGGGCAGCAGGGCTCCACGGGCGGAGGTTAACCCTCGAGTAGAGCTTGACTGTCATGAACGCCCGACTCTCTGTGCTGATCGAGAGTTCAGCGATCTGCAACGATCGTTGCGAAATGGCGCCCACCGTTGACTTCGCGCATCCCCAGGCCATAACGTGCCAAACTGGCCTCACCGGTCCAGCCGGACCAAAGCCTTCAACCCTAACTAGAGGGTCGGACGAGAACCATGGAAAGCGGAAGTTATCTTGCGGTCATCAAGGTCGTCGGCGTCGGCGGCGGCGGCACCAACGCCGTCAATCGGATGGTCGACGCCGGGCTGAGCGGAGTCGAGTTCGTCGCCTGCAACACCGACGCCCAGTCGCTGGCGATGTGCGATGCCGACATCAAGCTGAACATCGGTCACCAGCTGACCAAGGGTCTCGGTGCAGGTGCCAATCCCGATGTCGGCCACGGCGCCGCCGCCGAGTCGCGCGACGATATCAAGGAGGCGTTGAAGGGGGCGGACATGGTGTTCGTCACCGCGGGCGAGGGCGGTGGCACCGGGACCGGCGCGGCGCCCGTGATCGCCGAGATCGCCAAGAACGAGATCGGCGCGCTGACGGTCGGCGTGGTCACGCGGCCGTTCGGGTTCGAGGGAGCGCAGCGCGCCCGCCAGGCCCAGGACGGGATCGATCGGCTGCGCGAGAACGTCGACACGCTGATCGTGATCCCGAACGAGAAGCTGCTGGCGATCGTCGAGCGCCGCACGACGATCCTCGACGCGTTCCGGGAGGCAGACAACGTTCTGCGTCAGGGCGTGCAGGGGATCACCGACCTGATCACGATCCCCGGCCTGATCAACCTCGACTTCGCCGACGTGCGCACGATCATGCACGACGCGGGCAGCGCTCTGATGGGGATCGGCACCGCGGCCGGCGAGAGCCGGGCCGCCGAGGCCGCCAAGATCGCGATCTCCTCGCCGCTGCTGGAGGAGTCGGTCGAGGGCGCGATGGGCATCCTGCTCAACATCACCGGCGGCCACGACCTTGGCCTGTTCGAGGTCAACGAGGCCGCCGAGATCGTGTCCAGCGCCGCCGATTCGAACTCGAACATCATCTTCGGCGCCGTGATCGACGACACGCTCGGCGACGAGGTCCGCGTGACTGTGATCGCCACCGGCTTCGACCGCAGCCGCGGCGCCGGCGGCGTGACGCGCGCCAGGGAGACGACCCGGCGCGAGCGGCGCGACCGCGACGTGACGATGGACGAGCGCCAGCGATCATCGCTGGAGATCTCCGACGACGACATCGACATCCCTTCGTTCTTGAAGGACCGCTGAGCGCAGGGCCGGTTCCACGACGGCTCGCTAGGCTCGGGCCATCTCCACCGCGCTGATCACAGGAATCACGGGCCAGGACGGCTCCTACCTCGCCGAGTTGCTGCTCGACAAGGGCTATGACGTACACGGACTCGTACGCCGCTCCTCGACCGAGCGATTCGATCGAATCGAGCACCTGCGCGATCGAGTCACGCTGCACCAGGCCGATCTGCTCGATCAGCGGTCGCTGGTCGACGCGCTGCGGGTTGCGCGGCCCGACGAGATCTACAACCTCGCGGCGATGTCGTTCGTCGCGGTGTCCTGGATCCAGCCGACGCTGACCGCCGAGTTCACCGGGGTCGGCGTGACGCGCGTGCTCGAGGCCGTGCGCGAGGTCTGCCCCGAGGCGCGCTTCTACCAGGCCTCGTCGAGCGAGATGTTCGGCAAGGTGCGCGAGGTGCCGCAGACCGAGGAGACGCCCTTCTACCCGCGCTCGCCCTACGGTGTCGCGAAGGCCTACGGCCACTTCATCACCGTCAACTACCGCGAGTCCTACAACCTGCATGCCACCAGCGGAATCCTGTTCAACCACGAGTCGCCGCGCCGCGGGCTGGAGTTCGTGACCCGCAAGATCACCTGGCACGCGGCCGCGATCAAGCTCGGGCTGGCCGACAAGCTGCGGCTCGGCAACCTCGACGCGCAGCGCGACTGGGGCTACGCCAAGGACTACGTGGAGGCGATGTGGCTGATGCTCCAGCGCGACCAGGCTGAAGACTTCGTGATCGCGACCGGGATCGCGCACTCGGTCCGCGACTGCCTCCAGATCGCTTTCGACCAGGCCGGCCTGGAGATCGACGACCACGTCGAGATCGACCCGACGCTGCGCCGACCGGCCGAGGTCGATCAGTTGATCGGCGATCGCTCCAAAGCCGAGCGGCTGCTGGGCTGGATCCCGCAGACGAGCTTCGAGCAGCTGATCCGGCTGATGGTCGACGCCGACCTGCGGCTGCTCTCCGGGCGCGCCGCGGCGCGCGCCTGATCGACCGCGTCCGCGAACGGATCACGGCGCCCAGCGGGACCACGAAGGTGGCCGCGGGATGCACTAGCCTCGGACTGTGACCGTCGCCACCGAGCCGCTGCTTCGCACCGCGCTGTACGAGCGGCACCTGGCAGCGGGCGCGCGGATGGTCCCGTTCGCGGGCTTTGAGATGCCGATCCAGTATCAGGGGATCGTCGCCGAGCACCTGGCCGTGCGCCGCGCGGCGGGGGTGTTCGACGTCTCGCATATGGGCCAGATCGAGGTGGCCGGGCGCGGCGCGCAGGCGCTGCTTTCCCGCCTGCAATCCAACGACCTGCGCCGGCTGCCCGAGGGCGGTGCCCAGTACTCGGTGCTGTGCGACCGGGACGGCGGGGTGCTCGACGACCTGCTGACCTACCGGCTTGCGGAGCGCCGCTACCTGGTGGTTTCAAATGCCGCCAACCACGAGCAAGACCGGGCGTGGTTTCAGTCGCATGCGCGCGAGCTCGATGCCGAGGTCGCCGACCGGCGTGACGAGTTCGCGATGCTGGCGGTGCAGGGACCGGACGCGCGAGAGCTCGTTGCTGGGCTGGCCGACGGTCCGCTGCCGGCGCGCATGCACTGCGCCCAGCGCACCGTCGCCGGCGTGCCGATGCTGGTCTGCGGGACCGGCTACACCGGCGAGCCTGGCGTCGAGTTGCTGCTCGATCCCGAGTGCGCGGTTGCGGTCTGGGATGCGCTGCTGGCGGCTGGTGTGACCGCGGCGGGTCTGGGAGCACGCGACACCCTGCGCCTGGAGGCCTGCCTGCATCTGTACGGCAACGACCTGTCGCGCGACCGAGGTCCGATCGAGGCCGGGCTGGGCTGGTGCTGTCGCGAGCGGGCCGGCTTCATCGGCGCAGAGGCCGTCGCGCGGGCCCGCGCCGACGGCACCGCAGAGCGGCTGGTCGCATTCGAGATCGACGGTCGGGGGATCGCCCGGCACGGCGACCCGGTCCTCGGCGGCGGGATCGTGACCAGCGGTAGCTTCTCGCCCTGTCTGCAGCGCGGGATCGGGATGGCCTACGTGCCCGCCCATCGCGCCGTCGCGGACACGAGGATCGAGATCGACGTTCGCGGCACCATCCGCGCCGCGGTGGTCCGCTCAAAGCCCCTCTACGTAAAGGCAAAGGAGCGCTGACCTGTGGCGGACGCCAGCTACCCGGATGACCTGCGCTACCACTCCGAGCACGATTGGGCGCGCGTGGACGGCGATCGGGCGACCTTCGGGATCACCTGGTACGCGCAGGATTCGCTGGGCGAGGTGGTGTTCTTCGAGCCGCCGAAGGTCGGCGCGCGCGTGGCCAAGGGGGAGCCCTACACGGAGATCGAGTCCGTCAAGGCGGTGTCGGACGTGATCGCGCCGCTGTCGGGCGAGATCGTCGAGGTCAACGACGCGCTCGGGGACGGCCCGGAGGCGATCAACGATGATCCCTACGGCGCCGGCTGGCTGGTGCGCGTGGCGCTCGCGGATGCGGCCGAGCAGGAGGATCTGCTCGACGCCGCGGCCTACGAGGCGACCCTGGCTTGAGCTGGTGATCCGGTGAGCCGTTACACCGCCGCCACCGACGCCGATCGCCGTGCGATGCTCGAGCAGATCGGCGTCGCGTCGATCGAGGAGCTGTTCGCCGACATCCCGGCCAGGTTGCGTCTGGGGCGGCCGCTGGCGCTCGGTCCGGGTGCCTCCGAGCAGGAGGTCTGCGGCGAGCTGCGTGAGCTGGCGGCGCGCAACGTCAGCGCACAAGACGAGGTCTGCTTCCTCGGAGCCGGCATGTACGACCACTACGTGCCGGCGCTGGTGGACTCGATCATCTCGCGCTCCGAGTTTTTGACCCCGTACACCCCCTACCAGCCGGAGGTCTCCCAGGGTGGCCTGCAGGCGATGTTCGAGTACCAGACCGCGATCTGCGAGCTGACCGGATTGCCGGTCTCAAACGCGTCGGTCTACGAGGGTCCGAGCGCCGTCGCCGCCGCCGGTTACGTCGCGCGCCTGGCCAACGGTCGGAGGCGGTTCGTGGTCTCGCGCGGGGTGCACCCGCATGCGCGAGAGACGCTTGAGACGCTCGCGCGAGGGTGGGAGATGGAGGTCGAGCAGGCGCCGCTGCGCGACGGCGTCACCGAGCTGCCGGCACTGGACGAGGACGTCTCGGCCGTGATCGTGGCGCAGCCGAACTTCCTCGGCGCCGTCGAGGATCTCGATCAGCTGGCGGCCGCGGCGCACGATGTCGGCGCGCTGTGCATCGCCGCATGTGACCCGCTGTCGCTGGCGCTGCTGCGCACGCCGGGCGAATGCGGCGTCGACATCGCCGTCGGCGAGGGGCAGACGCTGGGCAACCGGCTGGACTTCGGCGGCCCCTCGTTCGGCTTCTTCGCCACCACGCAGGAGCTGCTGCGGCGAGTCCCCGGCCGGATCGCGGGCGAGACCCGCGACGTCGACGGCCGGCGAGGGTTCGTGCTGACGCTGCAGACGCGCGAGCAGCACATCCGGCGCGAGCGCGCGACCTCCAACATCTGCACCGCTCAGGCGCTGAACGCGCTCGCGGGCGTGATCTACCTGAGCTGGCTGGGGCGCCGTGGGATCGTGGAGCTGGCCGAGCTGATGCTGGCGCGCACCGCCTACGCGCGCGAGCGTCTGACGGCCCTGGACGGGGTCAGCGCGCTGCACGAGCAGCCGGTCGTGCGCGAGTTCGCGCTGTCGCTGCACGCGCCCGTTGGAGAGGTGATCGAGCGCTGTGCCGGGGCCGGGGTCAACCCGGGATACGCGCTGGGCCGCGACTACCCCGAGCACGAGGATGGGCTGCTGGTCGCGATCACGGAGCAGCGCACGGGGGCCGAGATCGATCGTCTGGCGCAGACGCTGGCCGGTGCCGTCGCCGCCGCGCGCGGCCGCCGCACGGCGGGTGCGAGATGAGCGCCTTTGCGGCCGACGATGAGCTGACGATCTTCGAGCGCTCGGTCCCTGGGCGGCGCGCGTTCGTCGCGCCGGCGCTCGACGTCCCGCAGCGGCCGATCGACGAGCTGCTAGAGCCGGGCCTGCGCCGCGCCTCGCCGCCGGCGCTGCCGGAGGTCTCCGAGCCCGAGATCGTGCGCCATTACAACCGGCTCTCGAAGCGCAACTTCGACCTCGACACCGGCTTTTACCCGCTGGGGTCGTGCACGATGAAGCACAACCCCAAGCTTCACGAGCGGGTCGCCGCCCTCGACGGCCATGCTCGGCTGCACCCGCTGCAGGATCCGCGCCGCGCGCAGGGGGCGCTCGAGCTGATGTGGCGCCTGCAGGGCGCGTTGGGCGAGATCGCCGGCCTGCCGCACGTCTCACTGCAGCCATCGGCCGGCTCCCACGGCGAGCTGGCCGGGGTGCTTTTGACGCGCGCCTACCACGAGGACCGCGGGGAGCACCGAATCAAGGTGCTGACTCCCGACACCGCCCACGGAACCAACCCCGCGACGGTCACGATGGCCGGCTGTGAGGTGGTCAAGGTCGGGACCGATGCGCGCGGCAACGTGGACCTGGACGACCTGCGTGCCAAGGCGACCGAGGAGGTCGCCTGCCTGATGCTGACGAACCCCTCGACGCTGGGGCTGTTCGAGCACGGGATCGAGGAGATCGCGCAGATCGTCCACGGCGTCGGCGCGACCCTGTACTACGACGGCGCCAACCTGAACGCGATCATGGGCATCTGCCGTCCCGGCGACATGGGCTTCGACATCGTGCACTTCAACCTACATAAGTCCTTCACCCAGCCACACGGCGGCGGCGGGCCTGGCGCGGGCCCGATCGCGGTCGCCGAGCGGATCGAGCCGTTCCTCCCCCGCCCGCAGGTCGTGATGCGCGAGGCGAGCAACGGCCACGCCGACGCGCCGCGTTTCGACCTCGACTACGACCGGCCCAAGTCGATCGGGCGCCTGCGCGGCTTCCAGGGCAACTATGGGGTGTTCGTGCGCTCCTACGCCTACATCCGTTCGCTCGGCGCCGCGGGCCTGCGCGACGTCTCAGAAACCGCGGTGCTGAACGCCAACTACCTGCTCGCCCGCCTGCGGGCCGAGGGCGTGACGGAGCTGTTGGCGCCCGCCTTCGAGCGGATCTGCATGCACGAGTTCGTGCTCTGCGGCGCGCCGATGAAGCGCGAGCTGCAGATCCGCACGCTGGACCTGGCTAAGCGACTGCTCGACCACGGCGTGCACCCGCCGACGATCTACTTCCCGCTGCTGGTCGACGAGGCGCTGCTGATCGAGCCGACCGAGACCGAGACCCGCGAGACGCTGGATCGATTCGCGGCCACGCTCGCCGAGATTCTGCGCGAGGCGGCGCAGGACCCCGAGATCGCGCGCACGGCGCCGCACACGACGCCCGTGCGTCGGCTCGACGAGGCCGCCGCGGCGCGCCGGCCGGTGATCCGCCAGCCCCTGTAGGCGCGGGGTCCCCGAGCGCGTAGCCGCAGGGTCCGAGCGCCGTGTGCCGATCGCGCCTGACAGGACCCTGCGCCTTGCGCGGCAGGGCGCAGCGCGCGATCGTCAGGCGTCGCGGCGCATGATCGTGAACGCCGCCAGCGCGATCGCTACCGCCGCGTAGCCGCAGAACAGCGCGAACCCCGTCCAGGTCGCCAGGTGGTTGGGGTTGTCGAAGTGGTGGGTCGTGATCGTCGTGCCGGCGTTCAGCGGCAGGTAGGGCGAGATCGAGTTGTTGACGCTGGCGGGCAGGATCGCGCTGATTCCCGGCAGCACGAACAGCAGCCCCACGAAGGCGGCGATGCCGCCGGCCGTGTTGCGCAGGATCCCGCCGAGGCCGACGCACAGCAGTCCGAGCACCGTCTGATACAGCGCCGCGCCGATCACGGTTCGCAGCGCGCCCGGGTCGCCGAGTCCGTGCTGGACGTGGTGGGAGGAGACGATCGCCTGAACCGCGAAGAACGAGATCAGCGTCGAGGCCAGCATCAGCACGAACGTGACCGCCGCGAACACGGCCAGCTTGGACCACAGGACCGGCAGCCGCCGAGGAACGGCCATCAGGCTCGAACGGATCATCCCGGTCGAGTACTCGCCGGTGATCACGAGCACGCCGAGCACGCCGATCGCGAGCTGTGACAGGTGCCAGCCGCCGACCGCCGCCTCCAGCGAGTCATAGGTGAGGCGTTCGTGCGGGCTCAGCTGGCCCCAGCGCGACATCTGCACGGCGGCCACCAGCGCGCCCAGGCCCGCCATCGCGATCACCGCCACCAGCAGCGTCCAGCGGCTGGAGCGCAGCGAGCGCAGCTTGGTCCACTCGGAGCGCACGACGTGGACGAACTTGACCCCGCCCGTCGCCGTCCCGGCACCCCGCGCTACGGCCGGCGCCGCCGCTTCGCTGCCCGCGCTCATGTCGCCTGCGCTCCGGCGGCGGTCATCGGTGCTGCGCCGTCCGCCTCGTCCTCGTTGAAAAGTCCGGCGCCGAACTCGATCTCGCCGCCGGTCAGCCCCATGAATGCCTGCTCCAGCGAGGCCTGCTGCGGAACCAGTTCGTGCAGCGCGATCCCCAACCGTGCGGCCGCCTCGCCAACCTGGGCGGCGGTCAGGCCCTGGACCTCGAGCAGCCCGCCTTCGGGGCTGGCGATCGAGACGCCCTCGCCGGCCAAGGCGTCACGCAGCTGCGACGCCGCGGGCGTGCGGACGATCACCGCGGCGTCGTGCGATGCCTGGGAGACGAGCTCGGCGACGGTCGTGTCGGCGATCAGGTGCCCGCGTCCGATCACCACCAGATGGTCGGCCGTCTGAGCCATCTCGGCCATCAGGTGCGACGACAGGAACACGGTGCGCCCCTCGGCCGCCAGGCGCTTGAGCAGCGTGCGGATCCAGAGGATCCCCTCGGGATCCAAGCCGTTGGCGGGCTCATCGAGGATCAGTGTCGCGGGGTCGCCGAGCAGCGCCGCGGCGACGCCGAGGCGCTGGCCCATGCCCAGCGAGAAGCCGCCGGCGCGCTTGCGCGCGACGTCCGCCAGGCCGACGAGCTCGATCACCTCACGCACGCGGGAGCGCCCGATCCCGTGCGTCTGGGCCATCGCGAGCAGGTGGTTGTACGCCGATCGTCCGGTGTGGACCGCTCGCGCCTCCAGCAGCGCGCCGACCTCGTGCAGCGGCGCGCGCAGCTCGCGATAGGGGCGACCGTTGACGGTCGCCGAACCAGCGTTGGGACGGTCGAGTCCGAGGATCACGCGCATCGTGGTCGACTTCCCGGCGCCGTTCGGCCCCAGAAAGCCGGTGACGATCCCCGGCCTGACGCTGAAGCTCAGATCCTGCACCGCGACCTTGTCGCCGAAGCGCTTGGTCACGTTCGCCACCTCGATCATCGCGACCGATTGTCCCCGATCTGGCGGACGCGAGCATCCCGCCGAGGGAGGAGAGACGCATCCGCCGCAGGGCGGAGACGCCGGCGCGCGCCGCCTGCGGTCGATGGTCCGCCTGTCCGGCCGGTCGCCTCCGACCCGGCCGCCACGCTCCCACCCGTCCGGTTGAGATCTCGGCAGGGGTGCGCCGTTCGCGCCTAGCTGCCGATGAAGGGATGTGCAACATCTGACCGCAAGGATGAGCAAGTCCAGCAACCGATTGGTGGCGAGGATCCGGAGTGCGGCACAGATCCGCCCGGAGGAGCGCCATGCCGCCGGCCAGGTGGGGGCCGTCGTGTGGGTGATTGCCTCGCTGAGCGTGATCGCGATGGGACTCGTCCTGCCCGCGGCCGAGGTGCACCGCACCGCGCTGGTGGCACTCGGCGCCGCGGGCTGCATTTGGGGCAGTCTCTACGGCCTGCTGCTGGACCTGCGGCGCGTGCCGATGTGGACGACCCACCTGTCGGCCGTCGCCGGGATCGTCGCGATCGCGTTCTCGGTCGTGCTCAGCGGAGGAGCGCGATCACCCGCCTGGGCGTGCCTGTTCTATGTCGTCGTGTT
Organism: Solirubrobacteraceae bacterium; assembly: GCA_050696635.1. Lineage (GTDB taxonomy): Bacteria > Actinomycetota > Thermoleophilia > Solirubrobacterales > Solirubrobacteraceae > Palsa-465. The sequence continues at coordinate 62 of JBOGYE010000072.1, read as the reverse complement.
CGCGGCCTACTTCTTCGAGCCCGCGGCTGCCGCCGCCTATTTCGGGGTGTGTGTCGCGGTCG
>JBOGYE010000071.1:0-15003 GCA_050696635.1 Solirubrobacteraceae bacterium | reverse complement strand
CTCGCGGATCTCGTCGGCGATCGCGCCGAGCGCTGCTCCGTCGATCTGCAGCGGGTAGTCGCCGAGATCGAGGCAGCGGAAGTCAGCCCCCAGGTGCGCCGCCGCGCGCTCGGCCTCGCCGTGCCTGATCGCCTTGACGTTCTCGACGGTCTGGCCGGCCTGCTTCCACAGCTCGCCGGATTCCCCGCGCTCGCCGGAGGACAGCGCGATCACCCGCGCGTCGCCGCCGCCGGCGGTGGCGACCGCGATCGCGCCGCCGGCGCGCCAGACGAAGTCCGCGGAGTGAGCGCCGATCACGAGCATCCGGCGGCTCACCACCGATCAGCCCCCGCGACCCGCCGCGTGTTGACGACCGCCATCAGGTGCACCTCCTCGTCGCCGAACCCGGCCGCCAGCAGCCGGTCGACCATGATCCCCATGCCGTCCTGCACCGGCGGGTTGAACACCTGGCCGAGGTCGGTCGACAGCACCGAGTGCTCGGGTCCGACGGCGCGGATCCTCTCCAGCCACTGCTCCCAGCCGATCTTGCCGGTGTGCGGCGTGGTCATGCAGCGCTCGAGCAGCGCGCCGCGCGCGGCCAGCGCGAGCTGGTCTGCGATCCCCAGGTCCTGTGCCGGGAACTCGGGATGCGTGATCACGATCTGCGTCACGCCGGCCGCGACCGCCGCATCGACCACCGCGAAGATCTCGTCGCGCGCCAGATGTCCGGTCGCCAGCACCAGCCCGTGGCGCGCGATCAGTTGCAGAACCGTGACCAGCTCCGGCAGCACTCGCCCGTCGCAGTCGACGACGGGCACGGGCTCGATCTCGATCCCCTGCTCGCGCAGGTCGCGCTGCAGCGCCACCCAGACCGGCACCTTGACACCATCCCGCCCACCCGCGTCGCGCTCGTGGGACTCGTTGACCGAGTCGACGGTCGGCAGCCAGACGATCCGCGCGCCCTCGCGCGCGGCCACCTCCACCGTCAGCGGGTTGATTCCGCCGACTGCGCGGTTGAGCACGAGCGCGCCCAGCGCCCGCACCCCCGGCACCGCGGCCCGCACCACGGCGGCGCGCTCGGCGGTGGCGCCGTAGTGGGACTTGAGCACGAACCCGTCCATCCCCAGCTCGCCGAAGCGTCGCGCGAGCGTGATGTCATCGGTGCTGCGCTCCACGACGTCGGGGGCGACGTGGATGTGGGTGTCGTAGGCGCCGCGCAGCAGCTCGCGGGCGCGATCCGAGACCTCCGACGTGGCGACCGCGCTCACCGCTCCACCGCCGCAAGCGCCCGCGCGACGTTGCGCAGGTGCGCGCGCATCGCCGCCTCGGCTCGTTCGCCGTCACCGTCGGCGACCGCATCGACGATCGCCGTGTGCTCGGCCAGCGAGCACTGCGCACGGCCCGGCGCGAGGATCGTGCGGTACTCGAAGCGGACCAGCTGCGAGCGCAGCGTCCCGATCAGGCGATTGGCGGTCTCATGGCCGCCCAGCTCGAGCAGCAGCCGGTGCAGGTCCGCGTTGCGGTCAGACGCCGCCAGCAGGTCGCCCAGCTCCAGCAGCCGGCGCATCTCGTCAAGCACGCCGCGCAGTCGCCGCACGTCCTCGGCGTCGGCACGCTCGGCGGCCCGGCGCACGACCAGTCCCTCCAGCGCGCCGCGCACCTCGACGATCTCGACCGCCTCGTCCAGCGGCACGAGCCGCACGCGCGCGCCGCGGTTGGCCTCGTGCGACAGCAGTCCCTCGTGCTCCAGGCGCGCCAGCGCGGTGCGCACGGCCGCCCGTCCGACCCCCAGCTGGCGCGACAGGTCGGCCTCGACCAGGCGCTGGCCGGGCAGCAGCTCGCCGCCCTCGATCGCGGCCCGCAGCGCGTCCTCGGGACGGCTGCGATTGTCAACAATCCTGTCCACCAGCGCAGCATACCCGGGACGTGTAGGTTGCGCAGGGTCTTGAGCGAGCCGCGCCCCAGAAGTGCCGACTTCGTCCAGTCGCTGGAGCGCGGGCTGATGGTGATCCGCGCCTTCGACGCCGAGCATCGCGAGCTGGGCCTGAGCGAGGTCGCGAGGATCTCGGGGCTGACCAGGGCCGCGGCGCGGCGCTTCCTGCTGACGCTGGCGCGGCTCGGCTACGTCAGCTTCGCCGACGGGCGCTTCGCGCTGACCCCGCGCGTGCTCGAGCTCGGCTATGCGTACCTGTCGAGCCTCAGCCTGCCCGAGGTCGCCCAGCCGCACATGGAGGCGCTGGTCGCGCGCGTGAATGAGTCCTCGTCGATCTCGGTGCTCGACGACACCGAGATCGTTTACGTGGCGCGGGTGCCGACTAGACGGATCATGAGCATCACGCTGTGGGTGGGGACGCGCCTGCCCGCCTACGCCACCTCGATGGGGCGGGTGCTGCTGGCGGCGCTGCCCGAGGACGAGCTGCGTGCGCGGCTTGATCGGACCGAGCTGCGCCCGCTGTCGGCGCATACGATCACCGACGCCGGCGAGCTCGTGGCGGCGCTCGAGCGGGTGCGGCGCCAGGGCTGGGCCGCTGTGGACCAGGAGCTCGAGGAGGGACTGCGATCGCTGGCGGTCCCGATCCACGACTCCACCGGCGCGGTGGTGGCGGCGCTGAACGTGTCGGTCCACGCCAGCCGCGGGACGATGACCACGCTGCGGCGGGACATCCTGCCGCTGGCGCAGGCGGCGGCGGCGGCGATCGAATCCGACCTGCGCCGGGCTGCCGGCGCGGCCCCCCGCTCTCAGCGGATAGTCTGACGCTGCCGATGTCGCAACGACGCGCCCCGACGACCCTGCCGGCCCTGCTTGCGGCCGCTGTCGCCCTCGCGCTGGCGGCGGTCCTCGGCGTCGGCCTCGCCCTGCCCGCGGGCGCGCTCGCGCGGGCGCCGGCCGCGAGCTGCCAGCCCTACGCGAGCCGGCCGTGCCTGTTCCCCTATCCGGACAATCGGCTCACGGTCCGTGATCGCGGCGCGATCACCGGGCTGCGCGTGCACCTGCCCGCGGCGGCGATGCCGGTCAACGGTCACGGCGTGCGCGTCTCGCCGGGGCCTTATGACGCGGCCGACGGGTTCAGCCCCGGCTCGGCGATCGTGATCCACATTCGCGGCCTGGACAATGCCCGCGCCCTGCAGCGCACCGGCGCTGTGCCGCTGACCGACCTGGCGCGCACCTACGCCCGCCGGGCGCCGATCGTGCTGATCGACCAGCGGACCGGGCGCCGCCAGCTGATCTGGGCGGAGATCGACTCCAACGCCACCCACCGCGGCGACGCGGACCTGCTGATCCACCCCGCCAAGCTGCTGGCCGAAGGGCACACCTTCATCGTCGCGCTGCGGCACCTGAAGACCGCCGGTGGACACGCGATCAAGGCGCCCCCGTGGTTCGCGCGCCTGCGCGACGGCGGCCGTCTGCCGCGCGCGGAACGTCCGCAGCGCAAGCGCTACGCGGCGATCTTCAGGGCGCTGCGCCGGGACGGGATCGCGGCCGACAGGCATCTGTACGCCGCCTGGAGCTTCACCGTCGAGTCACGCCGGAGCCTGACCGAGCGGATGCTGGCGATCCGCAACAGCGCCTTCGCCCAGCTCGGCGACGACAACCTCTCAGACGGCGTCGACAGTGGCCACGCTCCATCGTTCACGGTTAGCTCGACGACCCCCGAAAGCAATTCGGGGCAGTCGCTGACGGTCGTCAAGGGCAGCTTCCAGGTGCCCTGCTACCTGCTTGCCTGCGGGCCCGCCACCCAGCCGGGCTTCCACTACGGGTCGAGCGGGCTGTACCCGAGGCCGACCGAGACCGGGCCCACCACGACCAACTTCGAGTGCATCATCCCGGCCGGCGCCACCGCCGCCGCGCCAGCGCGGGTCGTGCTCTATGGCCACGGCCTGCTCGGCTCCGCGGACGAGATCACGTCCAACGCCGAGGAGTCGCTCGCCGTCGCCCACGACATGGTGATCTGCTCGACCGACTTCTGGGGTCTGGCGAACGCGGACACGCTCAACGACGCCGGCGCGCTGGGCAACCTGAACCTGTTCGGAGCGGTGATCGACCGCCTCCAGCAGGGCGCGCTGAACATGCTCTTCCTGGGACGGCTGATGCTCAACCCGGGCGGGCTGGCCTCGAGCGCGACCTTCCAGCAGGGAGGGCGCCCGCTGATCGAGACCTCGAGCCTCTACTACTACGGCAACAGCCAGGGCGGGATCCAGGGCGGCTTCGTGACCGCGCTGTCGCCCGACGTTCGCCGCTCCGTGCTCGGCGTGACCGGGATCGACTACGCCAACCTGCTGGTCCAGCGCTCGACCGACTTCGCGCCGTTCGGGACGCTGCTGTACGGCGCCTACAAGGACCAGTCGCTGCACCCGCTGCTGCTCGATCTGATGCAGCAGCTGTGGGACCGCGGCGAGCCCGACGGCTACGCCGAGCAGATGACCACCCACCCTCTGCCCGATACGCCGAGCCACACGGTGTTGATGCAGCTGGCCTACGGCGACCATCAGGTGTCGATGTATGCGGGCGCGGTCGAGGCGCGCACGATCGGCGCGTCGGCCTATCAGCCGGCGCTCGACCTGGTCACCAACCGCCGGCGCGACCGCAACCTGTTCTATGGACTGCCGGCGATCCGCCGGCTCCCGTTCGGCGGCTCGGCGGTCGAGATCTGGGACAGCGGCCCCGGCCACACACAGCCTCCTCCGCTCGGCAACCTCGCTCCGGTCGGGCCGCCGGCCAACCCGGCCAACCAGGATCCGCACGAGGATCCACGGATCACGCCGGCCGCGCAGAGCCAGATCTCGGCCTTCCTGCAGCCGGCCGGCTCGGTGATCGACGTCTGCGGCGGCCGCCCCTGCCGCAGCTACGACTACACGCCCTGACCCCGGGTAGCATGGCGGCGCAAATCGGTCTAAATTGTCCGGTCTGGGAACACGACCTCTTGGAGGAGGATCAGTGAAGAGACACGTCAAACCGTGGGCAGGGACCCTGCTCGCGGCCTCAGCCGCGCTGGCGATCGCCGCGTGCGGCTCAAGCTCGTCGTCGAGCAGCGCCACAAGCGCGGCTCCCGCCGGCAGCTCGTCGTCCGGCACCAGCTCCGCTGCCGCCCCCGCCTCGGGCGGCAAGCAGGGCGGCACGATCACGATCGACGCCGGTACGGCGCCGATCTCGGCTGACCAGGGACTCGACTTCACCACGCAGGGCACCGAGCTGTACTCGGTGGTCAATACGCCGCTGCTCGTGTTCAAGCGGGCTCCGGGCGCCGCCGGCGCCCAGATCCTGCCCGGACTGGCCAAGGCGCTGCCGACCATCACCAACGGCGGCAAGACGCTGACCTTCTACCTGCGGCCGGGCCTGAAGTACTCAAACGGCCAGCCGATCAAGGCCTCCGACGAGACCTATGCGCTGGAGCGGGATCTGAAGATCCCGTGGCAGGCGGCCTCGTTCGTCGGCGCCTACGTCAAGGGCGGTACCGCCTACGCCAGCGGCAAGGCCAAGACGCTCTCGGGCATCACGACGGACAACGCGACGGGCAAGATCGTGGTCAACCTCGTCACCCCGTTTGCGCCGATGACCGACGTCTTCGCGCTGTCGGGCACCGCGCCGGTGCCGTCGAGCACGCCGATGAAGAACCTGGCCAGCACCGGCACGATCGGCGACGGCCCGTACAAGTGGGGGCCGATCACCCCGAACCAGTCCTACACGCTGATCAAGAACCCGGCCTTCAACGGAGTGCCGGCCTCCTCGGTCCCCACCGGGCACGCCGACAAGATCGTCTACAACGTCAACTCCAACGTCTTGGCCGACGCCCAGCAGGTGCTCAACAACCAGGCCGACGTGTTCGACCCCGGCGACACGCTGCCGGCGTCGATCCTGCAGCAGGTGCAGACCCAGGCCAAGGGCCGCTACCAGGCGATCCCGACCAACTCGACGTTCTACTTCTTCATGGCCGTCAACCAGAAGCCGTTCAGCAACCTCTACGCTCGCCAGGCGGTGCTGGCCGCCCTGGACCTGCGGGCGCTGTCGCGGCTGGACAGCGGCTTCCTGACCCCGGACTGCCACCTGATCCCGCCGGGGATCACGCCGTCCAGCCCGTCGACCTGCCCGTTCCACAACCCGAACGCGGCCCCGAACATGACAATGGCCAAGCAGCTGATGAAGAAGTCGGGAATGATCGGCCAGCCGGTTACGGTCTGGGGCGAGAGCCGCAGCCCGCGCAAGCAGTACGTCGACTACTTCACCCAGGTGCTGAACTCGATCGGGTTCAAGGCACAGGAAAAGATCATCAACTCGAGCCAGTACTTCACAACGATCGGGTCGCCCAAGACCAAGCCCCAGGCCGGCTTCGCCGACTGGTCGCAGGACTTCCCCAACCCGTGGGACTTCATGCAGCTGTTCGCCGGCAACGCCGGATCGTCGCTGAACTACGGCTACGTCAACGACCCGTACTACAACAAGCAGCTGGTCAAGCTGTACGAGACCACGCCGCTGTCCAAGGCGCAGAGTGGCTGGGCGGCGCTTGACCAGTACGGCGTCCAGCACGCCTACTGGGCAGCCTACGGTCACGAGAGCTATCCGAAGCTCTATTCGGACCGGCTGAACTACAACGCCGGCGTGTTCACGATCGAGTACCTGACCGATCTGACCAGCCTGCAGCTGAAGTAGCGCCTGCGCCGGGAGGGCATCCTCGGGCGCCCTCCCGGCGCTGCCCGCCCGCATGGCGGGTATACGCTTGCTGACAACCACGCGATGGCCTCAGATCCCGTAACCCAGCCTGCGACCACGACCGGCGCCGCCAGCGTGTCGGTGGCGGGCGGCGTCGACGCACAGGACCGCTGGCGGGAGGGCGCTAGCCAGTCTCCCGCGATCGGGCCCTGGCGGCTGGCGGGCCGCCGGCTGCGGCGCAACAAGGTGGCACTGGCGTTCCTGGTGCTGTTCGTGCTGCTCGTCGTCGTCTGCCTGCTGGCGCCGATCTACTCGCACGACATCGCCCAGATCGGGCCCAACGCCGGCAACATCACCGGCACCGTCAACGGCAAGGACATCGTCTCTCCCAGCGGCGTGCCGGTCGGCCCGACATTCACGACTCACTACGCCTTCGGCGCCGACGAGGACGGGCGAGACCTGGCGGTGCGCCTGCTGTACGGCGGCCGGACCTCGCTGGAGATCGGCGCGATCGCGACCGCGATCATCATCGTGTTCGGCACCTTGGTGGGCCTTCTGACGGGCTACTTCCGTGGCGTCGTGGACGCGATCCTGCGCCCGATCATGGAGCTGATCTGGTCGTTCCCGGTGGTGATTCTCGGCGTCGCCCTGGGTACCGCGCTAGCGCTCGGCGGGATCGGCCCGATCCACGGCGACTCGATCTACATTCCCGCGTTCATCATCGGGGTGGTCTATATCCCGTACCTGGGCAAGCCGATCCGGGGAGAGGTGCTGCGGCTGCGCGAGCAGGACTTCGTCGACGCCGCCCGCGTGCAGGGCATGGGTCCGTGGCGGATCATGCTGTCGGAGATCCTGCCCAACGCGATGTCCACGATCATCGTGTTCGTGCCGATGATGCTGGCCTACTCGATCCTGCTGGAGGCCTACCTCTCGTTTTTGGGCGCCGGGGTGCAGCCGCCCAACGCCTCGTGGGGGACGCTGATCTCCGACGGGCTTAACTACATCTCCACCACTCCCACCTTCTCGCTGATCCCCGGGGCGATGCTGGTGCTGACGGTGCTCAGCATCAACGTCGTGGGCGATGGAGTCCGGGACGCGCTCGATCCCCGCGCCCAGGTGCGGATCACCACCTGATGGCCCGGTTCGCTGTCCGCCGGCTGCTGTCCGCGGTCGCGCTGCTGTTCGCCAGTTCGGTGGTGGTGTTCGGGATCTTCGAGGTGATTCCCAGCTACAACCCGGCGCGCGCGATCGCCGGGCGCAACGCCAACCAGACGACGGTCAACGAGGTGGCGCACAAGTTCGGCTTCGACAAGCCAGTGTATGTGCAGTACGCCGACACGATGAAGGAGATCTTCACCGGGCAGATCATCGACTACCAGGACGACCTCAACGTCGTCCAGCAGTTTCGCCAGAAGTTCCCGGTGACGCTGTCGCTGGTGATTCCGGCCGCGTTGATCTGGCTGCTCGTGGCGATCCTGCTCGGCTCGCTCGGCGCGCTCAGGTCGGGACGACTCGTCGATCGGGGGGTGATGATCCTCGCCATCGTCGGGGTGTCGATCCCCGTGTTCTTGTTAGCCGAGGTGCTCCTGTACCTGCTGGCGTACAAGACGTCGGTCTTCCCCAACACCGGCTACACCAAGCTGTTCACCGATCCGGCCCAGTGGGCGCTGCACCTGATCCTGCCGTGGTTCTCGATCGCGCTGCTGTCGATCGGCTTCTACTCCCGGGTGCTGCGCTCCAACCTGCTGGACATGGTCAACCAGGACTTCGTGCGCACCGCCCGCGCCAAGGGGCTGTCGCAGCGGCGCGTGTTCGTCCGCCATGTGCTGCGCAACTCCATGATGCCGATCGTGACCATGTTCGGCCTGGACTTCGCGACGCTGCTCGGCGGCGCTGCGCTGGTCACCGAGACCGTCTTCAACCTCCCGGGCATCGGACAGTACGAGGCGCAGGCGATCGGCCAGCTCGACGTCCCGCCGATCCTGGTCGGCGCGCTGTTCACGGCCTTCTTCGTGGTCCTGTTCGGCGCGCTGATCGACGTCCTGTACGCGCTGCTCGACCCCCGGATCAGGCTCAGCGGCTGATGCCGGCGCCGGAGCGGAGCGCCGATGGCTGAGCGACTGCTGGAGGTCGATGGCCTCGAGGTGTCGTTCGCGACCGAGGACGGTCTCGTGCGGGCGGTCGACGGGGTCTCGTTCACGCTCGACCGCGGCGAGGTGCTCGCGATCGTCGGCGAGTCGGGCTCGGGCAAATCGGTCACGGCGATGACGCTACTGGGGCTGACGCGGTCGCCCAACTCGCGCTTCGGCGGGGCCGCGCGGCTGCACGGCCTCGACCTGGTCTCCGCCTCCGAGTCCCAGCTGCAGAAGGTCCGCGGCAAGGAGATCGCGATGATCTTCCAGGACCCGATCTCGTCGCTCAGTCCCGTGCACCGGATCGGCGACCAGATCGTCGAGCAGATCCGAGCGCACGAGAAGGTCTCCAAGGCGGCGGCGCTGGACCGCGCCGTCGACTTGATGGAGCGCGTCGGGATCCCCCGCGCGCGCGATCGTGCGCGCGCCTACCCGCACCAGTTCTCCGGCGGCATGCGCCAGCGGGTGATGATCGCGATCGCGCTGTCGCTGTCGCCCGCGGTGCTGATCGCCGACGAGCCGACGACGGCGCTCGACGTCACGATCCAGGCGCAGATCCTGCAGGAGGTGGGGCAGCTCTCGCGCGAGGCCAACAGCGGCGTGATCTTCGTCACCCACGACCTCGGCGTCGTGGCGGACATCGCCGACCGGGTGGCGGTCATGTACGGGGGGCGCATGGTCGAGCAGGGCACCCTGGATGAGATCTTCTATGACCCGCAGCACCCTTACACATGGGGCCTTTTGGGCTCGGTCACGCGCATGGACCGCGAGCCCCCGCACCGGCTGCCCGCGATCCCCGGACAGCCGCCGTCGCTGGTCAACGCCCCATCGGGCTGCCACTTCCGGCCACGCTGCCCGCATGCGTTTGAGAAGTGCACCGAGGTCCCGCCGCTGGCGGCGCACCTCACCGAGGCCGCCGGCCATCTCGACCGCTGCTGGCTGGAGGTGGACGACAAGCGCAGCCGGCGCGAGGTCGAGGGGCGGATCGGGCTCGGCACCGGGTCGGTGGCCGCGTGAGTGCGCAGGGCGACACGGCCGGCGACGGCGGAGCTGCGGCGCAGAGCGGCGGCACGGCCGTGCAGCCGCGGACAGGCGGCGCCGAGCCGCTGCTCGAGGTCGAGCATGTGCAGCTGCACTTCCCGATCAAGCAGGGGGTGCTGATCGATCGCACGGTCGGCGTCGTGCACGCCGTCGACGACGTCTCGCTGACGCTGCGCGAGGGCCAGACGCTTGGCGTCGTCGGCGAGTCGGGCTGCGGCAAGAGCACGCTGGCCCGCTGCATCGTACGGCTGCTGGAGCCGACCGCCGGCACGCTGCGCTTCCGGGGCACCGACATCACGCACCTCGGCCGTCGACGTCTGGCTCCGCTCCGTACCGAGGTCCAGCTCGTGTTCCAGGATCCGGTGGCGTCGCTGAACCCGCGCAAGCGGGTCGGGCAGATCATCGGCACGCCGATGCGCCTGCACGGGGTGCAGCGCAGCGAGATCGGCCCGCGGGTGCGCGAGCTGCTCGAGCGCGTGGGGCTCAACCCGGAGCACATCAACCGTTTTCCCCACGAGTTCTCCGGCGGCCAGCGCCAGCGGATCGGGGTCGCGCGGGCGCTCGCGCTCACTCCCCGGCTGATCGTACTCGACGAGCCGGTCTCCGCACTCGACGTGTCGATCCAGGCGCAGGTCGTGAACCTGTTCGACGACCTGCAGGACGAGCTCGGCCTCTCCTACGTCTTCATCGCCCACGATCTCTCGGTAGTGCGCCACGTTTCTGACCAGATCGCGGTCATGTACCTCGGCAAGCTGATGGAGCTGTCTCCCGCCAAGGAGCTGTACGCCAAGCCGATCCACCCTTACACCGAGGCGCTGCTGGCGGCGATCCCGATCCCGGATCCGGATGAGAACCGCAAACGCGAGCGCGACGTGATCGGAGGCGAGCCGCCGAACCCGATCAACCCGCCCTCCGGCTGTCGCTTCCACACGCGCTGCTCGCGCGCGACCGAGCTCTGCTCGGCGCAGGAGCCGCCGCTGGCCGAGTACGCAGACGGGCACCTCGCCGCATGCCACCACCCGCTCAACGTCAGCGCGGCCGAGGCCAGGGCCGCCATGCGTTCACCGCTCAGCCCGCTCACCGCGAGCGATGCGATGCCCACGGCGACGAGCGCGGCGCCGGCCGGCGAGCCGAGCGTGGCCGCCGGAACCGCCGATGGTGACGACACGGGCGCGGGCGCGGGCGAGCCGTAGGGTCCGCGACGAAGCAAGTGATGGGATCGAGTGGTCGGCTCGTGGATGCCAGACGACGCACGTGAGCGGAGCAATAGCAGCGCTATTGCGAGCGAGCGGGTGGCGCCTGGCGCCGCGAGACGACCGCACGAGACCGTCAATTGCTTTGTCGTGGGCCCTTAGAAGCGGCGCGCTGGCGGTCTGCTGGGTCGCGCTGGCTGGCTGCGGTGCAGGCGTCTCGGGCTCGGCCTCGCGGTCGCCGGCCGCCTCGCGGGCGTCCGCGACCCCCCGGGCGTCGGCGGCCGGACGCGTCTGCGCGCTCGCGCGGAAGGCGGCCGTCGCTCGCCTGCGCGCGCCGTTGTCAATGCTGATCGCCGACTCGGACCCTGCCAACATCGAGTGCGTTGTGTCCGGCCGCGGCGTCGCTCTCGACCTCATCGCCCAGGCGTCGGCGCAGGCGTGGGCGGAGTTCGACACGACCCAGGTCCACCAGGTGCAGGCCTATGGGTCCGGCGCCCGACAGGTGCCGGCCGAGATCCCGAGGACGTTGGCCACGCCGTCTGGCGCTCTGGCGGCCTGGATGCCCGCCCAGCGCGAGCTGTTCTGCACCAACGGGAGCCTGCAGCGCGGCGGCAGTTACCTGACCCTGACCGTCAGCGGCCACGCGGTTCGCGGGCCGGCGGAGGTGAGCCTGGCGCGAGCCGTGGCGCTCGTCGCGCTGTCGGCGGCCCCGCGCGGTCCCAGCCCCGCTCCGTCGAATTGACCGACTCGATCGCCGTGCTGCTGCTGCCGGGCCGGCTCGAGGGCTTCGCGCTGGAGGCCCACGCCCGAGGCCTGCTCGCGATCCCGCGCGTGATCGCGCTCGAGGCCTCCCGCCGGCGCGGACCCCGCTTCGCGCGCGACTCGGTCAGTCTGCGCCAGGCGCGCCGGCTGCGGCTCCCGGGGCGCCTGGCGCTGCTGATCCTGTACCACCCGGCGCAGTACCCGCTCGCGCGTGCGCTCTGCGCCGAGCACAAGCAGGCGGAGCTATGGTACGTCGCCCCCGAGAGGGGCGCGCTGACCGGCGCCGACGCCGAGGAGCTGCACGACTTCGATCGGCTCGCCCGCACGCACGCGCTGTACACGATCGAGGCCGTCTCGGGCGCGGGCATCGACGAGGCGCCGCTGCGTGGGCGCCTGCGCGAGCTGGACGTGATCAGCCCGCGAGCCTTCGTCCCCTCGGCGCGCATGACCGGGCGTCGCGGCGGGAGCCCTAAGCCCTAAGGGGTTCGCGGGGGCAAGGTAAGGGGTCGGCGGCCGCGATCCGCTCCGTCCTGCCGATGTGCGCAGCCGCGTCTCAGTCGATCCTTCAGGTCAGCTTGAAGTCGATCTTGAAGGAGTCAGGATGCACCCCGAACTCACCCTCATTATGGCGCAGTCCCACCACGACGACCTTCTGGCGCTCGCCCGGCGGCGACCCGGCGAGGCGACCGCCAGCCGGCTGCGGATCATCGCCCGAGCCCTGGGGCGATACTTCTCGCATGCGGCCGAGACTGACGAGCGAGCGCTTCGTGGGGAGGATCGGCGAGCTGGCGGAGCTGGCGCTCGCCGTTCAGGAGGCCAGCACCGGCCGGACCTCGCTCGTCCTGCTCGGCGGTGACTCGGGCGTCGGCAAGACGCGGCTGGTCGGCGAGCTCGAGCGTCGGCTGCGCGACTCCGACCCCGCGCCGTTGCTGCTGCGCGGCGATTGCGTTGCGCAGTCCGACGGCGAGCTGCCGTATGCGCCGCTGCTGAGCGCGCTGCGACCCGTTGTCCGCGCTCGGCACCCGGCGCTCAGCGAGCTCAGCGCGGGCAGTCGCGCGCAGCTGGCGACGATCCTCCCAGGGCTGGTGCAGGAATCGCCGGCGCGCGACGGTACCCCCACCGAGCAGGTGCGGCTGTTCGAGGCGGCGCTGGAGCTGGTAGATCGTCTCAGCGAGCCCTCCGGGCTGGTGCTGATCCTGGAGGACGTGCACTGGGCCGATCGCTCGACCCGTTCGTTCGTCGCGTTCCTGGCGCGCAGCCTGCGCTACGAGCGCGTCTGCCTGACCCTCACCTACCGCACCGACGAGCTGCACCGCCGCCATCCGCTGCGCCCGCTGCTGGCCGAGCTGAACCACCTGGAGCGCACCCGGGCGATCGTGCTCGAGCCCTTCGATCGCGACGAGCTCGGCCAGGCGCTGGCCGACATCCTCGGCGCCGCGCCCGACGCCGCGCTGCTCGAGCGGCTGCTGGCGCGCGGCGAGGGCAACCCGCTGTTCACCGAGGAGCTGCTGGCCGCCGGCCTGGATGGACGCGGAGCGGCACCCCAGAGCCTGCGCGACGCGTTCCTGGTCAGGATCGAGCGGCTGTCGGCCGACGCGCAGCGGGTCGCGCGGATGGTCGCGGTGGCACGCACCGCCGACGAGCCGCTGCTGACGGCCGTGGCGGGGCTGGAGCGTGACGCGCTCCAGGCCGCGCTGCGCGAGGCGGTCGCCGAGCAGATCCTGGTTCCGGGGGCTGACGAGCGCTTGCGCTTTCGCCATGCGCTGCTGCGAGAGGCGCTGTATGAGGACCTGCTGCCCGGCGAGCGCGGCGAACTGCACATCGCGCTCGCGCGGGCGCTTGCGGAGGCGTGCGGCGCCGACGACGACCGCGAGCTGGAGCGCACCTCGTCGATCGCCGGCCACTACGCGGCGGCCGGTGACCAGCCCAACGCGCTGGGCTCCACGATCGTCGCCGCCCGCGCGGCCGGGCGGGCGTTCGCCTACGGCGAGGCGGCCGACCTCGCCGAGCGGGCACTGACGCTATGGCCCCGCGTCGACGACCCCGAGCGGATCGCGGGCATCGACCACCCGCGACTGCTGACGCTGGCGGCCGAGGCCCACCGGCTGCTCGACGACCGCGCGCGCAGCGTGGTGCTGATCAACCGGGCGCTGAGCGAGCTTGACCCGGCGCTCGACCCCGCGCGCTGCGCCGACCTGCTGGGGCGCCTGGCGCGGATGACATGGCAGCTGAACCGGGGTGTGGAGGCGATCGAGATCGGCCAGCGGGCGCTCGAGCTGCTGCCCGACGGCGACGCTCCACAGGTGCGCCTGCGGCTGCGCGCCTGGCTGGCGCGCGCAAGCTTTTTGCGCGGCCGCTGGCGCGATGCGATCGCCGGCGGTGAGCCGGCGCTGTTGGCCGCGATCGACGCCGGCGACGCGATGGCGGAGTCCGAGCTGCTGAACACGCTCGGGATGGCGCGGGTGATGCTCGGCGACGTCGAGCAGGGCGTGGCGCTGCTGGGCCGCGCGGTCGATGCCGCCCGCGCCGCCGATGACCTTGACAGCCTCGCCACCGCCTACTCGAACCTGGCCGAGATGCTCGCCAGCGCGGGCCGCGTGTCGGATGCGATGCGCACCGCCCGCGAGGGCGTCGCCGCCACCCCCCGCCACCTGGTCCGAGCTCGCGACTGGATCATCCTGACCGCGTCCGAGGTGGCTTTCGCGGCCGGCGACTGGGAGGCGGCGCGCGCCTGGCTGACGCCGTCGCCCACTCCGCAATCGGGGATCCTGTTCATCTTCCGCGGGATCCGCGGCGCCGAGCAGGCGCTCGGTGAGGGCGACGAGGACGAGGCCGCGCGTCGCCTGGAGTCGATCGCCGAGCTGGTCGCGGTGTCGCCCGAGCCGCAGTGGATCGGCCCCTACGGCGCCTTGGCGGCCGAGCTGCGCGCTCGCCGGCGTGACCTCGCCGGAGCGCAGGCGGCGGTCCAGGCGGCGCTCGATCGGCTCGAGCTCTGCACCGACGACGTGGGCCGGATCGCGCGCGTGAGCGGCGCGGGGATCAGCGTCGAGGCCGACCGGGCGCAGCGCGCGCGCGATCTGCGGGTGCCGGCCGACCGGCGTGACGCGCTGGCGCGAGCTCGCATCCACCTGACGCGACTCGAGGCTGCCGCGCAGGCTGGGGGTCCCGTCGAGCGGGCGCGTCTGGCCGAGGGTCGCGCCGAGCTGGCCCGCGCGCAGGGTCGCGGCGGGCAGCGCGAGTGGGCCGCCGC
>JBOGYE010000070.1:0-9391 GCA_050696635.1 Solirubrobacteraceae bacterium | reverse complement strand
TCGTCAGGGCGATCGGCAAGGGCTTGCTGAAGACGATCTCCAAGATGGGGATCTCCACGATTCAGTCGTACTGTGGCGCGCAGATCTTCGAGGCGGTCGGTCTCGAGCAGGGCGTCGTCGAGCGCTGCTTCACAGGCACCGCGTCGCGGATCGGGGGCATCGGCCTCGAGGTGCTGGCGGCCGAGGCGCTGGGGCGCCACTTCCGCGCCTACCCACGCACCGACCGCGAGGTGCTTCCTGTCGGCGGCGTGCTCCAGTGGCGGCGCAACGGCGAGCGCCACATCTGGAATCACGACACGATCGCCAGCCTCCAGCACGCGGCCCGCGCGCGCACACGCAACGGCAACGGTGGTGGCTCCGGCGACGACCGCGACCAGGTCGCGGGCGACCCTCAGGAGGTCTACGACGAGTTCGCCCGACAGGTCAACGACGAGGCGACCCGGACCGCCGCGCTGCGCGGGCTGTTGCGTCTGCGACTCGCGGCCTCACCGACCCCGCTCGAGGAGGTCGAGCCGGCGACCGAGATCGTCAAGCGCTTCAGCACCGGCGCGATGAGCCTCGGATCGCTTTCCCGCGAGGCCCACGAGACGCTGGCGATCGCGATGAACCGGCTCGAGGCCAAGTCCAACACCGGCGAGGGGGGAGAGGATCCGACGCGATTCGTCGCGGACGCCAACGGCGACGACCGCCGCTCGGCGATCAAGCAGATCGCCTCGGGACGGTTTGGCGTGACCGTCGACTACCTCGTCAACGCCGATCAGCTGCAGATCAAGATGGCACAGGGGGCCAAGCCCGGCGAGGGAGGCCAGTTGCCGGGACACAAGGTCGACGGCTACATCGCCCGGATCCGCTACTCCACCCCGGGGGTCGGGCTGATCTCGCCGCCGCCGCACCACGACATCTACTCGATCGAGGATCTCAAGCAGCTGATCTATGACCTGCGCTGTGCCAACCCGCAGGCCTCGGTCTCGGTCAAGCTCGTGTCCGAGATCGGCGTCGGCACCGTCGCCGCGGGGGTCGCCAAGGCCAACGCGGATCAGGTCACGATCTCCGGCCACGACGGCGGCACCGGCGCCTCGCCGCAGTCCTCGATCCAGTCGGCCGGGATCCCGTGGGAGATCGGGCTGGCCGAGACCCAACAGACGCTGCTGCTCAACGACCTGCGCAGCCGGGTCGCGGTCGAGGTCGACGGGCAGCTGAAGACGGGCCGAGACGTCGTGATCGGGGCGCTGCTGGGCGCGGACGAGTTTGGGTTCTCGACCGCCCCGCTGATCGCGATGGGCTGCATCATGATGCGGGTCTGCCACCTGAACACGTGCCCGGTCGGGATCGCGACCCAGGACCCCGAGCTGCGGTCGCGCTTCCGCGGCACCCCCGAGCACGTGACCGCGTACCTGATGTTCGTCGCCGAGGAGGTGCGGGCGATCATGGCGCGGCTCGGCGTGCGGCGGTTCGCCGACCTGATCGGGCGGGTCGACCTGCTCGAGACCGACGACGCGATTGAGCACTGGAAGGCCCGCGGCGTCGATCTGTCGCTCGTGCTGGCGACGCCCGACCTGCCGCCGGGCGCACCGCGCAGGCAGACACGTCAGCAGTGGTCGGTGCTCGACGACGCGCTGGACTGGGAGCTGGTGTCGCTGTGCGCGCCGGCCCTCCAGACGGGTGAGCAGGTCCGCCACGGGCCGATCCCGGTGCGCAACGTCAACCGCACGGTGGGCGGGATCCTGTCGGGGGAGATCGCGCGCCGGCGCGGCTCTGGCGGGCTGCCCGAGGGGACGATCGAGATCTCGTTCTCGGGCTCGGCCGGCCAGAGCTTCGGCGCCTGGCTGGCGCCCGGCGTGAGCTTCTCGCTGCGCGGCGAAACCAACGACTACACCGGCAAGGGCCTGTCGGGCGGGATCCTCTCGGTCCGTCCGCCGGAGTCGGCGCCGTTCCAGCCCGAAGAGAACACGATCGTCGGAAACACGGTCCTGTACGGCGCCACCTCCGGACGCGCCTTCATCCGCGGGCTCGCAGGCGAGCGCTTCGCCGTGCGCAACTCCGGCGCCTGGGCGGTCGTGGAGGGAGTTGGAGACCACGGCTGCGAGTACATGACCGGCGGCCGGGTGGTCGTGCTGGGGACGACCGGGCGCAACTTCGCGGCCGGGATGAGCGGGGGGATCGCGTACGTCTACGACCGAGACAGTCGCTTCAAGGGTCGCTGCAACCTCGAGCTGGTCGATCTGGAGGAGCTCGACGAGGCGGACGTGGTCACCGTCAAGGCGCTGCTGGTCGAGCACGCCGCGCGCACCGGGTCGCTGGTCGCGCGCAACGTGCTTGCGTCCTGGGAGCATCGCAGCGAGCAGTTCGTCAAGGTGATGCCGCGTGATTACAGGCGCGTGCTGGCCGAGCGAGAGACCGAGCGCGCCCTCGCGATCGCAGCAGAGCCCGAGGGCAGTTGAGTGGGCGAGCTCGGCGCGTTTTTGAAGATCCACCGGGTCGGCTTCGACAAGCGCGATCCGCGCCGACGGGTCGGCGACTACCGGCGCTACTTCGCCCTTCAGCCCGAGTCTGAGTTGCGCCGCCAGGGCGCCCGCTGCATGGATTGCGGGGTTCCGTTCTGCCACGAGGGCTGCCCGCTTGGGAATCTGATCCCCGACTGGAACGATCTCGTCTATCGGGGCAAGTGGCGCGATGCGATCGAGCAGCTGCAGGCGACCAACAACTTCCCGGAGTTCACCGGCACGATCTGCCCGGCGCCGTGCGAGTCAGCCTGCGTGCTGGCGATCAACGACGACCCAGTGACGATCGAGCAGATCGAGCTGGCAATCGTGTCGCGGGCGTTCGACGAAGGCTGGATCCAGCCGGCGCCACCGGAGCGCCGCACCGGCAAGGCGGTCGCGGTGGTCGGCTCGGGGCCGGCCGGGCTGGCGGTCGCCGACGAGCTCAACCGCCGCGGCCACGCGGTGACGGTGTTCGAGCGCGACGAGGCGCCCGGCGGCCTGCTGCGCTTCGGGGTGCCGGACGCCAAGCTGGAGAAGTGGATCATCGATCGCCGGGTGGCGCTGCTCGAACAGGAGGGGATCCAGTTCACCTACGACACCGAGGTCGGCCCGGACATCTCCGCCGAGGAACTGCGGGAGCGCTTCGACGCGATCGTGATCAGCATCGGATCGCGGGTCTCGCGCGATCTCGATGTTCCGGGCCGCGAACTGGCGGGGATCAGCCCCGCGATGGACTATCTCTACCAGCGCAACCGCTGGGTCGCCGCACAGGAGGGGCGGCCCAGCCGCGCCCCCGAGCCGGGCACCGAGCTGAGCGCGGCCGGCAAGCGGTTGATCGTGATCGGAGGCGGCGACACCGGCATGGACTGCGTCTCGGGCGCGCATCGCGAGGGCGCCCACAGCGTGGTCATGCTCGACGTCTACGCCAAGGTCACGGCGCACGGCGATCCGCTGGCGCCGTGGCCCCTGCCGCCCAAGCGGACCGCCACCACGTACGCGCTCGACGAGGGCGGCAGGCGTCGCTGGGGAACCGAGGTGACGGGCTTCGGAGGTCGTGACGGCTCGGTCACCCACGTCTACGCGCGCCAGGTGACCGGCAGCTCGTCGCGGGACCTGACGCCTGTGCCAGGAAGCGAGTTCGTGCTCGAGGCGGACATGGCGCTGATCGCGATCGGCTTCTCGCATCCGGAGCACGATGGGCTGGTGACGCAGTTGGGCGTGGAGATCGACCACCGCGCCAACATCCGCACCGAGCAGACCTATCGCACCTCGGTTGGGCGCGTGTACGCGTGCGGGGACGCGCGGATCGGACAGTCGCTGGTCGTCACCGCGATCGCCGAGGGGCGTAAATGCGCGCGGATCGTCAACCACGACCTGGGCGGCAGCCCGATGGACGCCGATCGCGAGCGGCTCGCGGTCGGAGCGTGGAGCGGAGACCCGGACCGGACACTGCGCCACGAGGCCGAGACGGCGGGCACGGTCCGGCCTGAGGACGAATTCTTCTCGGGGCCCGCGACTCGCGGGAGATGAGTTGGCGCAATTCGCGCTATGCACGGCGATCCGAAGCTGCTAGGCTGCTTTGAAGGTCTGGCTCTCTGAGTCATGCCTGGAGGCGAGATTCGGGGCAATGAAGCTTGCTGATCTGTGGGACGGGGAAACTCGCCCTTGTCGGTCAGGGAACTGCGCCCCCACTTCCCTGACTCTCCGGGGGGCCCAGATGGATCTGGGTCCCCCGGTCCCTTTGCCGGCCCAGATGGATCTGGGACCCCCGGTCCCTTTGCGGGCCCCCCGCGGCGTGGCGCTGCGCCGCAGCCGTGCCGCTTCGCCCGCACGGCCGACCCGTGTGCGACCGTGTGCGAATGGCGCCCACAGTTCTTGCCACGATCGTCGCCGGCTCTCACACGCCGATCGCTCACGGGCACGGGAGTTCGGTGCTGGGCACGATCGACAGCCTGCTGTCCTCGGCGGGGACGTTCTTCTCCCAGCTGGCTGGGCTGAGCTGGCCGTCGCTCGCCCTCGGCCTGGCGCTGTACGGGCTATACCTGCTGCTGCGCTCACGCGCGCTGTTTCACGCCGTGCGCGCCGCCTACCCGGACAGACGCGTGCGCTGGCGCGACGTGTGGGGCGGCTACATGGTCGGCTACGCCGTCAACAACGTGTTCCCGCTGGGAGGCGGCAACGTGGCGCAACTGTTCTTGACGCGGACCGCGATTCCCGGCTCGAGCTACCCGACGGTCGCGACCGCGCTCAGCACCGGGGTGATCTTCGACTGGCTGATCGGCGTGCTGGTGATGTGCTTCGCCTTCACGCAGGGCGTGTTTCCCAAGCCGCCGGACTTCTCCAAGCTGCCGGCGTTCGACATCAGCTTCTTCGCCTCGCACATGCGCTTCACGCTGTTTGTACTGACCGCGCTGGCGATCGCGTTCCTGGTTGCCTTCGCGCTGCTGTCGGCGAGGGTGCGGGCGTTCTGGCAACGGATCCGCCTCGGACTGAACATCCTGGCCGACCGGCGCCGCTGGCGTGGCGAGATGGCCAGCTGGCAGCTGGCCAGCTGGATCGCCCGGTTTGCCTCCTACTGGGCGCTGCTGGACGCATTCCATATCGGCGGCTCGGTGCGCAACGCGCTGCTGGTCCTGGCGGTGCAGGTGATCGCCTCGGTGTTCCCGTTCACGCCGGGCGGCGCCGGGGTCCAGCAAGCACTGCTGCTGACGATCTTCGCCGGCAACCCCGCGACGGCGGCGTTCTCGGTCGGGCAGCAGATCGCGACCGCAGTGCTGAGCTCGGCGCTGGGGTTCGGCGCCCTGCTGCTGATCTTCCGCCTGCGCAGCTTCCGCGAGGTGCTCGCGCGTGCGCGCGAGCACCGGCGCAGCGAGGCCAACGCGGCGCCGGTCCTATAGTTGGCGCGGCCCGGCCGCCCAGCTTCGGCCGCCGTCGGCACCGCCCCATTGCCCAGCTTCTGCCGCCACAGCCGCCTACTCCACAACTGCCCGATCTGCTCGCGCGAGCAGCACCTGGAGATGCGACCAGTGGTGTCGCCCGCCGGGCAGCCCGCTTCCGCCAGTCGATCGTCGCGCGGCGCCTCTTCGGATCGGAGGCGTGCGGGCGACGGCGGGCCGGACGCTCCCTCGCGCGCAGCGCGGGGTGCCGGCGGCGCTGGTGGTCGCGGCTCGCGCTCCGTGACCGTCCGCCGGCTCGTGCGCGGGGCCGAGGACGGCTTTCGCTCGCCGCTCGTGCCGGGGCTGCGGTCGGGCGCCGACGCTCAGCGTCTGGCCGAGGAGCTGGCGTTCGCCGCGGGCCGGCTGACGGCGCTGCGCGAGGCGCCGCCCGGCGCCTACGCCGAGGTCGCCGACCCGAGCGGCGATATCGAGGAGCGCACCTGGCTTGCGTTCCTGATTGCCTACCTCGGGCCGCTCGAAGGTGACCAGCCGTTCGACGGCATTGACCGCGTGCGTCGGTCATGGGCGGATGCGGGGGCGATCGCGCTCGAAGGCGCGACGCTCGGCGCGCGGACCGCGCACGACCCCGCTCGCGGGACGGCGACGATCGACGCCTACCGGGCCTGGGCGACGCGCGGCGGTTCGCAGACCGGCGCGTTGACCGGCGATCCCGGCTGGACGCCCGAGCGCCGCTTCGCGCGGGCGTTCGAACGCCTGGCGCTGCCGGGGCTGCACCGCGGCGCCCGCTTTGAGCTGCTGGCGTCGCTCGGGCACCTGGGTGTACATGACGTGCGCGCTGGCGCGCTCGGGCTCGGCGGCGCCGAGCCGGTCACGGTGGCGGCCAAGCGGGCGCTTGGGATCGGCGACACGATGCTGCTCGAACGCCGCGCCGCCGAACTGGCGGCGGCATGCGGGCTGCCGCTGGAGGCCCTCGATGTCGGCCTGTTCAACTGGGAGCGCGGGTCGCGCGCGAGCTTCGGCATGCGCAGCGACGACGTGCCCGACGCGGACGTCCTCGCGGCGGTCGCGGCGGCGCTCGGGCTCTGACGGTTACGCTTAGCGCAGCATGGTCGTGCTCGCGCCTCTGATCCCGTGACAGCCGCCGACGCTCGCGGGCTGCGAATGCTGGCGTTCGGCGATCCGGCGGGGGGTGTCTGGGGCGCGGCACTCGATGCCTCCAGCTCGGCACTCGCGTTCGGCGATCGCCATGGGGCCACCGCCGGCGCCGCGATAACCGACGGCGGCTGGTGCTGCGAGGATCGCGGCTGGCACCTGCAGGGAGAAGGCTTTGACCTGCAGGTGGCGCCGGCCGGCGAGGATCAGGCGTCGCCGGCCCGCGACGACGAGGCGCGGCCGGACGCCGACGGGCTCGGGGCCAGCGGCTATCAGGAGCTATGCGGCGTTCGGGGCACGCTGACGCTGGCGGGATCGCCGCGTCGCGTGGACTGCATCGGCACCCGGTGCGTGATCGAGGGGGTCGACGCTGCCTCGCTGCGCTCCGCGCGCGCCGTGTCGGGCTGGTTCGCGGCCGACGACGCGTTTCTACTGCTGGCTTTGCGAGCTGGGGTGCAGCGCGGACAGGACGCCGACCTGGTCGCGGCGACGCTGTTCGATCCCGAGGGTTGGGTGCCGGTCGTCGACCCCCGCCTGTCGACCACCTACGGCGATGACGGCATGCCGCGCCGGACCAGCCTGGAGCTGTGGGTCGGCGAGGGCGAGAACGAGTTCCCGCGTCGCGCCGCCGGCGAGGCGCAGGGCGCCGCGGCCGAGCTTCACGCTGCGGGGCTCGGCCTGCGCGTCGTGCCGCTGCGCTGTCACAGTCGCGGCCACGAGGGCGCGGGCGTCTACCTGCTCGCGGGCCTCTGAGCACGCCGGTGGGCCGGATCGGCGCGATCTGCGCGGCGCTGCTCGCCGGCGCCGTGCTCGGCGGCTGTGCGGGCGAATCGAACGGTTCGACGGGGACGACCGGCACGGTCGGGGCGTCCGGCGGGGCGGCAGTTGGGGGCGGTTCCGGCGGCGCCGGCACCGGGCGCTCCGGTGCGTCCGGCGCGTCCGGTCAGTCCGGCGCGTCAGGCGCGTCCGCGGGGGCTACCGGCGCGGGGGCTACCGGCGTGGCAGCTGCTGGAGCGGTCAAACCTGCCGCCCGCGTCGCCGTGTCGGTCGCCGGGCGCCCGGTCGGCTCGCCGATCCCGCCCGGCTTCCTCGGCTTCTCGTTCGAGTTCCAGGCGGTCCGGACCTACACCGGGTCAGACCCGGCGGCAATCAACCCGGTGCTCGTGCAGTTGATCCGCAACCTCACCCCGGGTCAGGCTCCGGTGCTGCGGATCGGCGGCGACAGCACCGACATGTCATACCTGCCCGCGCCAGGCGTGCGCCCGCCGCCGTTCGCCGCCTACCGGCTGACCCCCGGTTGGCTGGCCACCACCGCGGCGCTGGCTCACGAGCTCGGCGCCCGGATGATCATGGGCCTGAACCTGGCCGCCGACCAGCCGGCGCTCGCGGCGGCCGAGGCAAAGGGGTTTCTCGGCGCGTTCGGTCCAGGTTCTGTGGCGGCGTTCGAGATCGGCAACGAGCCCGACGTGTATTCGAAGATCGCCATCTTCCGCACCCTCGCCGGCGCGCCCGTCAAGGCCCGCCCGAACGGCTTTGACTACGCCGACTTCGCACGCCAGTTCGCTGCGATCGCCGCGGCGGTCCCGAATACGGCGCTGGCCGGACCCGCGCTGGCCGTCGGTCCGACGCCCGGCCCCGGCTCCTGGGTGGGGTCGATGCCGAACCTGCTGGCGAGCCAGCCGCGACTGACCATGATGACCGTCCACCGCTATCCGCTGCGCAACTGCTTCGTCCCGCCCAGCTCCCCGCAGTACCCGACGATCGGGCATCTGCTGGCCAGCTACGCGACCGTCGGGCTTGCCGCGAGCGTGCGGCCCTGGATCGCGATCGCTCATCGCCAGCACCGGACGCTGCGCGTCGACGAGCTCAACTCGGTCGCGTGCCGCGGCAAGACGGGCGTCAGCGACACGTTCGCGAGTGCGTTATGGGCGACCGATGCGCTGTTCTCGCTGGCGCGGGCCGGCGTCGACGGGGTCGATCTGCACACGCTGCCGAACGCCGCGTACCAGCTGTTCTCGTTCGCGCGGCGCGACGGGCGCTGGCAGGCGCGCGTGGCGCCCGTCTACTACGGCTTGCAGCTGTTTGCGCAGGCCGCGCCTCCGGGCTCGCGCCTGCTGGCGGTGTCGCGGCGCGGCGCCGACAACGGGCTGAGCGTCTGGGCGACAAGAGCGCCGGACTCGACCGTTCGAATCGCCGTGATCGACAAGGACCCGCGGCGTGCGCGCGAGGTCACGCTGTCGCTGCCCCGAGGGTCAGGATCGGGCTCGACCGCGACCGTGGAGCGACTGCTGGCGCCGAGCGTGTCAAGCCGTGGCGGGGTGACCTTGGGCGGCTCGGGCTACGGCACGACCACCTCGACTGGCCGGCTCGCGCCGGCGCGCGAGTCCGCGCGCGACCTGGTCGGCGATCGCCTGACGCTCTCAGTCCCGCAGGCCAGCGCCGCGCTGGTAACGATCACGCCTGTGGCAGGCGGGTAGGCGTCGGCGGGAAGGTCGAGACGGCGTGGCGACGACGCGACGCGGTCACGGTCGCGGAATGCGCGGTCGCGCGGTCGCAGCGGCGGCGGGCTGGCAATCTGAAGCGCGCACCGGCCCGTCAGGGCGTGCGGGCCGTCAAACGACCGGTCGGCTGGCAATCTGAAGCGCGCACCGGCCCGTCAGCGCGTGCGGGCCGTCAAACGACCAGTCGGCTGCCGATCTGAAGCGCGCACCGCGTCGGCGGAGCGTGCGGGCGTCAGATTGACAGCTCGATTGGACCCGGCGTCCCGTCACCGATCCTGGTGCCACGCCGGCGACCCCACGCCGGACGCCTCGCGAACCGCCGGACCGTTCACTCCGTACTGCTCAGCCGGCGCCGCCC
>JBOGYE010000069.1:0-27570 GCA_050696635.1 Solirubrobacteraceae bacterium | reverse complement strand
TGGCGGTGCTGCACGCCGGCTGGCGCGGGCTGGCGGGCGGCGTCGTCCAGGCCGGGGTTCGGGCGCTGCGGCGGCTGGGCGCCGCCGGGGAGCTCAGCGCGGCGATCGGGCCGGGCGCCGGTGGCTGCTGCTACGAGGCGGGCGCCGAGATCCACGCGGCCTTCGCCGACGTACCCGAGGCGCTGGACGGTCGCTGTGTCGACCTGCCGACGGTCGCGCGCGTCAGGCTCGCCGGCGCCGGCGTCGCCGGCATCGCCGAGCTGGGCATCTGCACGATCTGCTCCGACCCGCATCTGCTGTTCTCGCACCGCCGTGACAGCGGCGTCACCGGACGCCAGGCGGGCCTGATATGGCTGACCTGATCGGCGACCTGAGCGCGGAGCGGGTGGCGGTCAACCTCGCGCGCGTGCGCGGGCAGATCGCCGCGGTAGGGCGAGATCCCGAGCAGGTGGAGATCCTGGCGGCGATCAAGTACCTTCCGGCCTCCCAGCTGTCGGCCCTGGCCGATGGCGGCGTTACCCTGGTCGGCGAGAACCGGGCGCAGGACCTGCTCGCCAAGCGCGCCGTGGTCCCGGGCTCGTTCACCTGGGACTTCATCGGTCGCCTGCAGAGCCGTAAGGTCAAGCAGCTGCTGCCGCACGTGCGCTACATCCATTCGGTTGCGTCGCAGTCGGCGCTGGAGCAGTTGGGTCGCCACGGCGGCCCGCAGACCGAGGTGCTGATCGAGGTCAACGTCGCGGGCGACGCGGGGAAGGAGGGGATCTCGGCGCGAGAGCTGCCGGAGTTCCTGGAGCGCTGCCCGGCGACGGTCGTCGGGCTGATGACGATGCCACCGCGCGCGGCCCGGCCGCAGGACAGCAGGCCGCATTTCGCCGCGCTGTCTCGGTTGGCCGATGCGCACGGGCTGCGCCATCGCTCGATGGGGACCAGCCAGGACTACCTGATCGCGGTCCGCGAGGGCGCGACGATCGTGCGGCTCGGCACCGCCCTGTACGCGGGCACGCAATAATCCCGGGGCAGGGAAACGACCCCGTTGCGCGAACCCTGACAACGCAGATGGCCTTCAGAGACTCCTGGCACCGGACCCTGGTCTACTTCGGCCTCGCCGAGGAGGACCCATACGAGGACGATGAGCTCTACGTCGAGCCCGAGACCGAGATGCAGGACAGCTACCGGGAGCGGCCCAACGTACGCAAGCTCAGCTCTCGTCGGCGGCGGGACGAGTTCGACGACATCTTCGCCGACGATTCCCCCGGAGAGCGACGCCCGAGCTCGTTGCGCTCCGTCGGCGGGGGCCGCGCGCCCAACGGCCGCGGCGGTGACGTGCGAGTCCATTTCGTCGCGCCCAAGAACTTCAACGACGTGCAGGACGTGGCCGACAAGTTCAAGGACGCGATCCCCGTGATCATCAACCTGCAAGGCACCGACACCGACCTCTCAAAGCGCCTGATCGACTTCTCCAGCGGGTTGACGTACGCGCTGGACGGCGGCATGCAGCGGATCGCGGACAAGGTGTTCCTGCTCACTCCGCGCAACGTCGAGGTGTCTGCCGAGGAGCGCGCACGGCTGGTCGAGAAGGGCTTCTTTAACCAGTCCTGAGCCGGCGTCCTGGCCGAGGGCGGGGCGAGAGGTAGATTTCACACCGATGCGGGTTGGACTGATCGGTTCGGGCAACATGGCGCGCGCGCTGGCGCGCGGCTGGGGCGAGCCCGTGCTCTGCTCGGACTCGGGCAGGGGCTCGGGGCGCGCCGAGGCGCTGGCGGCGGAGCTGGGTGGCCGCGCGGCGAGCAACGTCGAGGTCGCCCAGGAGTCAGACCTGGTCGTCCTGTGCCACAAGCCGCGCCAGTTCGCCGAGGTTGCCGAAGAGATCCGCGGCCACGCCCGGGCGGTGGCGTCGGTGCTCGGCTCGATCGACGCACGGTCGCTGGCGAGCGCCTACGGGCCGGCGCAGGTCTTCAGGCTGATGCCCAACACACCGGTCGAGGTTCGTCAGGGTGTGATTTGCTACTCGCCCTTCACGGGTCCGGAGCATCCGCTCGATCCCGACCTCGAGCGCGAGGTGCTGGAGCTGTTCGGCCGCCTCGGCACGGTGATGCTCGTCGACGAGCACCAGATGGGCGTGGCCAATGCCGTCGTCGGCGTCGGCCCCGCCTACCAGGCGCTGATCGCCGAGGCCCAGGTCGATGCGGCCGTCCGCCACGGGCTGCCGCCGGCCGTCGCCGCCCAGCTCGTGGTCGGGACGATGGCTGGCGCCGCGGCGCTGCTGGCGGTGCGCGGCTACGACACACTGGCCGTCAGGCGCGAGGTCACCTCGCCGGGCGGGACGACCGCGCGCGGCCTTGCGGCGCTCGAGCGGGGGGGCCTGCGAGCCGCGTTCGCCGACGCGATCGATCGCGCTCTCGAGGTGGCGGGCTGATGCTGGCGCTGGCGAGCACTCGCGCCGACATCGCCAACTACGTGAGCACGCTGCTGTACGTCTACATCGTCCTGATCTTCGTCTACATCCTCGTCAATCTCCTGTTCTCGTTCGGGATGCGTGTGCCCTACTCGCGCTACAGCGACGCGGTGCTCAACTTCCTGCGAGACGTGTCAGAGCCGTACCTGCGGCTGTTCCGCAAGGTGATCCCGCCGCTCGGCGCGTTCGATCTGTCGCCGATGATCGCGATCATCGTGCTCTACATAGTGCGGACGCTCGTGACCAATGCGATCGCCGGCGGCTGAGCAGGTTTCGCCGCCGATGGCCGAAGGTCGTCCCGCGGCACGGGCACGCCGGGCGCGAGCGATCGCATTCGCGCGCGCGGGCACGGTGGTCGTCGCCGTGCTGATCGCCGACCGGCTGACCAAGAACGCCGTGGTCAGCGGGATCCCCGTCGGCCAGGCAGACCACGTCGTACC
Source organism: Solirubrobacteraceae bacterium (assembly GCA_050696635.1). Taxonomy (GTDB): domain Bacteria; phylum Actinomycetota; class Thermoleophilia; order Solirubrobacterales; family Solirubrobacteraceae; genus Palsa-465. The sequence goes on along the minus strand of JBOGYE010000069.1, from coordinate 24,675 downwards.
GGGGGTCCAACTCGTCCACGTGCAGAACAGCGGCGTCGCGTTCGGCTTCTTCTCCGGGGGCGGCGCGCTCGTGCTCGCGCTGACCGCGATCGCACTCGTGGCGCTGGTCGCCTACTTCCTGGCGCGTCCGATGCGCCGCGGGCTGTGGCTGCCAACCGGTCTGCTGGTCGGCGGAGCGATCGGCAACCTGACAGACCGGCTGGTCAACGGGTCGGTGACGGACTTCATCAAGCTGCCGCACTGGCCCGCATTCAACGTCTCGGACATCGCGATCACGATCGGGGTGCTGCTGCTGATCTACGTGCTGGAGGGCCCTCCTTCACGGCGACTGCGCACGTGAGCTCCGGCCCGCTGCGGCTCCAGGTCTCCGAGGGCGACGCGGGCGCCCGGCTCGATCGCTTCCTGGCCGAGCCCGTCGGCTCTCGAGCCCGCGCCCAGCACCTGATCGAGGCCGGCCAGGTGCGGGTGGACGGGCGGGCATGCCCGAAGCGGCATCTGCTCGCGGCCGGTGAGTTCGTCGAGGTCTTCGAGGTCGAACCTGCGGGGGTGGCCGACGATGCGCCGACCTCGCCGGCTCCGTTCACGGTCGCATACCAGGATCGGCACCTGCTGGTGATCGACAAGCCGGCCGGCGTGGTCGTTCACCCCGGACGCGGGCACCGCGAGGGCACGCTCTCGCAAGCGCTGGCGGCGGCGGGCGCCGCCGGCGGCGATCCGGGACGGGCGGGAATCGTGCATCGACTGGACCGCGACACCTCTGGGCTGCTCGTGGTCGCGCGCAGCGACGACGTCCATCGCGCTCTGTCGCGCCTGCTGGCGCGCCGGGGGATCACGCGCGAGTACCTGGCGCTCGTGTCCGGGCGTCCGTCGGCGCGCACCGGGACCGTTGACGCGCCGATCGGGCGCGCCCGCCGCGACCGGGTGCTTCACTCGACCGACACCGACGCCCCGCGCGAAGCCCGGACGCACTTCGAGGTCCGCCTGGCGCTGGCGCGCGCCACGCTGCTGTCGGTCGTTCTCGAGACCGGGCGGACGCACCAGATCCGGGTTCACATGGCCGCGATCGGCCATCCGGTCTGCGGCGACCGGCAGTACGGGACCGGGGGCGAGTACGACCTCACCCGCCAGTTCCTGCACGCCGCAAGGCTCGCGTTCGAACACCCGGTGACTGGCGTCGCCGTCGAGGCCAGCTCGCCGCTGCCAGACGACCTGTGCGCGGCGCTCGCGCGGGCGCGGGAGGCTCACTAGACTGCGTGCTCAACAACGTTCTTCGACCCCGCCGACCAGCAGGTCGCGGCCCTCGCCCCGGACGCTTATCGCGCTCCGGGGTGCGTGATCGGCCCGGCGGGCGCAGTTCTAACCAGTTTTCATACAAGGGAGCTCGATGGCTGAGATAGGCATCAAGGAGCTGCTGGAGGCCGGCGTTCACTTCGGCCACCAGACGCGCCGCTGGAACCCCAAGATGCGCCGCTTCATCTTTGGTGAGCGGGACGGCATCTACATCATCGATCTGTTGCAGACCGATGCGCTGCTGAACCGCGCTCGAGAGTTCGCGGCCGACATCGCCCGGCGTGGCGGAACGGTGCTGTTCGTCGGGACCAAGAAGCAGGCCCGCGACGCGATCCGCGACACCGCCAACGCGGCGGACATGCCGTACGTCAACCACCGCTGGCTGGGCGGCCTGCTGACCAACTTCCAGACGATCTCGTTACGGATCCGGCGTCTGCACGATCTGGAGCGCTACGAGGCCGAGGGGCAGCTTCAGCTGCTGCCCACCCGCGAGCGGATGGCCGCGCAGGCCGACCTGGAGAAGCTGCAGGCAAACCTCGGCGGCGTCAAGAACATGCAGCGCGTGCCGGACGCGGTGTTCGTGATCGACCTCAAGACCGAGGTGATCGCGGTCCGCGAGGCGCAGCGGCTGCGGATTCCGATCATCGGGCTGGTCGACACCAACTGCGACCCCGACGGGATCGACTTCGTGATCCCCGGCAACGACGACGCGATCCGCTCGTGCGCCGCGGTCACGCGGGCGATCGGCGATGTCGTCGCGGAGGGACATGGGGTGTTCCGCGCCGAGGAGGAGGCCGCGCGCCTGGAGCGCGAGCGCCAGGAGGCCGAGGAGCGCGCCCGCCGGGAGGCTGCGGAGCAGGCACGCCGCGAGGCCGAGGAGCGCGCGCGCCAGGAAGCCGAGGAGCAGGCGCGCCGCGAAGCCGACGAGCAGCAGGCGCCGCAGGCCGCGGAGCAGCAGGCGCCGCAGGCCCCGACTGCGGCTGCGGCTGCGGCTGCGCCCGAACCCGCCACGGCTGCCCCGGCCCCGGAGGCGCCGGCCCCCGAGCCGGAGGCGTCCGCGGCGCCCGCCGAGGCCGAGGAGCCATCATGAGCGCCGTCTCGGCCAAGGACGTCAAGGCCCTGCGGGACCGGACGGGAGCCGGGATGCTCGCCTGTCGCGACGCGCTGACGGAGACCGACGGCGACCTGGACAAGGCGGTCGAGCTGCTGCGCGCGCGCGGCGAGGCGCAGGCTGCCAAGCGGGCCGGCGCGGAGGCCCGCGAGGGTGTCGTGCAGAGCTACATCCATGCCGGCAACCGGATCGGCGCGCTGGTCGAGGTCGACTGCCAGACCGACTTCGTGGCACGCAACGAGCGGTTTGCCGAGTTCGCGCGCGACGTGGCGCTGCACGTGGCGGCAACGACGCCGCTCGCGATCAGCGAGGAGGACATCCCCGCCGACGAGCGCGAGCGAGAAGTCCGGATCGCCACCGAGCAGGCCGCGGACCGGCCCGAGAACGTACGCGAGCGGATCGTGGCCGGCAAGCTGGACAAGTGGCTCGACGAAGTCGTGCTCCTGCGCCAGAAGCACGTCAACGAGGACAAGCACGGCGGCAAGACGATCGAGGACCTGCGCGCGGCGCTGTCGGCCGAGACGCGGGAGAACATCGTGATCCGGCGCTTCGCCCGCTTCACCGTCGGCGGTTGAGGCGGTGGCGCGGCGGGTCGCTGGAGCGGCGAACGCGAGGATCTGATGAGCGATTCGGAGATGATCGACGAGCTGCTCGTGGACGCGCGCGAGCGGATGGCCAGGTCGGTGGAGGCGATCCGCCACGAGTTCGGCTCGGTGCGGACCGGCCGCGCCAGCCCGGCGCTGCTGGACAGGATCGTGGTCGACTACTACGGCACCGCCACCCCGCTCCAGCAGATGGCTTCGATCAGCGCTCCCGAAGCCCGCCTGCTGACCGTCCAGCCCTACGACAAGAGCTCGATCAAGGCGATCGAGCGCGCGATCCTCGAGTCCGATGTGGGCCTGACCCCCGGCAACGACGGCAACCTGATCCGGCTGACGATCCCCGAGCTGACCGAGGAGCGTCGCCGGCAGATGGTCAAGGTGGCCCGGCACATCGCCGAGGAGGGTCGCGTGGCGGTACGCAACATCCGACGCGACGTGATGCACGACCTGCGCGAGCTCAAGGAGGCCGGAGAGGCCGGCTCCGACGACGAGCACCGCGCCGAGGTCGAGCTCCAGAAGCTGACCGACGCCCACGTCGCAGAGCTCGACGAGCTGCTCAAGCACAAGGAAGCGGACATCCTCGAGGTCTAGGTTTGGGCTCTCGATCGGACACCGAGCCCGCCCGCCCCGCGACCCCCGCATCCGTGATCGCCGCGAACGACGGCGGCGCACGCCCGCGCTATGTGGCGATCATCACCGACGGCAACGGGCGCTGGGCGCAGCGCCGGGGGCTGCCGGTGCTGGCGGGTCACGAAGCGGGAGCCGACACCGTCAAGGCTCGCCTGCGCGATGCGGCCGATCTGGGCGTCCACGAGCTGACCGTGTACTCGTTCTCGACCGAGAACTGGACCCGGGATGACGCCGAGGTGTCCGGTTTGATGGAGATGTTCGCGCGTCGGATCGAGGCCGAGACCCCGGAGCTTCACGCCGAGGGGGTGCGAATGCGGTTCATCGGTCGCCGGACCGACCCGGTGGCGCCCGAGCTGGTGGAGCGGATGCAATGGGCGGAGCGCGTAACCGGCGACAACGATCGGATTACCCTGTTCGTGGCGTTCAACTACGGCGGCCGCGCCGAGATCGTGGACGCGGCGCGCACGTTCACGGGCAGCACCGAAGCGCAGTTCCGCGCCCATCTGTATGCGCCGGACATGCACGACCCTGACCTGGTGATCCGCACCAGCGGCGAGCGCCGGCTGTCCAACTACCTGTTGTGGCAGGCCGCCTACTCCGAGCTGGTGTTTCGTGACGAGCTGTGGCCGGATTTCTCCCGCGAGGCGTTCGAGCAGTCGCTGGGCGAGTTCGGCGCACGGCGGCGTCGCTTCGGGGGACGGTGATGGCGGCCGGGTCGCGGCCGACCACGCGCTCCGGGGGCGACCCCCGCGCCGAGCGTGGATCCCGCCGCGAGCGTGAGGCGCGCGGCGAGCGTGGATCGCGCGGCGAGCGTGGACCGCGCGGCGAGCGTGGACCCCGGGCCGGAGGTCGGTCGCGCAGGGAGCGCGGCTCGCGGAGCGGGTCCGAGCTGCTTGCGAGGATCGTGATCGCCGTCCCCGCGGCGATCGTCGCGCTCGTGTTCCTGAGCTTCGGCGGCACCGCCTGGGCGCTGTTCATGCTCGTGTTCGCGTGGCTATGCCTGTACGAGCTCTACCGGTTGCTCGAACGCTGGCGTCCGGTCCCGGCCGTCGGGTTCGCCGCGGCGGCCGCGCTCGTGCTGGCGGCGCAACTGGGCACCGAGCGCGACGTGCTCGAGGTCGCTGCGGCGGCGCTTCCGGTCGCGTTCCTGGCCGTGGCGGCGCGCGGCGCGGAGCAGGGCAATGGCGCGGTGTCGGTGGCGGGGACGCTGCTCGGCGTCTGGTGGCCCGCGCTGGCGTTCGCGTTCGCCGTGCTGCTGCGGCGCATGCCGCACGGCGGCGGCGTGCTGATCGACATCCTGGTCGGCACGTTCCTCGGCGATACCGCCGCCTACCTCGGCGGCCGGCTGTTCGGCCGCCGGCCGATGGCGCCCTCGATCTCGCCCAAGAAGACGTTCGAGGGCCTCTTCTGCGGTGCCCTGATCGCGATTCTGGCGGTGTTCGTCGCGGGCCTGAACCAGACCTGGCTGACACATGGCGAGGCGCTCGAGCTCGGGGTGGCCGTCGCGGTTCTCGGCCCAATCGGGGATCTGTTCGAATCGCTGGTCAAGCGCGACGCCGGCGCCAAGGATGCGGGCGGCGTGTTCGGCGCGCACGGCGGCGCGCTGGACCGGCTCGACGCGGTGCTGTTCACGGTCGTGGCCGGCTACTACATCTGGGCTGCGGTGCACTGAGGGCGGCGGTCGCGACCCGCGCGCCTACAATCGCGCACCGTGCCGCGCCGGATCGTCATCCTCGGCTCGACCGGGTCGGTCGGGCGCCAGGCGCTCGACGTCGTCGCCCGCAGCGAGGGCGAGCTGGAGGTGATCGGGCTCAGCGCGGGCAGCGGCTGGGAGGCGCTGCTGGAGCAGGCGCACGAACTCGGGGTTCGCCGGGTTGCGGTCGCCGACCAGGACGCGGCCGCGCGCGCGTCCGAGAACGGGTCCGAGATGGAGGTGCTGTCGGGCGCCGACGGAATCGTGTCACTGGTCGTGCAGTCCGACTGCGAGCTAGTGCTGAACGCGATCGTCGGCTCGGCCGGCCTGGTCGGATCGATCGCCGCGCTGGGGGAGGGGATCGACCTGGCACTGGCCAACAAGGAGTCGCTGGTCGTCGGGGGCGAGCTGGTGATCGCGCTCGCGGAGGCGACCGGCGCGACGATCATCCCGGTCGACTCCGAGCACTCAGCCCTGCACCAGCTGCTCGGCGCCGAGCGTCCCGGGACCGTCCAGCGCCTGATCCTGACGGCCTCGGGCGGCCCGTTCCGCGGCCGCGGGCTCGATCAGCTGCGCGACGTCACCGTCGAGCAGGCGCTGGCGCACCCCACCTGGTCGATGGGCGGCAAGATCACGATCGACTCGGCCACGCTGATGAACAAGGGGCTGGAGCTGATCGAGGCCCACCACCTGTTCGGCGTCGCGTACTCCGACCTGCATGTCGTGGTGCACCCCCAGTCGATCGTCCACAGCCTGATCCAGCTTTGCGACGGGGCGACGCTCGCGCATCTCGGTTATCCGGACATGCGGGTGCCGATCGCCTACGCGCTGCACCATCCCGAGCGCGCCGACGTCCCGATCGCTCCGCTCGACCTGGTGGCGTTGGGGTCGCTGACGTTCGAGGCGGTTGACGAGCGGACGTTCAGGTGCCTGGCGCTGGCGCGCGAGGCGGGTGTGGCCGGCGGCACCGCGCCGTGCACGCTGAACGCCGCCAACGAGGTCGCGGTGCACGCGTTTCTGGGCGGGCGGCTCGCGTTCACGCAGATCGCCGACGTGATCGAGGAGACGCTCGATCGCCTGCCCACCGCGCAGGTTCACTCGTTCGACTCGCTGGCGAGCGCTGACGCGCGCGCGCGGGAGCTGGCCGGCGAGCTGGTCGCCTCGCTCGCGATCGACTGAGCGCTCGGGTGTCACGCGCCGATCGCCCGCGCGGACACCGACCGATCTGGCCCCTCAGCTCGCGCCGGTGCCGGTCTGGGGTGCGGCGTCGCTGCGGCTCGTCCGGTCGCGCCCGGCGCGCTTGGCGCGGTACAGCGCCTGGTCGGCGCGGGCGTAGAGGTCGGTCGCGCCGGTGGCATGCGCAAGCTCGCAGACGCCGGCCGACAGCGTGATCCGTCCAACCGGGTCGATCGTCCCGTCCCGGATCGCCTGGCGTGCGCGCTCGGCCGCGGCGAACGCACCCAGCTCGTCGGCGCCCGGCAGCAGCCACGCGAACTCCTCGCCGCCCACGCGGGCGATCAGCTCGCCGGCGCGGACCAGGGAGGTCAGCGTCACCCCGACCTCTCGCAGCACCTCGTCGCCGGTCAGGTGCCCGTGCCGATCGTTGACCTGCTTGAAGTGGTCGAGGTCGAGGACCGCGACGCTGAGCGGCTCGCCGCTGCGAGCGGCGCGCGCGGCGGCGGCCACGAGGTGCTCGTGGAAGGTCCGGTGGTTGGGCAGCCCCGTCAGCGAGTCGGTTCGTGCCATGCGCTGAAGCTCGGCCTCGTGCAGCCGCCGTTCGGAGACGTCGCGGATGGTGTTGACGTACCCGAGCACGCTGCCGTCGGACCGCCGCGCCACCCGCGCCGTGATCTCGGCGAAGAAGCGGGTGCCGCCGGCGCGCATCAGCGTCAGCTCGAAGGTGCCGCCCTTCTGCGCGACGATCGCCTCGGTCTGGGCCTCGATCGCCTCCATCTCCTCCGGAGGCCAGAACGGGAATGGCATCGCGGCGCCGATCAGTTGCTCGGCGGCGAAGCCGGTCAGCTCGCAGAGCGCCTCGTTCACGGATCTGATCCGGCCGTCGACGATCAGGCCATACCCCTCGCGCATCGCGGCGACGATCGACTCGGCGTGCTCCTGCGCGGCGCGCAGCTCGTCCTCGGTGTGCCGGCGAGCGGTGATGTCCTCGACCTGGACCAGGAAGTGCTGTGGCGCACCGCCCTCGTCGCGGATCAGCGCAGCGTTCAGACGCACCCAGACGGTCGCTCCCGCGCTGTCGCGCCAGCGCGTCTCGCGCCGAATCGTGTCGACCTCTCCAGCGAGCATCTGCGCTATGCAGTCGCGGTAATCGGCCACCTCATCCGGGTGCAGTACGCCTTGTGCCCCGAGCCGCCGCAGCTCGGTGGCGCCGTAGCCGAGCATCTCGCACAGCGCCCGGTTGACGCGAATCCAGCAGCTATCGGGGGTCGCGACCACGGCGCCGATCGGCGCGCTGTCAAACAGCTGCGCCAGCAGGTCGCGCTCGTGCTGCAGCTCAGGCTGTGTGCTCATGGCTGCATCGATGTCGACTGGCGGCCCTCCGATGATGCCCTCCCGGTGCTCGACCTCCCGCCGGGAAACCTACCGAAAGCGCATCAAAGATGTGCATCCGTTCCTGCAACGCGGCACGCCTGCCACACTCGCTCTGTCGATGTCCTACCTGCTCGCGTTCCTTGGCTTCGCCGCTCTGATCATCCTTCACGAAGCTGGCCACTTCGTCGCCGCCAAGGCGGTGGGGATGCGGGTCGAACGCTTCTCCCTGTTCTTCGGGCCGATGATCATCAAGCGCCGCTGGGGGGAGACGGTGTATGGGGTCGGCGTCGTGCCGCTGGGCGGCTACGTGAAGATCGCCGGGATGAATCCCAACGAGATCCTGGCACCGGAGCACATACGCCGCGCGTACTACAACCAGGCGGTCTGGAAGCGGGTGGTGACGATCCTGGCCGGGCCGGCGGTCAACATCGCGATCGCGTTCGTGATCGCCTTTGCCGTGTTGATGTCAAGCGGCCAGCAGGTGATCCGGCCGGGCAAGCTGGTGGCGAGCACGATCCCCTCGATGCCGGCCGTGGCAAAGCTGCGGCCGGGTGACCGGATCGTGTCGGTCGACGGCGTCGGGAGCTCGGTGCTGGCGATCCAGCACCAGACCGCATCTCATGCCTGCCCGGGGACGCCGACGCAGGGCTGCTACGCCAAGCGTCCGGCCAGCGTGGTCGTGGAGCGCGGCGGCCGCCGCCTGCACTTCGAGATCCGCCCGCGGATGAACGGGGGCCGGATGGAGCTTGGGTTCGAGTTCGCGACCCGCGACGTCTATCCGAGCGCGGGCGTGGCGGCGACCTCGGCCGCCAGTTGGCTGTGGTCGGTCTCGACCCAGACGGCATCGACGGTGGCGCGCGTGTTCGAGCCCCAGGAGCGCCGGCAGTTGAGCGGCGTCGTCGGCGTGTACACGGTCGCGCAGGAGTCGTTCGCCACCAGCACAACGCTGGCGCTCGACCTGCTGGCGCTGATCTCCCTGTCGCTGGGAGTGATCAACCTGTTCCCGTTCCTGCCGCTCGACGGGGGCCATATCTTCTGGGCGCTGGCCGAGAAGGTCCGCGGTAAGCGGATTCCGTTCAGGGTCATGGAGCGAGCCGGGATCGTCGGCTTCGCGTTGATCGTCCTGCTGTTCGCGATCGGGCTGTCCAACGACATCTCGACGCTCAGCGGTCCAGGGTTTCCGATCCACTGACGCAAAGCGGTAGCGTTCGCGCGACCGACCGTGAGCACGACCACGAGCACAAACGCGCCCGCACGCGCGGCCGTCGACGCGAGCACGATCGCCGCGGCGCTGCGGATCACGGCGGCTCGGCACCCAGACATCGTCGCGGTCCGCACGGCCGACGGACGCGTGTCGCTCACCTGGCCGGAGCTGCGCCAGCGTGTCGATGCGCTGGCGGGCGGCCTGGCCAAGCTCGGCGTACGCCGAGGCGATCGGGTCGCGCTGATGCTGTCAAACCGGCCCGAGTTCGCGGTCTGCGACCTCGCCGCGGTCACGCTTGGGGCGACTCCGTTCTCGATCTACGTCACCTATCCGGAGCACGAGGTCGCCTATCTGCTGGAGGACTCCGGCGCGCGCGTCGCGATCACCGAGCGGGCGCTGCTTGAGGTCGTGCAGCGGGCACGTGTCGATGCGCCGGCGCTCGAGCACGTGATCGTGGTCGACGGCGAGGGCGTCGATGGGGTCCTCGGCCTGTCGCAGGTCGAGGGAGCGGACCCAGAGTTCGACGGTGCCGCGGCTGCCGCTTCCGTGGCCGCTGACGACCTGCTGACGCTGATCTACACCTCGGGCACGACCGGGCACCCCAAGGGCGTCCAGATCACCCACCGGGCGGCGCTGGCGGCGGCGCGCGGCGTGGGGGAGCTGATCGACCTGCCGAGCGGCGCGCGCGTGATCTCGTGGCTGCCGGCGGCCCACATCGCCGAGCGGATGGCGCACCACTACATCCCGATCGTCCACGCCGGCAGCGTCACCTGCGTCAGCGATCCGCGCCAGATCGTCGCTCACCTGCCTCAGGTGCGCCCGAACTGGTTCTTCGCCGTGCCGCGGATCTGGGAGAAGCTGAAGGCGGGCCTCGAGGCGATGCAGGCCGCCGCGCCCGAGCCGCAGGCGCGGGCGATGCGCGAGGCACTGGCGGCGTCGATCGAGCGCGTGCGCCTGCGCCAGCGCGGCCAGGCGGTCCCGCCGGAACTGGAGGCGCGGGTCGCCCAGGCCGACGCGGAGCTGTTCGCCGGCGTCCGCGAGATGATCGGCCTCGACCAAGCGATCACGGTCAACGCCGGGGCGGCGCCGACGCCGGTGGACGTGATCGAGTTCTTCCACGCGATCGGGATCGAGCTGGCCGAGCTGTGGGGGATGTCGGAGACCTGCGGGACGGGCACCTGCAACCGTCCCGGCGCGGTCCGGATCGGGACGGTCGGACCGGCGTCGCCGGGCGTCGAACTGAAGCTCGCGCCCGACGGCGAGATCCTGTGCCGCGGAGCCTTCCTGATGAACGGCTACCGCAACCGTCCCGAGCAGACCGCCGAAGCGCTCGATCCGGACGGCTGGCTGCACACCGGCGACATCGGCACGCTGGACGCCGACGGCTACTTGACAATCGTCGATCGCAAGAAGGAGATCATCATCAACTCCGCGGGCAAGAACATGTCGCCCGCGAACATCGAGGCCGCGCTGAAGTCGGGCAGCCCGCTGATCGGTCAGGCGTGCTGCATCGGCGACCGGCGGCCCTACAACACCGCGCTGATCGTGCTCGACCCCGACTTCACCCCGCAATGGGCGGCCCGCAACGGCCTTGGGGATCGCGGCTTTGACCAGCTCGCAGCAGAGCCGCAGGTGCTCGCCGCCGTCCAGGAGGGCGTGGACGGCGCCAACGCCCGGCTCGCGCGCGTCGAGCAGATCAAGCGCTTCGCCGTCATCTGCGGCGACTGGCTGCCCGGCGGCGACGAGCTGACCCCGACGATCAAGCTCAAGCGCCGCCCGATAGCCGACAAGTACGCCGACGAGATCGAGCGCATGTACGCGTCCGATCAGCCCGCTGCGCGGAACACGAGCACTTCGGAGAAGTCCGTCCCGTCAACCTGATAGACGTAGCAGCCGGGGCCCGGGAAGCGCGTGTATGTAAGCCAGGCACGACCACCGCGTGCGACGCCCGGCGCATTGCGGCCGGCATCCAGCAGTTGAAGCTCGTCATAGGGCGTGACGTCGCCACCGAACCCGACGGCGCCGCCGCCTCCGAGCATGCGGCCACGGATCAGGATCGGACCGGCGTAGGCGGGGGTCGCCGTCCAGGTCACCTTGGCCCCGTCCCAGGCGCTGCCCTGGAACGACCGCGCCCCAAGCACGGGCCCGGGATCGGGCGAGACGGGTCCGTCGGCGCGAAAGCTGACTGGGCAGGGGCCGCCGTCGTCGGCGGGGATCGCAAGCGGCCGCCGCAGCGAGGCCGGGACGGTACCCGCGCAGGCGGCCTGGCAGCGCTCGTAGGTGCCGTAGCCGAGCGTCGGCTCAAGGCCCGCCGGCGGGCGCACCGGTGGCGTGTGCGCGACGCTGCCCGGCGGTGGCGTGGCGGCGGCGGTCGTGGTCGTCGAACCGGTGGCCGGGCGCGAGCTGGTCGCCGGGGAGGCCGCGGTGGCACCGGCGGTGCTCGAGTGGTGTCGGGCCGGAAGCGAGACCAGCGTCGAGCTGCAGCCCGCGAGCGCCAGCGCCACGACCAGCGAGACGGTCCGCCCCACGAGGCCTCGCGTCATCTCCCAGCGGCTGCTGCGATCGAGCGCGACACCAGCCCGACCGGATGGTGGATCGGCAGCTCGTGCCCGAGCTGGGTCAGGTGCAGCGACAGCTGCGCGGCGCAGCCCGGGTTGCCGGCCGCTATGGCCTCCGCGCCGGTATCGATCAGGTGGCGCGCCTTGCGCGCCCCCAGCTGCGCGGCCGCCTCAGGCTGCACGAGGTTGTAGATCCCGGCCGAGCCGCAGCAGACGTCGCGCTCGGCGCCGACCTCGATCAGCTCCAGGCCCGGAATCGCGTGCAGCAGCTCCCGCGGGGCGTCACGAATCCCCTGCGCGTGGGCGAGGTGGCAGGCGTCGTGATAGGCGACGCGCAGCTCGATCGGCCCGCGAGGGGCGCGCGGCGGCGCTGACGCCAGCAGCTCGCAGACATCGCGCACGCGCGCCGAGAAGGCGCGCGCCTGCTCGGTGCCAAGCAGGTCGCCGTACTCCTTCATCGCGGAGCCGCACCCGGCCGCGTTGACGACCACGTGGTCTACGCCGGCGAGGGTGAAGCAGTCGATCGTCTCCTGAGCGCGTCGGATCGCCGCGGGCTCGGCGCCGCTGTGGAGCTCGAGCGCCCCGCAGCAGTCCGGCAGCCGCGGGGCATGTACGTCGTACCCCTCGGCGGCGAGCACGTGGGCGGTCGCGCGGTGGACCTCTGGGTAGAACACGCGCTGCACGCAGCCGAGCAGCAGCCCGGCGCTGCCCCGCCGCTCGCCGATCGCGGGCGTCAGCTCGGGGATCGGCGCCCGCCCGCTCCACCATGCCCCCGCTGGTGGCGCCGGCGCGACCCGCGCGATCGCGGCCAGGCGCTCGGGCAGGCGCTGCTCGAGGCCCAGGCGGCGAGAGGCGCTTAGCAGCGGCGCCAGCGCCCGCAGCCGGCCGGGATGGGGGAGGGTCGCTCGCAGGAGTGCCCGCAGCGCCCGCTCGCCCGCCGGACGGTGGTGGTTGCGCTCGACCTGGGGCCGGACGCGCTCGATCAACCGGTCGTAGCGAACACCGGAGGGGCAGGAGCTGACGCATGCCATGCAGCCCAGGCAACGGTCGAAGTGGGTCGCCATCTCGTCTGACATCGGCCCGTCGGCGTGTAGGCCCTCGGAGATCAGGACGATCCGGCCGCGCGGCGAATCGGCCTCGGCGCCCCACAGCAAGTAGGTGGGGCAGGTCTCCAGGCAGAAGCCGCAGTGCACGCAGTCGTCGACGAGCGACTGCTCGGGTGGACGCTGCGGATCGAACGCGCCCATCAGATCCCGCCCACGAACAAACCGGGATTGCAGGTGCCGGTGGGATCGAAGCGCGCCTTGACGGCACGCATCAACTCCAGCGCGGGGCCGTCGCCCGCGCCCCAGGGGTCCTGGAGCGGCTCGGGGCGGTCGAGCAGAACCGCTTGGGACCCTGACGGCAGGCGCTCGCGCAGCGTCGCGACCGCGGCGGGGGCAAGCGTCAGCCAGCTGTGCCCGAGCGCGGCCCGGCCCACGAGCGTCGCCGAGCATGCCCGCGCGGCCGCGATCAGCTCCGCCAGCGCGCTCGGTGGGGCCGCCACGCGGACCACGGCATCGGTGGCCGATCGCTGCCGCGCGCCGTGGCGCTCCCACAGCTCGGCGTCGTCATCGACGCCGGCAACGTCGTCCAGGCCCTGCGCCGCCATCAGTGCCACGGCCCGCTGCGCCCGCGCCGCCGCCGCGGCTCCCGCGAAGGATGCGAGCAGACAGCCGCCGTCCTGGTCCCAGGCGACATCGAGCGCCTCGGGCTCGAGCGGCGCCGCCGCGAGCGCCCGCGCTGCATGCGCAATGCCGCCGGGGTCGCCGGCGCGGCCCAGCGCGGTGACGGTCGTCTCCGGCCTCGGATGCAGGCGGAAGTTGACGGCCAGGATCAGCCCGAGCGTGCCGAACGAGCCGGCGAACAGGCGCGCGAGGTCGTAGCCGGCGACGTTCTTGATCACCTGCCCGCCCGCCCGCGCAATCGTGCCGTCGCTGAGCGCGACCGTGATCCCGACGACGAGGTCACGGGGCGCTCCGTAGCGGTGGCGTAGCGGCCCGCAGTCGCCCGTCGCCACGATTCCGCCGATCGTCGCGGCAGGGGCGTCCTCCCCGGGTGCCGGAGGCGGGTCGAGCGCGAGCATCTGCCCGGCGGCGGCGAACGCCCGCTGAGCGGTCTCGAGCGTGACCCCGGCCTCCAGGCGCGCTGTCAGGTCGCCGGCGTTGTGCTCGACGATCGCGTTCAGGCCGCCGGTCTCCAGCACGAGATTAGCCTCTGGGGTCGCGTGGCCCCAGTGGCGCTTTGAGCCGGCGCCCGCGATCCTGACCGATCGTCCCTCCGCCGCCGCTGCCGCGAGCGCGGCCGCGGCCTGCTCGAAGCTCTCGGGACGCAGCGCCGCCCGCGTCGGGTTCACATCCGCTCCGCGAGGCCGGCCACCTCCAGGGGGTGGCGGCGGTAGGGACCAGGAACCTCGCCACACAGACGTGGCGCGGGCATCACCTTGCCGGGGTTCGCGAGCCCGTGAGGATCAAACGCGCAACGCAACCGCTGGAAGGCGTCCAGATCGGGCTCAGAGAACATCGCCGGCATGTACATCTTCTTGTCCACGCCGACGCCATGCTCGCCGGTGATCGAGCCGCCCGCATCGACGCACGCCTTGATGATCAGCCCCGCGAGTTGCTCGGCGCGTTGCGCCTCGCCCGCCACCTCCGAGTCGTAGCAGACCAGCGGGTGCAGGTTGCCGTCGCCGGCGTGAAACACGTTTGCGACCCGCAGGCCGTGCTCGGTGGCCAGTTCGTCGATCCGCCGCAGCACCTCCGACAGCCTGGTCCGCGGGACGACTCCGTCCTGGACGTAGTAGGCGGGCGCGATCCGTCCCATCGAGGCGAACGCAGCCTTGCGCGTGCGCCAGATCAGCTGGCGCTCGGCCTCCGTGCCGGCGATCCTGACCTCCAGCGCCCCGGCGTCCTCGCACAACTGCGTGATCCGCTCCACGCCGTGCTCGCACTCCTCGCGCGGTCCGTCGACTTCGACCAGCAGCGCGGCGCCGACGTCGAGCCGGTAGCCGGCGCCGGTCGCCTGCTCGGCGGCCTGGATCGAGAGGCGGTCCATCATCTCGATCGCGCCGGGCACGATCCCAGCGTCGACGATCGCCGTGACCGCGTCGCCGGCGGTGCCGGTGTCGTCAAAGAAAGCCAGCAGAGTGCGCACGCTCTCGGGCGCCGGCACCACCCGCAGGGCGATCTTCGTCGCCACGCCGAGCGTGCCCTCGGAGCCCACGAATGCCCCGAGCAGGTCATAGCCGGGCGCGTCTCGGTCCAGCGTGACCAGGGTGCCGTCGGACAGCACGACCTCCAGCCCCAGCACGTAGTTGGTAGTGAAGCCGTACTTGAAGCAGTGCGCCCCGCCCGAGTTCTCCGCGACGTTGCCTCCGATCGAGCAGACGATCTGGCTGGAGGGGTCGGGCGGGTAGAAGTGGGTCGGCGCGACCGCGCGTGAGACGGCGACGTTGGTCACGCCCGGCTCGACCACCACCCGGCCATCGTCGAGCTCCACCGACAGGATTCGCCGCAGCCGGCTGAGCACGATCAGCACCCCGCCCTGCACCGGCAGCGCGCCGCCCGACAGACCGGTGCCCGAGCCGCGAGCGACCCACGGAACCTGCGCCTCGAAGCACGCCTGCACGCACCGGCGCACCTGCGCCGCTGTCCCGGGCAGAACGGCGGCGACGGGGACCTGGCGGTAGTGCAGCAGGCCGTCGGAACGGTAGGTCGCCAGCTCGTGCTGGTGGGTGAGCACGAACTCGCGCCCGCAGGCCTCGCGCAGGCCGGCGATCAGCGGGGTGGCGCTGGCGGCTGCCATCGCCGCTCAGTATCCCGCCTGCGCCGCGGCCGGTGCTGACTACCGCACGTTGATGTTGAAGCTGCGGCTGTAGACCGTCTGACCGAGCGAGCTCGACGGCAGGAAGCTGTCGGCCTTCGGATAGGTGTAGGCCAGGCGGACCGAGCCGCTGTGCGGGAAGCGCATGTGGATATCGAAGTATCCGCTCGCGAAGCCCGAGCGCTTGATCGTGACCGTCTTGATCGTCCGCTTGTTGAGCTGAATCGACACGGTCTGTGGTCCGTTGCCGTCGGCGACCATGAACGGTGCCGGTCGCGCGTCGCCCCACAGCTCGACGTTGGAGTTGCGCGAGAAGCGCGTGTGAGGCATGTAGACCGGCAGCCTGTAGGCGTCGTAGGTCGCCTTCGGCTTGCCGTTTGAGAACTCCAGGCCGCTCGCGAAGTTGGCGTAGACGCCAGACTTCGTGTCGCTCAGCAGGTACTGCATGTAGCTCCCGATCCGGCGCTGGCGCCAGCTGAGGTACTCCGCCCAGTTGATGTAGTAGGCCGCCGTGGCGGGGCTGGCGAACCCGCGGGCCGCTGGCGGGCGCGTGATGTAGCCGTACTCGGTGTTGTAGATCCCCAGGCGCTTGTGCGAGCCGTAGGCGCGGTTGGCGCGGTCGAGCGTTCGCCCGAGCTCGCCGAGATCCGGGAACAGGGCCATATCGGGCTTGTTGCCGGCACGGCTGACCGGGGACGCGCCCTTCGGCGCGTAGGGATGGTCGGCGAAGCCGCTGGCCCCAAACAGCGCCGGGTTGTCCCTGCGGAAGCGGCGTTGCGCCCCTCGCGAGGTCGGGCAGCCGGCGGCGCGCGCCGCGGCCCCGCGCAGCGGCCGGAAGCTGCTCGAGACGCAGTACAGGTCGCGGATGAACAGCAGTGGCCGCGTCTGGCCGAGGTTGCCCGGATAGCCCTGTGGCGCGTGGCGCGTCGGTCGCGAGGGCTCCTCGCCCTGGGCGGCCAGTTCGCCGATCAGGATCGTGTCGTGGCGGTGCCCGCTCGCGCGCAGCCCTCGCCAGCCGGCCCCCGCCAGCGCGCGATACATCGCCGGCGCGGTGGCCACGCGGGACCCGTGGGTCGCCTGGGGGCCCAGGTCCTCGCCGAAGTTGGGCTCGTTGAACAGCGCCCAGAAGTGGACCCGGGGCAGCGGGGAGCTGGCTCCGCGCGGAGTGAAGTGGCCGCTGTAGCGCTTGCCGACCGCCTGCACGAACTCGCCGTACTGCTTGGCGTTGGGACGCCAGGCGATCGCGCCGGGAGTGGTGTGCGGGGTGTGCGGGGGCTTGGACGCCTCGGCCCAGCGGGGAGCGCCGCCGGAGACCGTCAGGTCGACACTCATCCCATCGGCGGCGGCAGCCTGAACGATCGAGTCATACGGCGCCCAATCGCGATTAGAGTAGGCGTTGGGATCGGTCGCGTTGAAGTGGCGGGGCCTGTGAGTGGAGCCGGGATGCGGCGCCAGCAGGTACCACCACACCACGACGCGGACCGTGTTGGCGCCGAGCATGCGGAACTGCGCCATCGCCGCGGGGGCGTTGCCGAGGTCGCTGCCGTCCTGGATGATCGCGATCTGCGAGTGGCTGGCCAGCGCCGGCGAGGGCAGCGCCGCGACGGCGCCTAAAGCGAGCGTCAGGCCGATCGCGAGCTTTGCGCGCACGGCGAGGTGAGAGGTGGCAGCGGTGATCTTTGGCATGGTGTCGATAACAGGGTCGGGCGGCGAGAAGTTGCGGTCCCGTTCCACGACCGGTGCCCAGTGCGGACCGTGGTCTGCCCGCGCCGCACACTAGCGGAGTGCGGCCCGGCCGCTTTTGGATTGGGTCCTCAGTGCAAGTTGATCTGGGCGGTCCGGCTGTGCTCGGTCGAGCCGCCCGGTGGGGTCCACGCGAGCCGAACCTGGCCGCTTGAGGCGAACTTCTGCCGGATTTCGAAGTACCCATGCGGATTGGTGATCTGGACCCTGCTCAGCGTCTTGAACGGCGCTCCGCCGCCGCTTGAGAACTGAACCTGCACATACTGCGTGGTGTGATCGGATGCGGTGATCACCGGCGCTGGCCGGACGCCGCCCCAGACCAACAGCGGGCGAGTCGCCGGGCCGCTTCTGACGGGCAGGAACAGCGGCATCCGAAAGGCGTCAAAGGCCGGTTTCGGGGCGCCGTTGGCGGTCTCCAGACCGGTCGAGAACAGTCCGTCGGGCGGGTCCTTGAGCAGGTACTGGTCGTAGGACTGGATCCGTGGATCGAGCCAGGTGAGGTACTCCGCCCAGTTGATGTAGTAGGCGGCCGTCTTGGGCGGGAAGGCGGCCGGGTCCGGGTCCGGCGGGCGCGTCAGGTAGCCGAACTCGGTGGACCAGATCGGCAGCTTTCGCTGCGAGCCGTACGCCTGCTGGAGGCTGTCGAGCGTGCTCTCCAGCTTGGGGATCGCGGCCAGGTTGGTGTAATCCGGCTCGCCGACCGACAGCTGGTCAGGAGCCAGGCCGAAGCCATACGGATGGTCGGCGAGCCCGCTCGCTTCAAACAGCGCCGGATTGGCGGCCCGGAAGCGGGCCGACGCCGAAGCCGTTGCGGGGCAGCCGCGAACAGCGGCGGCGGAGCCCGTCAGCGGTTGCAGCGACGAGTCGACGCAGTACAGGGCTCGCAGGAAACGCAGCCCGGCCATCATGTTGAAGTCGTGCGGCTCGCCGGGTCCGGTCACGCCCGCAGGCGCCAGTTCGCCGAACAGCATCGTGTCGTGGCCGTGGCCCGTGGCGTGCAGCGCCTTCCAGGCGGCCCCGAGCAGTCCGCGGTAGATGCGCGGCGAGACCTCGACCTGGCCGTGGTCGATCGCCTGTGGCGCGAGGTCGGAGCCGAAGTTGGGTTCGTTCCATATCGACCAGAAGTGGACCCGGGGGAGGGGGTGCGAGGCGTCAAGCGGCTTGTAGTGGCCGCTGTAGCGCTCGCCGACCGCGTGCACCCACTGGCCGAACTGGACCGCCGACGGCTCCCACTGGGGGGTCTTGGCCGGATCGGGGGCGCCCTTTCCGGCGGCCGGATCGGGGGCGCCCTTTCCGGCGGCCCACAGCGGCGGCGGCGGCACGAGCGCGAGGTCGAGCTTGAAATCGCGGTGCACAATCGCCTCGATCGCGGCGTCGAACGGAGCCCACTGGGCCTGGAAGTACGCGGCGGGGTTCAGCGGGTCAAACGGCGGCCGCCGGGGCGAGGAGGCGCCGGGTGCGATGTCGGCCCAGTGCATGTACACGTCGATCTCGTCGACGCCGAGACCTTTGAGCTCGTCAAGCGTCGCCGGCGTGAAGTCTGCCACCGAGCCATCGGTGAAGATCGTCTCCGGACCGGTCCGATTCGGGTACAGGCTCGGCACCACCGGCGCGTTGGAGACCTTGCCGCCGCCGTTTGCGCCGCCGCCGCAACTGGACAGCGCGATCGCGAGGACGATCGCGCTGACGACCGTTGCGGCCGCGCCGATGCGGCCGAACCCGTGGCGCCGGCGACGCGGCCGTGGATGCGGTTGCTCGGCCGGGCCGGGCGTAATTGTGCGAGGTCGTGATCGAGGCAAGCGGGTGACTGTAACGGCCGCCAAGACCTCGAGTTGCGTCTCAGGGCTCACGACAGGGCTCCCGGAACCCGGCGCTACACTGCCGCCGCATGCTGATCCAGGCCCGCACGGGCGCCTCGGACAGAGCGCGCGCGGGTCGGTGGTTGCGCTTCACTCCCGAGGCCCGGATCGTGGTTGCGCTGACGATCGTGGCGGCCGTGCTGCGCTTCGCGACGATCGCCCACCAGAGCTACTGGGTGGACGAGTCGCAGGCCGCCCACGAGCTCGGGCTGTCGTTCGGGTCGATGCTGTCGGCTTGGAACCGCGCCGAGTGGAACCCACCGCTCTACCTGCTGGTGGCGTGGCCGTGGGCGCGGGTGTTCGGGACCGGCGAGGCCGGATTGCGGTCGCTGTCGGCGCTGCTCGGCACCGGGCTGGTGCCGCTGCTGTATCTGTGCGGGCGCGAGCTGGTCTCGCGCCGCGCCGGCGTGGTCGCGGCGGCGCTGGCGACGGTCAGCCCGTTCATGATCTGGTACTCGCAGGAGGCGCGCGAGTACATGCTGCTGGTGGCGCTGTGCGCCGGCTCGCTGCTGTTCTTCGCTCGCGCCTGGCGGTCCGGAGCGCGGGGAGCACCTGCTCCGCGACGGGCTCTGGTGTGGTGGGCGGTCCTGTCGGCGCTGGCGCTGGCGACGCAGTACTTCGCCGGCTTTTTGATCGCCGCCGAGGGGGCGCTGCTGCTCTGGCGCCTGCGCGACAGGGCGGTCGCCTGCGCCTGCGCGCTCCAGTTCGTGGTGCTGGCGCCGTTGATCCCGCACGTGCTGCCGCGCCTGTCGCAGCCGTCGACGTTCATCACGGCGATTCCGCTCGTGCGGCGCGTGCAGCAGGTGCCGGTGACGTTCGCCCTCGGCCTCAACGGCCTCGAGTCGAGCACCGGCGCGGCCTACGGCCTGCTCGGCGCCGCCGCGCTGGTCGCGGCGGTGATCGCGCTGCTGGTCGGCGGCACCTCCGCGCGCGCGCTGCGCGGGGCGGGGCTGGTCGCGGGGCTGGCGGCATTCGTGCTGCTCGTGCCACTGCTACTGGCGCTGCTCGGGCACGACGACTACATCGCCCGCGGGTTGATGCCCGCGTGGCCGCCGTTGGCGGTTGTGATCGGTGCGGCCTGCGCCGCCCGGGGGGCGCGGCGGGCCGGGGCCGCGCTCGCGGTCGTGCTGCTGGCGCTGTTCATATATGGGCAGGCCGAGATCCAGTCAAGCGCTCGCTACCAGCGACCGGATTGGCGCGGCGTGGCGGCGGCCCTCGGCCCGGCGCCGCCCGGCGCCCGGGCGATCGCCGCCTATCCGGGCCAGTTCGCCACTGGGCCGCTGTCGGTGTACCTGGGCGGGGTGCCATGGTCGGGACCGGGCGAGTCCGCGTCTGCCGCCGGCCCGGCCCCACGGACCGTTTCAGAACTCGACGTGGTCGGCAGCGTGCCCCAGGGGCCGCCGGCGCTGCTCGGCGGGATCAGGTTGATCTCGGGGCGCGTCGTGGACGCCCACCAGGTCGATCGTTTCGCGCTGCCGGCACCGCGCCCGATCAGCGTCGCGCAGGCGCAGCAGCTCGCGATTGCGCTGCTGCCCGCAGGCGGTCGCATGCCCACCATCGTGTTCCAGCGCGGTTCCGCATAGGATTCCCGCCCGATGCGCCCCAGCTGCCCGAAGATCGTCGCGGTCCTGTGCAGCGCGTTTGTGCTGCTGGGGGCCGGTCCAGCGAGCGCGGCCAGCTCGCCACAGGTCAAGGCGATCCTGACACAGTGCGCCAACGGGCCGCTGACGACCCACTACCCGCTGACCACGCTGCAGCAGGCGCTGCGGGCGATGGGGCCCTCCCAGCAGCAATACACCGACTGCTACACCGTCATCCAGCAGGCGATCACGCAGGCCCGCGGGCACAAGGGCGGCGCCGGGGGTGGCTCGGGCGGCTCGTTCCTGCCCACGTGGGTGATCGTGATCATCGTGATCCTGATCCTCGCGGCGATCACGGTGGGTGCGGTCGCGGTCCGGCGACGTCGTGGCGGCCAGGATGGCGAGGATGATGGCTTCCAGGACGGCGCCGGCGACAGTCAGCACGACGACAGCTCCGAGGGCGACGGCGGCGGCGGCGGTCCTCCGGGTCCCGGCGCGAGCTAGCGCTGAGCCAGCGCGCCGGTCAGGAATCGAGAAGCGCGGACGCCGAGCCGCGGCTAGCTTGACGGGCATGGAGACCACAACCTCAGGAGGGACCATGACCGGATCATCCACGCAGGGGATCAAGACCGTGCTGCATCCCGTTTCCGACCTGGCGGCCGCCAAGGCGGTGTACACGGCCCTGCTCGGCAGCGCGCCCAAGCACGACGCCGACTACTACGTTGGCTACGAGACCGAGGGCCAGCACATCGGGCTTGTGCCGGGCGGCGCCGAGCAGGGCATGTCCTCGCCGGTGGCCTACTGGCACGTTGCGGACATCGAGGCAAAGCTGGCCGAGGTCACCGCCGCGGGCGCGACGCTGAAGGAGCCGGCTCACGACGTCGGCGGCGGCCGCCTGGTGGCCACCGTCACCGATTCGGACGGCAACGTCCTGGGACTGCTCCAGGACCGCTAGACGCTTGATCCCCGAATCCCCCGGCACCACGCGGCCGCGGAATCAACCATCTAGGACGGATGGAGGCGCTCCCGCGCCGCACGCCGCCGACAGCCACGACCTGATCCGCGTGCTGGGCGCGCGCGTGAACAACCTCAAGGATGTCAACGTCGAGATCCCGAAGCGCCGGCTGACGGTGTTCACCGGCGTTTCGGGCTCGGGCAAGAGCTCGCTCGTGTTCGGCACGATCGCCGCCGAGTCCCAGCGGCTGATCAACGACACCTACAGCGCGTTCGTGCAGGGGTTCATGCCGACGCTTGCGCGGCCCGATGTCGACCTGCTCGACGGGCTGACGACCGCGATCCTCGTCGACCAGCAGCGCCTCGGCGCTGACGTCCGCTCGACGGTTGGCACCGCCACCGACGCCAACGCGATGTTGCGGATCCTGTTCAGCCGCCTCGGCAGGCCGCAGATCGGGCCGCCCAGCGCCTTTGCCTTCAACGTCGCGACCGTGCGGGCCAGCGGCGCGATCACGGCCCAGCGTGGCGCAAAGACCCAGACCAAGAAGGCGGACTTCCAGCGCCTCGGCGGCATGTGCCCGCGCTGCGAGGGCCGGGGCTCGGTCACGGACTTCGACCTCTCCGCTCTGTATGACGAGCGCAAGTCGCTCAACCAGGGCGCGCTGACGATCCCCGGGTACAGCATGGACGGCTGGCACGGGCGCATCTTCCGCGGATGCGGCTTCTTTGATCCTGACAAGCCGATCGGGAGCTACACCAAGCGCCAGCTCCAAGATCTGCTCTACAAGGACCCGACCAGGATCAAGGTCGACGGGATCAACCTGACCTACGAGGGCCTGATCCCGAAGATCCAGAGGTCGATGCTGTCCAAGGATGTCGACTCGTTACAGGCGCACGTCCGCGCATTCGTGGAACGGGCGGTCACGTTCGGGACCTGTCCCGCCTGCGATGGCACGCGGCTGGGCGACGAGGCCCGGTCGTCGAAGATCGACGGCAGGAGCATCGCCGACGTATGCGCGATGCAGGTCAGCGATCTGGCGCAATGGGCGCGAGGGCTGCGGGAGCCGTCGGTCGCGCCGCTGCTGCACTCGCTGACGCAGACGCTGGACTCGTTCGTGGACATCGGGTTGGGCTACCTGTCGCTCGACCGTCCGGCGGGGACCGTGTCGGGCGGAGAGGCCCAGCGGGTCAAGCTGGTCGGCCACCTCGGCTCCTCGCTGACCGACGTCACCTACGTGTTCGACGAGCCCACCATCGGCCTGCACCCACACGACGTCCAGCGGATGAACGAGCTGCTGCTGGCGTTGCGCGACAAGGGCAACACGGTGCTGGTCGTCGAGCACGAGCCCGAGACGATCCAGGTCGCCGATCACGTCGTCGACCTCGGGCCCGGCGCCGGCAGCGAGGGCGGCGAGGTGGTGTTCGAGGGCTCTGTCGAGGGCCTGCGCGCAAGCGGCAGCGTCACGGGCCGGCATCTCGACGATCGGGCCGCCCTCAAGGAAACGGTGCGGACACCGACGGGAGCGCTTCAGGTGCGCGGCGCCACCGCTCACAACCTGCGCGACGTCGATGTCGACATCCCGCTGGGGGTGCTGGTCGTGGTCACCGGCGTCGCCGGCTCGGGGAAGAGCTCGCTGGTGCACGGGTCGATTCCGGCCGGCGCGGGCGTCGTATCTGTCGACCAGCGTGCGATCCGCGGCTCGCGGCGCTCGAACCCGGCGACCTACACCGGACTGCTGGACCCGATCCGCAGCGCGTTCGCAAAGGCCAACGGCGTCAAGCCGGCGCTGTTCAGCGCCAACTCCGAGGGGGCCTGCCCCAACTGCAACGGCGCCGGCGTCGTCTACACCGATCTGGCGATGATGGCGGCCGTGGCGATCCCCTGCGAGGAGTGCGAGGGCAAGCGATTCCAGGTGTCCGTGCTGGAGCACCGACTCGGCGGGCGCGATATCAGCGAGGTGCTTGCGATGTCGGTGGTGCAGGCGACAGACTTCTTCGGCGCCGGCGAGGCGCGCACGCCGGCCGCGCACGCGATCCTGCAGCGGCTTGCCGGCGTCGGGCTCGGCTACCTGCGCCTCGGCCAGCCGCTGACCGCGCTGTCGGGCGGTGAGCGCCAGCGGCTAAAGCTCGCCGCGCGCATGGGCGAGAGCGGCGGCACCTACGTCCTGGACGAACCGACCGCCGGTCTGCACCTGGCCGATGTCGCGCAACTGCTGGATTTGCTGGACCGGCTGGTCAAGGACGGCAAGTCGGTGATCGTCGTCGAACACCACCTGGCGGTGATGGCGCACGCCGATTGGATCATCGACCTCGGCCCCGGCGCCGGTCACGACGGCGGCCGGATCGTGTTCCAGGGCACGCCCGCGCAGCTGGTCGCCGCGCGCTCCACGCTCACCGGCGAGCACCTCGCCGCCTGGGTCGGCGCCTGATCTACACTCGATCGGATGGGCTCCGAGCGCCAAATCACAGTCGGCGGCGTCGCGATCGGCGGCGGCGCGCCGGTGGTCGTGCAGACGATGACCAAGACCGAGACGGCCGACGTAGCCGCGACGATGGCCCAGATCCACCGCGTCGCCCAGGCGGGCGCCGACGTCGTGCGGGTCGCCGTGCCCCGGGACAAGGACGTCGAGGCGTTGCGTGCGATCGTGTGCGAGTCGCCGATCCCGGTGATCGCCGATATCCATTTCAACCACACGCTGGCGCTGAAGGCGCTCGACGCGGGCGCCCACTGCGTGCGGATCAACCCCGGCAACATCGGCGGCCCCGAGAAGGTCGCCGAGGTGACCGCCCGCGCGACCGAGCTCGGCACGCCGCTGCGGGTCGGCGTCAACTCGGGCTCGCTGCCCAAGCACCTGCGCCAGCTCGAGTACGACGATCCGGTGCAGGCGCTCGTGACGGCCGCCGTCGAGACCGTCGAGCTGATGGAGCGCCTGCGCTTCGAGAACTTCAAGGTGTCGATGAAGTCCACGTCGGTGCCGAACACGATCGCGGCCAACCGGCTGCTGTCGGAGCGGATCCCGTACCCGCTGCACCTCGGCGT
>JBOGYE010000068.1:0-18976 GCA_050696635.1 Solirubrobacteraceae bacterium | reverse complement strand
CAGCGGGATGGGTCGATGCCGAAGCATCGGCGATTCCCGCGGGTGGTGCCAGGCGCGTCCAGACGCCGCCCGATGCCGTCAATTGCTACGTCGGGGGCCCCTCAGGGTGCCCGATCACAGCTTGTTGACGTTGACCGCCTTGGGGCCCTTCGGGCCCGCCTCCTCCTCGTAGGAGACCTTCGAGCCCTCCGGCAGCGACCGGTATCCATCGCCATTGATGCCCGAGAAGTGAACGAACAGGTCGCGACCGCCGTCATCGGGCGTGATGAACCCGAAGCCCTTATCGTCGCTGAACCATTTGACCGTACCCGTTGCCATGTAATTCCCTTCGGCGCGACTCGCGTTGGACCACAGTCCGGGGCATCACGCCCGCTTGGACGCGGGAACCGTACCAGGGTGGCGCGCCGAGTGGTAGCAAATTGCGGCGATCGCCACAAGAATCTTGGCCGCCGCGCCGCGCTCCGCGTGGGCGGGTCGGATCAGCGCAGCTGGGCGGCGGTGGCGGCGATCTGCACTGCGTCGCCCGGCGCGGGGATCCACGGCAACCGCAGCGGATCCCCGCGGTAGCGCGGGATCACGTGGACGTGGAAGTGAAACACGGTCTGCCAGGCGGGGGCGCCACAGGAGTTGAGCAGGTTGACGCCGTCGGCGCCCAGCCGCTGGGACGCCCTGCGCGCCAGCTCCTGTGCCGCTGCGACGGTCGCGGCAAGATCCTCTGGCTCGATCTCGAGCAGGTCGCGCGCATGCGCGCGCGGTACGACCAGCGCATGGCCCGGCGTGGCCGGGTTGATGTCCATGAAGCCGACCGTGCGCTCGTCCTCATAGACCCGCTCGGATGGCAGCTCGCCGGCGACGATCTTGCAGAACAGGCAGTCCGGGTCGGCCATCGGGCCCGAGACTACCGGTCGGGGCGCGAGGCCAGCAGCAGCCTGGCGTGCTGGATCGCCTGCTCGCGCCCCACCACCTCCCCGCTGAAGCTGGCCGCCTCGAGCTCGGCGAGCAGCCCTCCGACCAGTGGCCCGGGCCGAATCTCGAGCGCGCGCGCCAGCTCGTCGCCGCGCAGCGGCGGCCGCGGCGGGTCGGCCAGCCAGTGCAGTCCCTCCCCCAGCAGCTGCCGCGCGAGCTCCAGGTGTCGGGCGATCGCGACCTGGGCGTTGTCGCCGCGCGTCGCCAGCCGGTCCGCGACGCTGAGCACGGTCACATCGACCGCGACGGGCGCGGTCACGCGCAGGTAGTCGTAAACCGCGCGGCGCCCCAGCGGCATGTCTCCGACCAGGAAGCCGAGCCGGAGGTGGTGGCGGGCCAGCGCCGCGACGTGCTCGCGCAGGCGCTGGGCCGCGCGCAGGCGCCCCAGGATCGTGTCCGACAGAGTCGCCCCGGCCTCGTCGTGGCCCATGAACGTGACCCGGCCCTCCGCGGTCACCGAGCGCGTCTGCGGCTTGGCGATGTCGTGCATCAGCGCTCCGAAGCGCAGAGCCTCGCCGCGGGTCAGCTCGTCGGCGAGCGGCCGCGCCAGCAGTTCGTGCAACGCGCCCGCGGCGGGGCCCGCGAGCCGCTCTGGATCGCGCTCCAGCTCGATCGCCTCGGCCAGCACAGCGTGCGTGTGGTCGAGCACGTCCAGATGGTGAAATCGACTCTGGGCCACACCGCGCAGCGCGGCCAGCTCGGGCAGCACCGCGGCGGTGGCGCCGACCTCGTCCATCAGCTCCAGACCGGCCACCGCGGCGGGTGCGCAGACGATCCGTCGCAGTTCCGCGAACACGCGCTCGGGGGCCACGCGGGTGAGCCCCCGGGCCGAGGTCCGCGCCGACGCGAGCGTCTCCGGCTCGATCTCGAAGCCGAGCTCACAGGCGATCCGGACCAGCCGCAAGACCCGCAGCGGATCGCACGCGAACGCGTCGGGCGCGACGGCGCGCAGCCGGCGTCGGCGCAGGTCCTCGAGCCCGCGCAGGGGGTCCACCCAGCCGTCGCCGCGCAGCGGCGCCGCAATCGCGTTGATCGTCAGATCACGCCGGCGCAGATCCTGTTCGATGCCCGCCCCATGCATCGCCGTCAGGTCCATCTGCCAGCCGCGGTCGTGGGCGACCACGCGCCAGGCGCCGAACTCGTGCGACAGCTCGAACGCGTGCCCCTCGGCCGCCCGCCCCAGCGCCCGCGCGATCGCGCCGACGTCGGATCCGCCACCGGCGCCGGCGGTGTCGATCACGACATCGAAGTCAGCCGTCTCGCGCCCGAGCGCCCGATCGCGGACCGCGCCGCCGACCAACCACCCGCGCGACACCAAGCCCGCCAGCGCAGCGACTGGATCGGCGGTCATCAGACGGGTTCTCCGTCGCGGTGATAGCGGCGCGGCACCCTCGCCGAGATCCCGCACAGGACCTCATGGTTGATCGTCCCGATCCTGTTGGCCACCTCCTCCACCGTCAACCGCTGCTCTCCGCGGCGACCGATCAGGACGGCCTCGTCCCCAACCTGGGCCATCGGCTCGGCACCGAGATCGACGGTGATGTTGTCCATGCTGACCGTCCCGACCAGTGGCCGCCGGCGGCCGCCGACCAACACCTCGCAGTTGTCGCTCAGCGCGCGCCTGATGCCGTCGGCGTACCCGATCGGCACGGTGGCGATCCAGGTCTCGCGCGCCGCCACGAAACGACGGCCGTAACCCGCGCTGTCGCCCGGCGCCGCGCGCTTGACCGCGGCGATGTACGAGCTCAGCTCGAGTGCCGGCTCCAGGCCATGCGGGGCGGGATCGTCGTTCATCGGGTCACAGCCGTACAGCGCGATCCCGCAGCGCACCATGTCGAAGTGGCTGTCCGGGATGCACAGGGTGGCGGCGCTGTTGGCCGCGTGGACCACCAGGCGCCCGAAGCGGCGTTGAAGCTCGTCGACGAACGGCCTGAATGTCGCCAACTGGCGCCCGGCGAAGTCCCGATCCGAGTCTGCGGTTGCGAGATGTGTCATCGCGCCGGCCAGCAGGGTGCCGCGCGCACGCTGCGCGGCCTCCGCCACCGCCAGCCCCTGGGACGAGTCGCGTGTGCCCAGCCGTCCAAGGCCGCTGTCGAGCTTGACGTGAACCCGCACGGGGTCCTCGCCGGGCCCGGCCGCCGCCCCCGCCGCCGCGATCGCGTCGACGAACTCCTCGCTCCAGGCGACCAGCTCGGCGCCGACCGCCACCGCCACCGCCAGCTCCTCAGGGCCGATCGCGCCCATCACCAGGATCGGCACCTCGGCGCCGATCCCGGCCGCTCGCAGCTGCGCGGCCTCGCCGGCTGTCGCAACCGCCAGCGTGGTGGCGCCAGCCGCCAGCGCCGCCGTCGCAACCGCCGCGGCACCGTGGCCGGACGCCTCCGCCTTGACCACCGCGCACAGCTGCGTGCCGGCCGAGAGCCCGGCGCGCAGGCGCTGCGCGTTGCGCTGCACCGCCGCCAGGTTGACCCTGGCAAGCGCCCGCAGAGCCATCAGCCGCTCCTCGTGGTCCCTACGCGGGAGGCGGACTCCATCACGGTCCCGCCGGCGGCCCGGGCCTGGGGCAGCAGCTCGATCACGTCGCCGGCGATCACGCCCTCCTCGCCGATCGACGTCGCCGCCATGCGCCCGGCTCGGGCGTGCAGCAGCACCCCCGCACAGGCGGCCGCGAACGGCTCCATCGCCTTGGCCAGGTGCGCTCCGATCACGCCCGACAGCACGTCGCCGGTCCCGGCCGTCGCCAGCGCCGCCGCGCCGCCGCGGCTGACCGCGACGCGACCATCGGGTGCAGCGACGAGCGTGTCGTCGCCCTTCAGCACCACGATTGCGCGCCCCAGCGCAGCGGCGCGGCGCGCGAGCGCCAGACGGTTGGCGTCGACCTCCGCGCGGTCGCATTCCAGCAGCCGTGACAGCTCGCCCGCATGCGGGGTCAGAACCGTCGCCGCCGAGCGGCCCGCGAGCTCCCCAAGCCTGGAGGCGTTCAGGCCGTCGGCGTCGAGCAGCAGCGGGATCGGGACGCGCCGTGCGAGCTCGCGCGCCAGCGCGCGGCTGCAGTCGGCCCGGCCGAATCCGGGGCCGAGCACGAGCGCTCCGGCGCGGGCACAGCGCTCGAGCACCGGCTCCGTGGCCTGCTCGCTCAGCGCGCCCTGCTCGTCTGGTAGCGGCACCGACATCGCTTCCAGCAGCCGCAACTCGAACACCAACGCAAGCGATGCAGGCACAAGCGCGGTCACGTAGCCGGCCCCGGCGCGCATCGCGGCCAGCGACGCCAAGCAGGGCGCGCCGGTCAGGCCCGCCGAGCCGCCGCAGACAAGCACCGCACCGGCCGCGAACTTGTCGGATTCGCGGCCGCGCCGAGGAACGGCATCCAGCACCGCCGGCTCGATCAGGCCGATGGTCGGCGCGCCCGGCGCCCCGTCCGGGATCCCGATGTCGATCACCGTCAGCTCACCCACATGACGCTTGCCCGGGCTGATCCACAGGCCCGGCTTGGCAGCCGCGAAGCTGACCGTCGCGTCGGCGAGGACCGCGCCAGCAGCGACCTCGCCGGTGGAGGCGTCGACGCCGCTGGGGACGTCGCACGCGACCACGACGCCGCCGACGGCCGCGTGCACGGCGTTGATGGCGTCGATCGCCTCGCGCGTCCCGCCGCGCGGCTCGCCAGCGAAACCGGTCCCGAGGATCGCGTCGATCACCGCGGAGGCGCCGGTCAGCGCCGCCGCCTCGAAGGCGCGCGGCGCGCTGCCGGGCAACCGCTCCAGGTTGGCGCGTGCGTCGCCGCGCAGGTCATCGCCGGGTGCGACCAGCAAGACGTCGACCTGGCGCCCCGCGTCGCGCAGCAGACGCGCCGCGACCAGCCCGTCTCCCCCGTTGTTCCCTTTGCCGGCCACGACCGCGATACGGCCTTCCGGCGCCAGGCGCGCCACCACCTCGGCCAGCCCCGAGCCGGCGCGCTCCATCAGCTCAAGCGCAGCAACCCCACGCTCGTTGATCGCCCAAGCGTCGGCCGCGCGCTGCTGCTCGGCGTCGGGCAGCGGCGTCAGCCACCCGGGCAGGCCGGCGCTGGTCTGATCACCCATGGGGCGCGATTATCGCCACCGCTCCTGCGGTGCTGCGTGTGTGCGTCAACGAAACCCTCACCTGCACGCCCAGCTCACCGGCACGGCGCGCCGCCGAGCCGCTCAGCGCGACCTCGGGTGGGCCGCCCGCGCCGATCACCTCCACGTCGTGCCAGTCCCATGCCTGCAGGGCGAGCGCCTTGGCGACCGCCTCCTTGACGCAGAAGCGGGCGGCCAGGTGCTGACCGGGTCGAGCCTGCGAGGCCGCATAGGCCCGCTCCCCGTCCGTGAACAGGCGCGCAGCCAACCGCGGCCGGCGCTCCAGCGCCCGCTCCAGCCGCGCGATCTCGAGCAGATCGAGACCGACCCCGGACCCCGCCAGGTCGCGGATCACTCGACCGTGACGGTCTTGGCGAGGTTGCGCGGCTGATCGACGTTGAGGCCGCGCAACCGCGCGATCCGGTAGGCGAGCAGCTGTAGCGGGATCACCGCCAGCAGCGGCGCCAGCATCCAGTCGGTGCGCGGTACCCGGATCAGCTCGTCGGCGTGCTGCGCGATCGCATCGTCGCCCTCGGTCGCGACCGCGATCACGCGCGCGCCGCGCGCACGGACCTCCTGCATGTTGGAGATCACCTTGTCGAGCACCGGCGACTCGGTCGCGACGACCACGACCGGCGTGTCCTGCACCAGCAGGGCGATCGGGCCGTGCTTCATCTCTCCCGCCGCGTAGGCGTCGGTCGCGATGTAGGAGATCTCCTTCAGCTTCAGCGCCCCCTCCAGTGCGACCGGCAGGCCGACGTGGCGCCCCAGGTAGAGGAAGAACTCCGCCCGGTGGTGCGCCTGCGCGATCGCCTCGATCCCGGACACGTCGCGCTCCAGCAGCTCCGCGATCAGGTGCGGCAGTCGCTTGAGGTCGGAGATCAGCGGCTTGAGCTCGGCACGGTCCATCACGCCGCGGACCTCAGCAAGCCGCAGCGCCAGCAGGTACATGACGGTGATCTGGGCGACCAGCGTCTTGGTCGCTGCGACCCCCATCTCCAGGCCGGCGCGGGTGTAAAGGACCCCGTCGGCCTCGCGCGTGATCTGGGAGCCCATCGCGTTGGTGACCGCCAGCACGGTCGCGCCGCGCGCGCGGGCCGTGCGCATCGCGGCCAACGTATCGGCCGTCTCACCCGATTGCGAGATCCCGATCACGAGGTCGTCTGAGCCGACGACCGGATCGCGGTAGCGGTACTCGGAGGCGACCTCGACCTCGACCGGTACCCGCGCCCAGCGCTCGATCGCGTAGCGCCCGATCAGGCCGGCGTGGTAGGCGGTCCCGCAGGCGACGATCACGACGCGCCGGATCCGTGCCAGCAGCTCGTCATCGATCGCGGTGGCCGGGGTATGGGTGGACGGCGTCAGATCGCCGAGGTCGACGCCCCACCCGCGCGCGGCGCGCTCGCCGATCGTCTCGGCCACCGCGGACGCCTGCTCGTGGATCTCCTTCAGCATGAACGTCTCGTAGCCCTGCTTCTCGGCTGTCTCGGCGTCCCAGTCGATCTGCACCGCCTCGCGCACGACCTCCTCCCCGTCTGGCCTGAAGAAGCGCGCGCCGTCGGGCGTGAGCGCCACCAGCTCGTCGTCGCCGATGTAGAGCACCTGCCGCGTCTCGCTCATGAAGGCGGGGATCGCCGAGGCGATGAACTGCTCGCCGTCGCCGCGTCCGACGACCAGCGGGCACTCGCGCCGCGCGCCCACCAGCCGTCCCGGCTCGCGGGCCGTCATCGCCACGAACGCGTAGTGCCCGCGCAGCTGCGCGTAGGCGGCGCGGACCGCCTCCAGCAGGTCGCCTTCGTAATGGTGGGCGACCAGATGTGCGATCACCTCGGCGTCGGTCTCGGAGGTGAACACCGCCCCCTGCTCGAGCAGCCGTGCCTTCAAGGCGATGTAGTTCTCGACGATCCCGTTGACGACGATGTGGACCTCGTCGGTCGTGTCGAAGTGCGGGTGGGCGTTCTCCTCGGATACGCGCCCGTGCGTCGCCCAGCGAGTGTGTCCGATCCCGGTCCCGGGAGCCCCGCGCGGACGCTCGGCCACCGCGACCGAGCCTCGTGGGCCGTCATGCGCCTCCCGACCCGCGATCGCCTCGCGCAGCGCCGACAGGTTGCCGACCGCGCGTACGGCGTCGATCCTGTCGCCGTCCAGCACCGAGATGCCGGCGCTGTCATAGCCGCGATACTCGAGCTTCTGCAGTCCCTGCAGTAGCAGCGGCCGGGCCTTCCTGGGTCCGACATAGCCGACGATTCCGCACATCTCTCAGATACCTCCGGGTCGGGCGGCTCCGATGCTACCGGGCGCCATCGACTGGTTCGGGTGAGGGCCCGAATCCCCTATCGGTCGCGGTCGACCAGCTCTGCGACCAGGTCGCCAAGCCGCGCGCAGATCGCGTCGGTCTCCTCCCTGCCAGGCGCCTCGACCATCACCCGGATCAGCGGCTCCGTGCCCGAGGGCCGCACCAGGATCCGGCCGCGCCCGGCGAGCGACTGCTCCTCCCGGCGCACGGCTTGCGCGAGCGCGTCGGCCTGCACCACGCGGGCCAGGGCCTCGCGGTCCGGGGCGCGGATATTGACCAGTCGCTGCGGCAGCTTGGTCATCGCCGTGCGCTCGCGCATGTCGCCGCCGCCGAGCGCCTCGAGCGTCAGCAGCGCGCTCGCGATCCCGTCGCCGGAGGGCGCGAAGCCGAGCTCGATGATGTGACCGGACTGCTCGCCGCCCAGCGACCAGCCGCGCCGGCGCAGCTCGTCGAGCACATAGCGGTCGCCGACCGCGGTGGTCGCAACCTCGATCCCTGCCTCCCGCATCGCGGTGTGGAAGCCGAAGTTGGTCATCACTGTGACCGCAACCCCTCCGCCTGGCAGCCGCTCCCCGCTCTGGAGATGGATCGCCGCGAGCGCGATCAGCTCGTCGCCGTCGACCACCTCGCCATCGCCGTCGACCGCCAGCACCCGGTCGCCGTCGCCGTCGAACGCAAACCCCAACTCGAAGCCGCCGTCGCGCATGCGGGTCACCAGGGCCTCCAGATGAGTCGAGCCACAGCCGTCGTTGATGTTTCGCCCGTCGGGGGCATCGGCGATCACCTCGACCTGCGCGCCGAGCCGGCGGAAGATCTCCGGCGCGGCGCTGAAGGTCGCGCCGTTGGCGCAGTCGAGCAGCACTCGGCGCCCGGCGAGGTCCAGCCCCGCAAAGTGTGCGCGCATCGCTTGCAGGTAGTCCTCGAGCGCCCCGTCCAGGGTGCGCACGCGGCCGATCCGCTCGGCACGGGGCACGGGTCGGTCCAGCTCAGCCTCGATCTCGTGCTCGGTGTCGTCATCGAGCTTGAAGCCGTCCGCGCCGAACAACTTGATGCCGTTGTCGTGATATGGGTTGTGCGAGGCCGAGATAACGGCCCCGAGCGCCAGCCCGTGCTTGCGCACCAGTAGCGGAGCGGCCGGCGTCGGCAGCACGCCCGCCAGCAGCGCCTCTCCGCCCGCCGCGGTCACGCCCGCGGCAATCGCCGCCTCCAGCATCTCGCCCGACTCGCGCGTGTCACGCACGATCACGACCTGCGGGCGAGGCTGCTCGCAGCGCGCAACGGCGGCCCGCGCGAGCGCCAGCGCCAACTCGGCGGTCAGGAACTCCCCGGCGCGGCCACGCACGCCGTCGGTGCCGAAGAGCCGGCGAGCCACGTCGAGGTCAGCGCTTGGAGAACTGCGGGCGCTTGCGCGCCTTCTTCAGCCCGGCCTTCTTGCGCTCCTTGACCCGTGGGTCGCGAGTCAGGAAGCCGCGGCGTTTAAGCTCGCCGCGCAGGTTGGGGTCGGCCTCCAGCAGGGCACGAGAGATGCCGTGGCGCAGAGCGCCCGCCTGAGCGGCGACACCGCCGCCGTGCATCCGCGCGACGACGTCCATCCGCGCCTCGTAGCCGACCGCCTCCAACGGCTGGCGGATCACTCGCTGCAGCGTGTCGCGCGGGAAGAAGGCCTCGAGCGAGCGGCCGTTGATCGCGTAGGTCCCCGTGCCGGGCTTGAGGATCACGCGGGCGACGGCGGTCTTGCGCTTGCCGGTGGCGGTGTAGCGCGCGCCGGCTGCGAGGTCGATCGCCGCGTCGGCGATCGGCTGGGCGTGCTCGTCGGCATCCTGCTCGAGCTCGCGCGCGGCCGCCGCCTCAGCCTCGGCCTCGGCGGCCGCGCGGGCCTCGGCGTCGAGCAGATCGTCGCTCTCGGAGACGATGTCCGGGACCAGGTCGGCGCCGGGGATCTCCGGCCGCTGGCGCGGCGTGAGTTCGATCTCCTCCTTGTCCTCCCCCTCGATCGCCGCCTCGGGCTCCTGCGGTGGCTCGGGCTCCTGCGCCGCCTCGGGTTCGTTCGCGGGCTCGGGCTCCTGCGCCGCCTCGGGCTGCGCTGGCGCCGCCTCGGGCTCCTGCGCCGCCTCGGGCTGCGCTGGCGCCGCCTCGTCCGGGCGCTGCTCGTCCTCAGGCTGCTCTGCGTCGCTCACTGCGCTATCTCCATCGGTGTCGGCTGCTGGGCGGCGTGCGGATGCTCGGGACCGGCGTACACCTTGAGCTTGGTCAGCTGCTTGCGGGCGAGCCGGTTGCGCGGCAGCATCCCCTTGACGGCGAGCCGGATGACCTCCTCGGGCCGCCGCTGCAGCATCTCGCTCAACGAGCGCGACTTCAGCCCGCCCGGGTAGCCCGAGTGGCGGTAGTAGCGCTTGTCGGTCAGCTTCTTGCCGGTGACGGAGATCTTCTCCGCGTTGACGACGATCACGAAGTCACCGGTGTCGATGTGAGGCGTGTAGGTCGGCTTGCGCTTACCGCGCAGTGCGTCCGCTATCTGCGTCGCCAGCCGGCCGAGGGTTTGGCCGGTGGCGTCCACGACCAGCCAGTTGCGTTCGCGGTCGGTGGGCTTGGCTACGTAGGTCTTCATGGCATGCGCGCGGCCGCGCGGCTTCATCGCTCGCGCGGCAGGCGTCGATGATAGCCGCAGGCGCAGGCTCGGGGCTCGACGGGAGGCGTCAGGGCCGCTGCGACGCTGGTCGGGCGCGCCGGACCCGTCACGCCCGCCTACCCTGTCGGCGTGCCCTTCACGGTCAGGTTACGACGGCTCGGCTACCGCGTCGCCTACTGGATGCTCCATCTGGCCTGGCTGGCGGGCCGTCCCGCTCGGCGGGGCGTCAAGTGCGCGCTGACCGATGGCGACCGCGTGCTGCTCGTGTGCCATACCTACGGCCGTCGCCGCTGGGACCTGCCAGGCGGCACGTTGCAGCGCCGCGAGTCGGCCCCGGCAGCCGCGCGCCGCGAGATGCACGAGGAGCTCGGCGTCGACGTCGCCGACTGGACCGCGATCGGCGAGCTGCGCGGCGTCGGCAGGCACCGGCGCGACACGATCCAGTGCTTCCACGCCGAACTGCGCGCGCCGTCTCTGATCCTGGACCTGGGCGAGATCGCGCAGGTGCACTGGTTCGAGCGCGAGCGGCTGCCGGCCGACATCGGCCCGCACGTCGTGCCGCTCCTTGCGCGCGTTCCCGGCCGCGGCTAATGCCGGCGCCGGGCGCGCCTCACTCCCACTCGATCGTGCCGGGAGGCTTCGAGGTGATGTCAAGTACGACCCGCCCCACCGGTCGGATCTCGTTGATCATCCGCGACGCGATCTGCTCGAGCAGGTCGTAGGGGAGCCGGGCCCAGTCGGCCGTCATCGCGTCGTCGCTGGTGACGGCGCGGATCGCGATGACCTGGCCGTAGGTCCGCTCGTCGCCCTGCACCCCGACCGTGCGAACGTCGGGCAGCACACAGAAGGATTGCCACAACTCGCGATACAGGCCCGCGCGTCGGATCTCGTCCTGGAGGATCGCGTCGGCCTCGCGCAGCACGTCGAGCCGCTCGCGGGTGACCTCGCCCCCGACGACGCGGATCGCCAGTCCTGGTCCCGGGAACGGCTGGCGCCAGACGAGCCGCTCGGGCAGCCCGAGCTGCGCGCCGACCGCCCTGACCTCGTCCTTGAACAGCGCCCGGAGGGGCTCGACCAGCTCGAACTCGAGGTCCTCGGGCAGCCCGCCGACATTGTGGTGGGACTTGATCGTCGCGGTCCCCGTACCTCCCCCGGACTCGATCACGTCCGAGTACAGCGTCCCCTGCACGAGGAACCGGACGTCGGACAGACGCGCCGCCTCCTGCTCGAAGACGCGGATGAACTCCGCCCCGATCAGCTTGCGCTTGCGCTCGGGATCAGAGACCCCGCGCAGCCGCTCCAGGAAGCGGTCGGCCGCGTCGACGGCGACCAGCGGAACCCTAAAGTGGTCTCGAAACGCGGTAACCACCTGTTCGCCCTCGCCCTTGCGCATCAGCCCGTGGTCTACGAACACGCACGTCAGCCGGTCGCCGATCGCACGGTGCACGAGCAGCGCGGCGACGCTCGAGTCAACCCCGCCCGACAGCCCGCAGATCACGCGCCCGTCGCCGACCTGCGAGCGGACCCGCTCGATCTGCTCGTCGATCACCGAAGCGGCGCTCCAGCTGCGCGCGCAGCCGCACACGTCGGCCAGGAAGTTGGTCA
Organism: Solirubrobacteraceae bacterium; assembly: GCA_050696635.1. Taxonomy (GTDB): domain Bacteria; phylum Actinomycetota; class Thermoleophilia; order Solirubrobacterales; family Solirubrobacteraceae; genus Palsa-465. Next base: position 7,383 of record JBOGYE010000068.1, on the reverse strand, counting down.
GCACCTGCTGGCCGTAGGGAGTGTGCACGACCTCGGGGTGAAACTGGATCCCGTAGATGCCGCGCTCGATCGACTCGAAGGCGGCCACCGGCGAGGCGGTCGAGGAGGCGAGCGCGGAGAACCCCTCCGGCGCGGAGAACACGGTGTCTCGATGCGACATCCAGCAGGCCTGCTCCGGCGGCGTACCGGCCAGCAGTCGCCCCGGCTCTGAAACCGTCAGCTGCGAGCGGCCGAACTCCCCCACCTCGGCGCCCTGCACGCGCCCGCCGAGCGCCAGTGCCAGCAGCTGCATTCCGTAGCAGATGCCCAGCACCGGCACGCCCAGCTTGAGCAGCTCGCGTTCCAGCGCTGGGGCGCCGTCGGCATAGACCGAAGCCGGGCCACCGGACAGGATCACGCCGCGTGGGCGCAGGCGGGCGACCTCGACGGCGCCGACGTGATGGGGCAGCAGCTGGGAGAACACGCCGCATTCGCGCACCCGGCGCGCGATCAGCTGCGAGTACTGACCGCCATAGTCCAGGACGACGACCGAGTCGACCGCATGCGCGTCGCCGGCTCGGGCATGCGGCCCGCTCGGCATCCAGAGCTCCGGAACGGGCGTGGCGCTAATCGGCGACACCCACGGCGGCCCCGCGACTGCCCGCGCCCATCCCGACGCCCTGCTCACGCTGGAGGTGCTTGCCCTCTGTCTGGAGCGCCGGCGCAACCATCAGCTCGGCTCGGTTGAACTCGGCGATGTCCCGGTAGCCGCACGTCGCCATCGACGTGCGCAGCCCACCCATCAGGTTGAAGGTGCCGTCGTTCTCCCGGGCGGGGCCGGTGATGATCTCCTCCAGCGTGCCGTTCGGCGTGGTCGCGACGCGGGTGCCGCGCGGCAATGTCGGGTGGAAGGTCGCCATGCCCCAATTAAAGCCGCGGCCGGGCGCCTCGTAGGACCGCGCCAGCGCGGAGCCAAGCATCACCGCGTCGGCGCCGCACGCGACCGCCTTGGCGATGTCGCCGCCGTTGCGCATCCCGCCGTCGGCGACCACCTTGACGTAGTCGCCGGTCTCGAGCATGTGCTGCGAGCGCGCCGCGGCGACGTCCGCGATCGCGGTCGCCTGCGGCACCCCGATCCCCAGGACCCCGCGCGTCGTGCAGATCGCGCCCGGGCCGACGCCGACCAGCACGCCCTCGGCGCCGGTACGCATCAGGTGTAGGCCGGTGTGATAGGAGGCGCAGCCGCCCACCACGACCGGCGTCGGTGCCAGCTCGCGGATGAACTCCTTGAGGTTCAGCGGCGGCCGAGTCTCGTCGAGCGAGACGTGCTCGGCCGACACGACCGTGCCCTGAATCACGAGGATGTCAAGCCCGGCCTCCAGCGCAGTCTCATAGTGCGTGCGCACCTTCTGCGGCGTCAACGAGGCCGCGGCGACGACACCGTGGGCCTTGATCTCCTTGATCCGCTGGGCGATCAGCTCCGGCTTGACCGGCTCGCGGTAGATGTCCTGCATCTCGCGAGTGGCGATGTCGCGCGAGAAGCTGGCGATCCGCTCCAGCTGCGCCTCGGCGTCCTCGTAGCGGCAGAAGATCCCCTCGAGGTTGAGCACCGCCAGGCCACCGAGCTTGCCGATCAGGCCCGCCGTGTCGGGCGAGACCACCCCGTCAAGGGCGGCCGCGAGCATCGGCAGGTCGAAGCGGTAGGGACCCAGTGTCCACGAGATGTCGACGTCGTCTGGGTCGCGCGTCCGGCGTGAAGGGACGATCGCGATGTCGTCGAATCCGTATGCGCGGCGGGCCTTCTTGCCCCTGCCGATCTCTACTTCCATATTCGCATCCTAGGGCTCGCGGCGGACGGGTTATGAGGGCTGCGCGGAGCAGCGTCGAGGGCAGCCGATCCTAGCAGCGAGCACCCGCCAGATCGGTCAGCCGATCTCGGCGACGACGTCGTCGAGGCGCTCGCATTCGACCTCCGCGAGCAGGCGCTCCACCCGGGCGGCATCGATGATCCCGGCCCCGAAGTGGCGCGTGGACTCGGCGCCGCAGGCGACGCCAAACCGCAGGCATTCCTCCGCATCGCGCTCGCCGTAGCGGGCCGCGACGTAGCCGGCCAGGAATGCGTCTCCGGAGCCAACGGCGCTGCGCGCCTCCTGCTCATCGATCCGCACCCGGTACAGGCTCGGCGCGCCGCTCTGCAGAACCCGCGCGTAGCAGCCGTCCGAGACCGTCATGATGGCTTCGCGCGCGCCGTGGCGGGTGATCTCGACCACCGCCCGCGCGCGGTCGTCGGTGTCGTTGAACTCGTGGCCGACGAGCTCCTCGGCCTCGAGCTCGTTGGGCGAGACCAGGTCTGGCTCGGCGCGCAGCGACAGCCGGAGCGGCTCGCCGTCGGAGTCGATGATCGTCGTCACCCCGAGCTGGCGCACATCGCGGATCAGCGAGAAGTAGACGCCCGGCTCCACTCCACGCGGGAGGCTGCCGGCGAACACGCAGATGCTCGCGCCGCGCGCGAGGTAAAGCAGCTTCTCGCGAAACGCGTCCAGCTCGCCGACAGAGACCGCCGGGCCGCGCTCGTTGATCTCGGTCTGGACGCCGGTGGTCGGATCCAGCAGGGCCGTGTTGGTGCGCGACTCATCCGCGATCCGAACGAAGTCGCTGAGTACCGATTCCCCGTCGAGCGCCTCTACGATCCGGGCGCCGGTCGCCCCGCCGGCCAGACCGGTGGCGATCACCGGCTGGCCGAGGCGCTTCAGGGCCCGCGCGATGTTGACCCCCTTGCCTCCCGGCATCGTCTTCTGCTCGACCGTTCGATGGCGGCGGCCCGGCGTGAAGCTAGGAACCTCCAGCGTCTTGTCCATCGCCGCGTTGAGTGTGACCGTGATGATCATGCGCGTGCTCGACCCTCCCTTGATCGCCACCGCTGCGCCGCGAGCCTCAGGGCCCGCGAGACCCTAACGTAGCCGGCCGTCGCCAGCGGCGCCGTGCCGGTCGCCGGCGTTGGCGACCCCGCCGACGGGGGCGAGGCCGCCAAGGCCGCAGACAGCGCCAGAGGCACCCGGGCCAGCACCCTGCGTCCGTCGGTCACGATCGCGCGCCCGACGACGGCGCCCCGCGGCAGGGGGGCGCTCAGGCGCCGCGAAACGATCTCGCGCACGCGCAACCGGTCGGTGCGCGGCAGCACGCGCGTGAACGAGCGTGCGGCGACCAGCGTCGCGCGTGAGCCGGGCTGACCGGCCACGCGCACCCTGGCCAGTGGCTCGCCGGCCCGAACCGGCGCCCAGACCCGGAAGCGGGCGTACCCGTAATCCATCAGCGCCAGCGCGTTGACGTCCCGCGACTGCTCGGAGTCCGTCCCGAGCACGGCGCCGACCAGCCACAGCCCGTCACGGTGGGCGGAGCTGACCAGGACGTATCCGGCTCGCGCGGTGTGGCCGGTCTTGACCCCGTCGATCCACGGATAGCTGCCCACCAGGTCGTCGCGGTTGACGACCTCGCGGACCTCGTCACCGAGGCGCAGCACGGCGTGCCCGAGCGCCACCACGCGGGCGAAGAACGCAGAGTGCGTCATGTCGTAGGCGGCCAGCAGGTCCAGGTCGGCGGCGCTCGAGTAGTTGTCCGGCGTGTCGAGCCCGATCGGCGTCGAGTAGTGCGTGTCGCGCAGCGCCAGCGCGCGCGCCTGCGCGTTCATCATCGCCACGAATCGCGCCACCGAGCCGCCGCCGATGTTGTAGGCGAGATCCTCGGCGGCGTCGTCGGCGCTCGGCAGCAGCAGCGCGATCAGCAGATCGTGGACGCTCATCCGCTCGCCCGGGACCAGCCCGATCTGCGAGTCGTCGGACGCCGGATACCAGTCGGTCTGGGTGAACACGGTGCTCAGGCGATGGACATGGCGCAGCGTGATCAGCGCGGTCATCAGCTTGGTCGTGGACGCGATCGGCAGCCGGCGGCGCGGGTTGACCCCGTACAGGAGCTGGCCCGTCGCGGGGGCGTACAGCGCGGCGCCGGTGACCGACAGCGCCGGAGGGCGCGGCGCGGCGTCGGCGGACGCGAGCCCGGGCGCCGCGAGCACGAGGATCGCCGCTCCCGCACAGCACGCCCCAGTCGCGAGCAGGCGCGCCGCACGTGCTGGCGTCAACGTCTCAGCCTCAGGCGCTGGCCGATCTGGAGGTTGTTCTGGCTGGCCTGGAGCTTGGGGTTCAGCTTCAGCAACGTGTCGACCCCCACCTTGGTCTTGTTCGCGACCGCGCTCAGCGTGTCCCCGCTGCGCACGGTGTAGAACCGGGGCGCGCGGCGGCCGCGGTGCACGCCGTGACGACGGGCGTTGACGATCGAGCTATGGCTGCTCGAGACCGTGCTCGTGGTCGCCCCCCGCGGGGCGAGGTTGGAGTGCACGATCGTGTAGACCCCGAAGGCCACCGCCAGCAGCGCGATGGGAGCCAGGAAGCGCGTGGTCTTAGCCACCATCCCGGCTCGATCATACCGGCGCTCTGGGCGCTGGGTGAACGTGACGTTGCGGCCGGTCAGGCGTAAAGGTCCCAGACCAGCTCGCGCAGGCGGGAGGCCTCGGCGCGCGCCGCCTGGGCCGGGTCCGGGCCGCCACCTCCAAGGTCACCGCGGGTAGCGCTGTTGGGTGGCCGTGCTTGTGCGAACGCATACACGATCGCGCGGGAGGCCGACACGAGTCCCCCAGCCGGGCCGGGCGCGAACGCGGGCGCCAGGTCCCGACCGCTGCCTCCCTGGGGGCCGATTCCGGGTAGCAGCAGAAACGCGCTCGGCATCAAGTCGCGCAGCGCCTGCAGTCGCTCGGGCGCCGTGGCGCCGGTCACCGCGCCGATGTCGGCCAGCCCCGAGCGCCCGATCCCCGGCTGGCCCAGCTCGTGCACGATCCGGGCCAGCACCTCGCTGACGGTGCCCCCCTCGGCCAGCCTTCGGTCCTGGAGGTCCGCAGCCCCCGGATTCGAAGTGCGCACGAGCACAAGCAAGCCCGCGGCGTGACCGCGCGCCGCCTGCACCAGCGGTGCCAGCGAGTCGCGGCCCAGCAGCGGGCTAACCGTGAGCGCGTCGACGCCGAGCCCGTCGACGCGACCGAAGGGCGTATCGACCCCCCCGAAGAAGGCCTGGCCGTAGGCGCGGGCCGAGATGTCGATATCGCCGCGCTTGGCGTCGGCGATCACCAGCAGGCCCCGCTCAGCGGCGTCGTCGACGACCTCGCGCAGCGCCGCCCAGCCGGGCGCGCCGAGCCGCTCGAAGCACGCCAGCTGCGGCTTGACCGCGACGCAGTGCTCGCCGGCGGCCTCGATCAGCAGCCGGCAGTGCGCCGCGACCGCCCGCGCCGCGCGCTCGGCGGGACCGCCGCTGGAGGGGAACGCGATGCTGGCGCGAGCGCCCCTGATGACACGGACGATCGCCGGGCCGCGCTCAAGTCCGCCAACGCCGCCGCCCCCGCGCTCGGCCAACTCCAGCGCGCGCGGCCACAGGCGCGCAGGGTCAGGGTCGAGCCCCAGCACCAGCTGCGACCGCCGCGCCTGCACCCGCTCGGCCAGGCGGTCGCCAAAACTCGGCGCGGGGGCGCTGTCCGCGTCCCGCCGCGCGTCGTCGGCCATTAGCGGCGATGGCGACCTAAGGACTCACGAGGGCTAATTGACCGCCTTCTTCAACGACGCCCCGGCCGTGAACTTCGGCACCCGCGACGCAGCGATCTGGATCTTCTCGCCCGTCGCCGGGTTGCGACCCTCACGCGCGCTGCGGCTGGAGACGCTGAACTTGCCAAACCCCGAGAACACGACATCGCTGCCGCGCTTCAGCGCGCTCTCGATCGTCTCGAGCATCGCGTCGACCGCGTCGCCGGCGTCCTTCTTGGTCAGACCGGCGCGATCTGCGACCTGGTCCACGAATTCAGATTTAGTCACCTGCTCCTCCTTCATCGTTGGGAAGCATCGAACCTAACATGGCCTGCGGACGGGCCACGGCCCGCCCCGCCAACCGCTCACGCCCATTCTTGCCCGCCTGGCGGCGGAACGCCATCCGGCGGAGGGATTCGTCCGCAATTTGCGGAAATCACAGGCGTCCGAGTGCCGCGATAGCCCGCCGCCACTGCAGCCATCCACGACGCCGGCCAGAATGCGGGCGTGGATCTCGGTCGTACCTCCTGGCTCGTGACGGCGCTCGGCTGCCTTGTGGCGGTCCTGATCCTGGTGCTCAACGGGTACCTCGGCTATGCGGGCGTGACGTTCGCGGTCGCCGTCGCGGCCGCAATCAATCTGCTCTGAGGACCCCACGATCCGGGGAGATGAGCCGCGGCCCGATCAGGCGACGCGCGGGGGCCCAGGCTCGATCAGCGTCTCGCCCGGACGGACGCGGTCCTCCGGCTCGAGGTGGATCAGCACGTCCGCGCCGCCGAGCTGGGCTGCGACGCGACCCTGGAGCTCGTGCGCCGTCCGGTGCGCATCCTCGAGCGAGGTCCCGGAGCGAAACTGGAGGTGCAGGTCCACGTACCGTCGCGACCCGGCCCGGCGGGTGCGCAGCTCGTGATAGCCGACCACCACCCCGTCGCTTGCCAGCGCCTCTACCGCGCCCCGGATCTGCTCGACCTCCGCCGCCGGGAGCGATTCGTCGACCAGCACCCGCGAGGCGCGTGCGAGCAGCATCACCCCGGTGCGCACGACCAGCGTAGCGACCACCAGCGCGACCACCGGATCGATCCACCGCGCCCTCGTGAACGCCACGGCCACCAGGCCGACCAGTACCGCGGCAGAGGTCAGCGCGTCGGTGCCGAGATGGCTCGCGTCGCCGGCCAGCGCCGGCGATCCGGTCCGCCGCGCGGCTCTCGACAGCCGCGTGGAGACGGCCACGTTGACCGCCAGCGAGACGGCGATCACGATGATGCCCAGGCCCACCTTCTGCACCCGGCCGTGGTTGACCAGGTGTCGGATCGCCTCGAACACGATCACGGCCGACCCGACGAGGATCAGGATTCCCTCGACCGCCGCGGCCAGCTCCTCGATCTTCTCGTGCCCGTAGCGGTGACTCTCGTCGGCGGGGGTGTCGGCCTTGCGGACCGAGAAGTAGGTGACCGCCGAGGCGACCAGGTCGACGCTCGAGTGCACCGCCTCGGTCAGGATCGCGACCGAGCCCGTGACCGTGCCCGCGATCACCTTGATCAGGATCAGCGAGGAGTTGGACACCAGCGACAGCGCCGCCGCGCGCGTCTTGACCCGCTGGTCGGCTTGTCCCACGGAAGCCTCGGTCATCGCCGGGCGCCTCAGCCGGGATCCGCGCTCAGCCACGCCAGCAGCGCCCGGACCGCCTGACCTCGGTGGCTGATCGCGTCCTTGTCGGAGTCGGCCAGCTGCGCCATCGTGCGCCCACCCCACTCTCTCTCTTTAATGAATGCGGGGTCATAGG
>JBOGYE010000067.1:0-6331 GCA_050696635.1 Solirubrobacteraceae bacterium | reverse complement strand
GTGGCCACCAGCTGCCACAGGTCCTCGGGCGAGCGCACGCCGCCCGGGTAGCGGCAGGCCATCCCGACGATCGCGATCGGCTCATCGGCGCGCGCCCGCTCGGGCCGGGGCTCCCTCTGATCGTCGCGCGTGCGGCCCTCGACGAGCTCGCGCACAAGCGACGCCACGGCGGCGGGCGTGGGGTGGTCGAACACGAGCGTCGCCGGCAGCGCGGCGCCGGTCGCCTTGGCGAGCCGGTTGCGCAGCTCGACCGCCGACAGCGAGTCGATCCCCAGCTCCTTGAACGGGCGCTCGGCGGCGACGCTGTGCGGGGATCCGTGGCCGAGGACCGCCGCCAGGTGGGTTCGCACGAGCTCGACGACGATTCGATCGCGGTCGGCCTCGGCCGCCGCGGCCAGCGTTCTCGCCAGCGTGGCAGTGGGTCCGGCCGGGCGGCTCGGTGGCGCGCGGACGAGGTCCGAGAGGATCGCCGGCAGCAGCTGCGCGGCTGCGCGCTCGCGCAGCGCCCCCTGATCGAGGCGCATCGGCAGCAGCATCGGCCGGTCGGCCCGGCGGGCGGCGTCGATCAGCTCCAGCCCCAGCTCGTCGGGCAGCGGCAGCATGTCCAATGGCCCGGCACGAACCTCGCCCGCCTCGCTCAGATGCGCGGTCATCCCGGTCGCCCGCTCCCACACGCCGAACGCGAGCGCCGTCGCCGCCATCCCCTGCGAGCGGCGCAGCGCCGCGAGCGCGTCAAGGAACACGTTCGCCGCCGCGTAGCTGGCCTGGCCGGGCGTCCCGAGCGTGCCGGCGGCGGACGAGAACAGCACCAGCTCGGACAGCTCGAGGTCCCGGGTCAGCTCGTGCAGATGGACCGCCGCGTCGAGCTTGGGCGCCAGCACCCGCCGCAGGCGGTCGCCGTCCAGCGACTCCAGCACGCCGTCGTCGAGTACGCCGGCGGCGTGGAAGACCGCCGTCAGCGGGTGCTGCGCCGGGATCTCCGCCAGCAGCCGCCGGAGGTCATCGCGCCGGCTCACGTCGCAGGCGACGACCCGCGCCTCGCATCCGCCCCGGGCCAGCGTCTGCACCAGCTCGGCCGCGCCCGGCGCCTGCGGCCCGCGACGCCCCGTCAGCAGCAGATGCCTGGCGCCGTGGCGCTCGGCCAGGTGCCGCGCCACGAGCGCGCCGAGGCCGCCCGTCCCGCCCGTGATCAGGATCGTTCCCTCGGCATCCGGCGGCTGGGGCACGCGCAGGACGAGCTTGCCGGTGTGTCGCGCCTCGCGCAGGACGCGGAATGCGCCGGCGGCCCGGCGCACGTCCCAGGTGTCGATCGGCAGGTGACGCAGCGCGCCGCGCTCGAACAGCGCCACGATCTCCGCCAGCATCGCGCCGACGCGCTCGGGGTCGGCCGCCAGCAGGTCGAAGGCGTCGTAGCGCACCCCCGCATGCGCCGCGGCGACCGTCGCCGGGTCGCGGATGTCGGTCTTGCCGATCTCGACGAAGCGGCCCCCGCGTGGCAGCAGGTCCAGCGACGCGTCGACCAGCTCGCCCGACAGCGAGTCCAGCACGACATCCATCCCGCGTCCGTCGGTTGTGGCCAGGAACGCGTCGCGAAAGTCGGCGCTGCGCGACGACGCGATCCGGCGCCGGTCCAGTCCGAGCGCCTCCAGCACCGGCCACTTGCGCGGGTGGGCGGTCGCGAAGATCTCGGCGCCGAGGTGGGCCGCGATCTGCACCGCCGCCATCCCGACCCCGCCGGCCGCGCCGTGGATCAGCACCGCGTCGCCGCGCTCCAGGTGGGCCAGGTCGATCAGCGCGTGATAGGCGGTCAGGAACGCCGCCGGCACCGAGGCAGCCTGCGCGAAAGACCAATCCGAGGGGATCCCCGTCAACGTGCGGTGGTCGGCGATCGCGACCGGGCCGAAGGCGTCATGCATCAGCCCCATCACCCGGTCGCCGGGGTCCAGGCCGGTCACGTCGGGCGCGACCTCGAGCACCCTGCCGGCCCCTTCCAGGCCGATCCCCCGGTCGCCGAGGTCGACCAGCCCCAGCGCGCTGACCACGTCGGCGAAGTTCAGCCCCGCGGCGTGGACGGCGACCCGGACCTGGCCGAGGCCCAGCGGCGCGCTCGCGCGCGGGTTGGGGACCGGCGCCAGGCTGTCCAATGTGCCGCGGGATCCGATCGCCATGTGCCACGGCTCGCTGTCGCGCATGGCGTCGGCGGCGTCGCCGCCGGCGCGGGCCAGCCGCGGCGCGTACGCGGCTCCCTGGCGGATCGCGAGCTCGGGCTCATCGGCGGCCAGCGCCTGACGAGCGGCGGCGGGCGAGATCTCGCTCCCGTCGGCGTCGATCAGCGCGAACCTTCCCGGGTGCTCGGTGTGGGCGCTGCGCATCAGGCCGGGGAGCGCGGCGTGGTGCAGGTTAGGGCGGTCTGCCTCGCCCGCCGCCAGCGCGCGGTCGGTGACCAGCACGAGCTTGGCGGAGGCGAGCGGCGCCGCCTGTAGCCAGGCCTGCAACAGGGCGAGCGTGTCACGGGTGACGTCGTTGGCGCAGCGGGCAAGCTCGCCGTCGCCGTCGCCGTCGCCGTCGCCGTCGCCGTCGCCGTCGCCGGCCGGCTCGGCGGGCGCCGCGAGCACCCGGTCGGGGACCGGCGCCCCGCCGTCGATCGCCTCCAGCAGCGCCTCCAGATCCCGGTGGCTCGCCGCGTTCGGCGCGAGCGCTGCGATCACCGGCGCATCGCCGAGTGCGACCACCTGCGGCGTGGCGGCGGCCACGGCCTCGGCCGCCAGCGGCGACCAGCGCAGCTCGTACAGGGCGTCGCGCGTCGCCTGGTCGCCGGCGCCGAGCGCGCCGGGGTCGATCGCGCGCATCGTCACCGACTCGATCGACAGCAGGGGCGCGTCCGACTCGTCGACCGTTTCAACGCTCCAGCCGTCGCCGGCCCGGCGCAGTCGCGCGCGGGCACGGGACGCACCGGGCTTGCCGATGCGGACGCCCGAGAACGCGAACGGCACCAGCGGGCGCCCCGGGGTCTGGGCGTCGAGGCCGGCCACGACGACCGCCTGCAGGGCCGCGTCGGCGAGGGCGGGATGGATCAGGTAGTCGCCGGCGGCGGCGGCCAGCCTGTCGTCCAGGCCGAGCTCTGCCAGGCGCTCGTCGCCGGCGCCCGAGAGTGCGCGCAGCGCCTGGAACGCGTCGCCGTACTCGTACCCGGCTGCGGCGAGGCGTTGGTAGAGCGTGTCGATGTCCAGTTCGGCGCTGGAGTCCGGCGGGGGTGGGGTGGGGTGGGGTTGGGGTGAGGGTTGTGTTGGGGTGAGGGTGGCGGTGGCGTGTTGGGTGAAGGTGTCGCTGTTGTGTGGTTGGGAGTGGATCGTCAGTTGGCGGTGACCGTGGAGGTCAGGGCCGGTGACGGTGAGCTGGATCGCGACGGGGTGGTCGTGGTCCAGGGGCAGTGGTTGGGTGATGGTGAGCTGGTCGATGTGTGGTGTGGCGGTGTGCTGGGCGGCGTGCAGCGCGAGCTCGAGTAGTGCGGTGGCGGGCAATAGGGCTTGGCCAAGCAGGGCGTGGTCGGCCAGCCATGGGTGGCGTTGGAGGGAGAGGCTGCCGGTGAAGATCGTTCCTTGGCCTGCGGCGAGGTTGATGGCGGCGTCGAGCAGGGGGTGCTGGGCGGGCGCTTGCCCGACGCTTTGGGGGTTGTTGGTGTTGTGGTTTGCGGTCAGCCAGTAGCGGCGGCGTTGGAAGGCGTATGTGGGTAGCGGGGCGCGTGCGGTGCTGTCGATCAGGGGGGTCCAGTCGACCGTGATGCCGGTGGTGTGTGCTTCGGCCAGCGATCTGGTGAAGCGTTGCAGGCCGCCGTCCTGGCGTCGTAGTGAGGCCAGAACGGGAATCTCGGGGTGAGTGGCTTCGATCGTTTCCAGGGTCGCGGTGGCCAGCACCGGGTGGGGGCTGATCTCGATCAGGGCGTTGATCCCGTCGCGGGTCATCGCGTTGACCGCCTGCTGGTAGCGGACCGTCTGGCGCAGGTTGCGATACCAGTAGTCGGCGTCCATCACGGTCGTGTCCAGCGGCTCGCCCGTGACCGTCGAATACAGCGTCAGCTCGCCCGGCATCGGATCGACGTCTCCGAGCTCCTCCAGCAGCCGCTCGCGCATGACCTCGATCTGCGCCGAGTGCGCGGCGTAGTCGACCGGCAGCAGCTTGGCGCGGACCCCGTCCGCCTCGGCCAGCGCGATCAGGCGCGTGAGCGCCGCGGGCTCGCCCGACACGACGGTCGCGGAGGGGCCGTTGACGGCCGCCAGCGAGACGCTCCCTTCGACCAGCTCGACGTACCCCTCCAGGCGCTGCGTCGATGCGCCGACGGACACCATGCCGCCCATTCCCGCCAGCAACTCGCGCAGCACCTGGCTGCGCCGGGCCACGACGCGCGCGGCGTCGTCGAGCGACAGCGCTCCGGCGACGTGGGCGGCGGCGATCTCGCCCTGCGAGTGGCCGGCGACCGCGGCCGGGAGCACGCCGTGCGAGCGCCACAGCGCCGCCAGCGAGACCATCACGGCGAACAGCGCCGGCTGCACCACGTCGACCCGCTCGAGCGTCGGCGCGCCGGCGGCGCCGCGCAGGACCTCCTCCAGCGACCAGTCCACGTAGCGCCCAAGCGCGGCCGCGCAGTCCCGCATCGCGTCGGCGAACGCCGGCGAGGCCTCCCACAGCGCCATCGCCATCCCGTCCCACTGCGAGCCCTGGCCGGGGAAGATGAAGGCGGGGCGCCGGTCGTGGTGGGCCGTGCCCTCGATCAGGTCTTGGCTGAATTGGGGCAGGCCCGCGGCGATCGCGACGGCGCGGTGGCTCAGATGCGCGCGCCCGTGCGCGAGCGTGGCGGCGACGGCGGCGGGATCCAGGTCTGGATGGCGGGCGAGGTGGTCGGCCAGCCGCTGCGCCTGGGCGCGCAGCGCATCCTCGCTCGATCCCGAGATCATGAATGGCAGCACCGCGGCGCCGCTCCCGGGCGCGGCGGCGGCCGCTTGCGGCGGTGCCTCTTCGATCAGCACGTGGGCGTTGGTGCCCGAGATGCCGAAGGAGGAGATCCCAGCACGGCGGGTGCGCGGGCCGGCCGGCCAGGGCACGGCCTCGGTCAGCAGCTCGAGCCGGCCGTCGTGCCACTGCACGTGGGGCGACGGCCGCTGCGCCCACAGCGTCGCCGGCAGCGTCTCGTGCTGCAGAGCCGCGACCATCTTGATCAAGCCGCCGACGCCCGCGGCGGCCTGCGTGTGGCCGATGTTGGACTTCAACGACCCCAGCCGCAGCGGCGGCGCCCCGTCGCGCCGGCGCCCGTAGGCGGCGATCAGCGCCTGGGCCTCGATCGGGTCGCCGAGCGTGGTGCCGGTGCCATGCGCCTCGACCGCGTCGATATCCGCGGGCGCCAGGCCGGCGTTGGCCAGCGCCGCGCCGATCACGCGCTCCTGCGAGCGCCCGGACGGCGCGGTGAGGCCGTTTGAGGCGCCGTCCTGGTTGACGGCGCTGCCGCGGATCAGCGCCAGCACCCGGTGCCCGCGCTGCTCGGCGACCGACATCCGCTCGAGCGCCAGCACCCCGAGGCCCTCGCTCCAGCCGGTTCCGTTGGCGTCCGCTCCGAACGCGCGGCAGCGCCCGTCGGGCGACAGCCCGCGCTGAGCGGAGAACTCGACGAAGATCCCCGGGCTCGACATCACGGCGGCGCCGCCGCTGATCGCCATCGAGCACTCGCCGGCGCGCAGCGCCTGGCAGGCCAGGTGCAGCGCCACCAGCGACGACGAGCATGCCGTGTCGACCGAGATCGCCGGTCCCTCCAGGCCCAGCACGTAGGACACGCGGCCGGACGTCACGCTGGCCTCGGTGCCGGTCAGCGCATAGCCGGCGCAGCTCGGATCGGGCTGGTGCAGCGGCGGCCCGTAGTCCTGGCTCATCAGCCCGGCGAACACGCCGGTGTCTGAGCCGCGCAGGCTCAGCGGGTCGATCCCGGCGTGCTCCAGCGCCTCCCAGGAGCACTCCAGCAGCAGCCGCTGCTGGGGGTCCATCGCCAGCGCCTCGCGTGGGGAGATGCCGAACAGCTCGGCGTCGAACTGGTCGGCGTCGGCGATGAACCCGCCGCGGCCCACGTAGCTGGTCCCCGGCCGGTTGGCGTCGGTGTCGATCAGCCGTTCAAGGTCCCAGCCGCGGTCGGTCGGGAACTCCCCGATCGCGTCTGTGCCGGTGGCCACCAGCTGCCACAGGTCCTCGGGCGAGCGCACGCCGCCCGGGTAGCGGCAGGCCATCCCGACGATCGCGATCGGCTCATCGGCGCGCGCCCGCTCGGGCCGGGGCTCCCTCTGATCGTCGC
>JBOGYE010000066.1:0-8728 GCA_050696635.1 Solirubrobacteraceae bacterium | reverse complement strand
TCGCCTTGGCGAGTCACCGACGTGGGGGTCCGCGGCCGTTCGTCGTGGCGGTCACGGGCCCGGCACGGTGCTCCCGTGGTTCCAAGTGTCGCGAGCGGCAGGCGACGTCAGGACGTCGCAGTAGGCTGCCGACATGTCGGCTTGGGCACCGGTGGTCGCTGCGCTGGGAACAGGACTCCTCGGCTTCGGCGGGCTTTGGTGGCAGCAGCGGCATCGTGATCGAGCTGCCGCGTTGGCCGAAAGGACCGAATCGTACTTCGAGCTTATTACGCACTCACTGTCGTTCGCCGTCCTCGCTCGGACGCTTCGCGAGACGATGCGGGCTCGGTCGGGGCTCAAGGAGGGTCTTGACGTAACCCTTCGTCTCCGGCGACCGGCTGATCCGATGGAGTTCCACGACTGGTTCGCACAAGGCTTCGAGCCCATCACCCAAGCTTGGTCGAGGATCCAGATCATCGGCTCGCGCGCTGCAGTCGATGCCGCAACGGAACTGGTGAATGCATGCGGCGACTTGCTGGGCACGGCGACAGAGACGGGTAACGCCCGCGGGAAGCTCGGCACGACTGTCCAGGGGCTCGAGTGGACGACGGAGCAGCAGCACGCGCTCGACGACACCATCCGGCGCTTAGTGGCAGGGCGCGAGGCCTTTATCAACATCGCGCGCGAGGAGCTTGGGAAGGAACCGGTACCTCTTTGGGTTCAACCGGCGCCAGGAGACGAGTAACGCGAGCGAGTTTGCGAGCCGGGCTCACGCACTGCGATCCGCGGGTTGTTCGCAGCATCTCCCGAGCCAGCCTGCACAAAGGCACTCCACCCAGCCAGGAGAGAGTCGGAGCCGGCGTCGTTGGCACACCCCGACGACATCGTCGGTCCTAGGCGTGAGGCGGCCGCCCTGGCGCGCTATCGTCACGATCGCTTCGGCAACACGAGAAGCCGAAGCCGACGAGCGCGACGGCGACGCGGTTCTGTTCGCCGCGAGTTGGTGTCGGACCACGACGAAGTCAGAGCCTGTAGGCGTAGGTGGTGGGTCGAAGCCGGTCGGGATCAGGACGCCAGGGCCGCTCCTCGTGGATGAGCCCGCCCGTCGCCTGGGGTCCATTCTCTCCGGTGGTCAGCGTGATGCCGTGGACCACAAAGAGAGCTGTTGATGGATGGTACCGCTGCGCCACTTCTACCTCGTTGGCCGTTAGGACGATCTCCCGCAGCGGCTGGGTTGTTCCCTTGACCTCGGCAAGAAGCAGCGTCCCGTCGGATCGCGTGCAATGCAGGTCGTAGCTGTGCGTCGCCCCGACATCCCTGACGGTCCAGCCTTCGGAATTCAGCAACTCTGACGCAACGGCGACTGCGCGCTCCTCGACCGCCCGGCGCTCAGCCGGGCCTAGCGACACCAATCGCCGCCGCGGACGGACTAGGGAGTCGGTCTCGGTGTCGTTCGCTGATGCCTCGGCGGGCTCCTCGGAATGAGCCGGCTCATTGTCGAACTGCACCGGCTCGTATGGCGCCGCCCAGCTCTCGAGTTCGTCGGGATCACTGGGGAGTCTCGCAAGTGCCACGGCCTCCTCGTGCGAGAAACGCTGGACCGAGTCACGCGGATCGTCCTCCGGGCGAACCCAATAAGCGACCCGGCCTCCGCGGGATACGCCATGCCAGCCGAGATCCTGCAGATACAGTTGCTCGAGCATCGTCGAGCGACGTCGGCTCTTCCGGACTTCGGGCCGGTATGGGATGAGTCCGGCGCTGACGTGACGATCCGACCGCAGGTCCGCATGTAACCGGCGAAGAAAGTCGACTCTCGGGCGCGTAGAGAGCCCACGGCGCTCGGCATCCTGTATCGCGGTTCGAGCGAACACGTTTGATGGCACGAGGTCGCCGCCCACGATCTCGATCTGCCCGCGCACCTCACCGGACTCCCGGCTTATCAAAACCAGCTTCGTCGGCAACGTCGGGAATCCACTCATTTCAGCGTTCGCAAGATATCCGGCCCGCAGGGTTGGCCGCTAGCGCGCGGCCGGTATCGATTGATGATGATCCCGCCGAGAACGCGAACGAACTGTTGCGAGACGAAAACGGTTGGGACCCCTCGGCTACCAGGCGCAACGTCGCGGTTGGCTGCCAGTGGGGGACACGATTGCTTCGCTCAGACAACGACCCGACGACCGCACGAGTGGATTGGCGACCAGGCGCTCGTGCACGCTTCCGGAGAATCGTCTCCACCGTGCGATCGCTTCCTCCGCCTGCCGACCAAGCGGCCATCGAGCGGATTGCGGAGCTGGAATGCTCAGCTTTGGTCGTCGCCTGCGTCGAGGCGCTTCTTGGTCTCCTCGCGCCAGTCCGGGCCGCGTTGCTCTTCCATGATCTCGACGCAGAGAGCGATGCACTCGTCGCAAATGTAAATGCCCGGGCCGGCGATGAGGCGGGCGACTTCGGTGCGGTCTTTGGCGCAGAACGAGCAGCCGGCGGCCATCTCCAGTGTGGAGGCGCCAGCGAGTTCGTGGGAGATCTGGCGTGACGCTCGTCCAACCTCGGCGTAGGCGCGAGCATGGTCAGCGAAGCTGGCGTGAGGGTCGTCGATCGCCGCGAGGAGTGCTTCGAAGGAGCGGTCAAGCGCCTGCCAGGGCTCTTGTGAGCCAGGTCGCGGAAGGTCTCGTGAGAGCTCTGGGGGTGGCCGCCAGGCGGCGTTGGCCCGTACGCCGTTGGGTGCGATGCCGGCCTGGTGTAGGTGCTGCAGGGCGTGGGCGTGTTCCTCCGCGCTTTGGGCAACGCCGGCCAGTCGCGCTTGTAGGCTGGTGTGGGCGCTCAGCGCCCGGCCGAACACGGCACTGGCGGCGCAGGTGAGAGCTTCCGATGGCGGAATACCAGCCACCGCACAGGTGGCACTGCACCTTGTCCTCGTCAGGGTCGTAGGCGAGCCGGCTGAGCTCACCGACGTAGACGGTCCCGTCTTCAAGCCGCGGGCTCATCAGCGTGGTTACACCGCCTGTAGCGGGGGAAGGCGATGGTAAGGGCCCGGACGTCGGCGCAGGCCTGGCCAGGAAGCTGGCGGACGTGGTCGAGCACCCCGACGAAACAGCAAGGGTGGCGGTCGTAGATCTCGGTGGAGTGCGTAGCCCCCAAACGACGCGAAGGCCGCTACGACCAGCGCGACCGAAACCGTGCACCGCCGCATTGACCCAGGATACGGTGGCTGAGTGCGCCCCGCCACGCTCTGGTGTGGAGTCTGGGCGGATGCTGAGGGTGCGCGCTGATGCTTGAGGCGGCCGTCCTGCTGTACGCGACGCGAGGCCCTGTGCCGTCCGTGCCTATCTGGCATGCCGGAACGAGGAGCGGTAGCGTCTGGTGTCGATGTCTGCGTCTGCGCTGGCGGTTCGTGGCCTGTCTCGTAGCTACGGGGGCTTTGAGGCGTTGCGCTTGTTGGATCTCGATGTCGCGGCGGGGGAGTGCGTGGCGGTGGTGGGCCGCAACGGGTCGGGCAAGACGACGGCGGTGCGGTTGATCGCCGGGCTGCTTGAGCCTTCGGCGGGGGTGGTGGAGATCGAGGGCGCGAACGTGCACTGCGAGCCTGATGCGGTGCGGGCTCGGGCGTCGGTGGCGGTGATGCTTGACACGCCGCTTTTGTATGACGATTTGTCGGTGGGTGAGCATTTGGAGCTGGTCGCGGTCGCTCATGGCGTGGCTGGCGAGGGCCTGGACGAACGGATCGACGCGCTGCTGGATGGACTCGGTCTTGCGGGCCGGCGCGACTCGCGTCCTGGCGAGCTGTCGCGCGGGATGCGTCAGAAGCTGTCGTTGGCGTGCGCGCTAGTCAGACCGTTTGACCTGCTCGTCTTGGATGAGCCGGTCGTGGGCCTGGATCCCGGCTCTCAGGGGATGCTGCGCGAGGTGCTGCTGGGGTGCAAGCGGATCGGCGCGGCGGTGCTTTTGACCACGCATCAGCTGGCGTTTGCTCGTGGCGTGGCCGATCGTGCGGTGCTGTTGGCTGACGGGGTGATGGTCGCGCAGGGCCCCTATGAGCGGATCGTCGATCAGCTCGCGGTCGAGGAGGGTGGGCTGTGGCGGTGTCAGCGCAGGAGCTAGCACGGGCGCGTGAGCGTGCGCGGGCGGCGCGGCGGCTGCTTGGCGCCCGTCGTGCTCGGCGCCGGCTGACGGCCTATCAGATCTATGTGACCGTGATCTTTTGCGCGGTGTTTGGAGCGCTTGGCGGCCGCGCGATCGCGGTCGCGGTGGCGGGCGGTCTGACGATCGTGCAGGTCGCGGCGTTCGGACCGGCGGTGCTGGCGTTGGCGCTGCTGGCTGGCGCGCGGTTCGGTGTCTGGCAGGGGCCGGTGTCGTTTCGAGCAGCTGATGTGGCGTTGCTCTTGACCGCGCCGCTGGCGATCGACGCGCTGGTTCGCCCCAAGCTCGACCGGTCGCTGGCTGTCGGCGCGGGCGCTGGGATCCTGATCGCCGGGGTCGTGCTGGTGCTGGTGGTGTCGGGCGCGGGAGCGCATCCCGGCGCGGTCCGGGCAGCGGCATGGGTAGCGTCGCTGGCTGCCTTCACCGTGCTGGTGACGGCAGTCAGCTGGCTGGTTGAGTCCTCCCGTCGCCTTGCGGTGCTGGTGCGACGTTTCTCACCACTGGCGGTGGCGCTCGCGGGAGCGCTGCTGGCCGCGGGGCTTGCCGGCTCTGCGGGGCGGCTTGCTGGCTTTTGGTCAGGGCCTTGGGGTTGGACGATCGCGCCGCTGACCGGCAGCACGGGCGGGAACGTCACAAGGTCTGTGTAAGGCATGAGCGAATGGAGAACGCATGCCTTCAACACATCAGTCCCAAGAGAAGAAGAAGTCTTTCCAGCGAGCTGGTCTTGACCTGGGTGGCGCCGGCGGCGAGCCCTTGGGCGAGCCGTCGGCGCCCCGGCGAGAGCTGTTCAGAGCACCGGGACCGGTCGGCTACAGCGAGGATCTGGTCGACGCGGTGCTGGGCAAGAGCCGTGCGCAGATCAGCGAGGAGCTGGTCGAGTCGGCCGTCGAGCAGCGACGGTGGCGGGCGGCGATCGGGGATCTGGGCGAGGCCGAGCGAGCGCAGCTGGCTGAGGCGGTGCTGGACGGGCTCGCCGACGGCGAGTTGGACGAGCAGACGTCTGAGCGCCTGATCGACGCGGTGATCGGCTCGCTGGTGGCCGGCAAGCGCTCTGAGGCCGAGCTTTTGGGCTCGGGCGGCGTGCTGGGCGAGCTCACGCGCCGGGTGGTCGAGCGGGCGCTGGGCGAGGAGCTGTCAGAGCATCTGGGCTATCCCGCCGGGCAGGCGCCGCCGGGCGGTGCTGGCAACAGCCGCAACGGCGGAACTCCCAAGACGCTGCTTACAGATCACGGCCCGGTCAAGATCGACACGCCCCGGGATCGCAAGAGCCGCTTTGAGCCTCAGCTTGTCCGCAAGGGCCAGCGGCGGCTGGCCGGCCTGGATGAGAAGATCATCGCGCTGTATGGCGGCGGGATGACGACCCGCGAGATCGAGACCTACATGGCCGACCTCTACGGGCCCGGGGTCAGCCGCGAGACCGTCAGCCGGGTGACCGCCTCAGTGCTGGAGGACGCCAAGGCCTGGCAGAGTCGGCCGTTGGAGGCGATCTACCCGATCCTGTATCTGGACGCGCTGATCGTCAAGATCCGCGACGGCCAAGCGGTCCGCAACATGGCCTGCTATCTGGCGATCGGAGTCAACCTCGAGGGCGAGCGCGACGTGCTCGGGATCTGGTTTCAAAAGACCGAGGGCGCCAAGTTCTGGCTGGCGGTGCTCACCGACCTGAAGACCCGCGGCGTTGGCGACGTGCTGGTCTGCTGCGTGGACGGCCTGACCGGCTTCCCGGAGGCGATCGAGGCCGTCTACCCCGACGCCTGGGTGCAGACCTGCCTGGTGCACCTGGTGCGCTCCAGCCTGCGCTTCGTCCCCTACAAGGACATGCGCGCGGTCGCCCAAGACCTCAAGACGATCTACACCGCGACTGACCGTGACCACGCCTGGGAGCACCTGGAGGCGTTCGCCGAACGCTGGGACGCCAAGTATCCGATGATCTCGGCCAGCTGGACCGAGCACTGGGAGCGGATCGTCCCGTTCCTGGCGTTTCCCCCAGATCTCCGCCGAGCGGTATACACGACCAACACCATCGAGGCGCTCAACCGTCAGATCCGCAAGATCATCAAGACCCGCGGCAGCTTCCCCGACGAGGACTCCGCCCGCAAGCTCTTGTATCTCGCGATCACCCGCGCGCAACGCAAGTGGCGCCACACCTACAACTGGCGCTCGGCCCTGACCGCATTCCGAATCCACTTCGGCGACCGCATCCCTGACACTGCAATCTAACTGTCACTAGTTGACACTAACAGGAGCCCCTGCTACGTTAACCACAGCGCTTACACAGAAAGTGTGACGCCCTCGCACGGGCTGGCCGCTGGCCATGATCGCGCTGCTCGGTGCCGCGACCGCCATCACAGTGCTCGCTCGCCAGCACGCCGGCGCCGGCAGCCGCGAGTCGTTTCTGGCGCGCGCGCAGACCCGCAGCGGCCTCGTGGCCTCGACGGTCATGCTCGACTACCGCTCCGCCAGCGTCACGCTTCGCACCGCGCTGCCCGCACTGCGCGCCGAGCGCCGCTGGTTTCGGCGGCGGCCTCGCCAGGCGCGGTGGGCGATCCTGTGGCGCGACGCGCTGGCGCTCGGGCGCGACCGAGCGCGCGCGGGATGGGCGTCTGCGCTGATGGCCGCTGGAACCTGGGAGCTTGTGACCCATCCCGGACGGCCGCTGCCCGCGGTGCTCGGCGCGGTCGCGATCTACTTCGCCGCCGCGCGCCTGAGCGAGCCGCTTCGCATCGACGTCGACGTGCCCGAGCGCAGCCGGCTGATGCTCGGCTGGACGTTCGCCCGGGTGCTCGTCGCCCACTGCCTGCTGCCAGCGCTGCTGTTGGCGGGGATCGGCGCGGCCACGATCGTCGGCTTGGTGATCGTCCGAGCACTCACACCGGCAGCGCTGGCGCTCGCGCCCACGCTGCTGGTGACAACCATCGGCGTTGCGGTCCTGACCGTCTCGCTGGCAGCCCGTCGCCGCGGCCGGATCGACCCCTCGTGGCTGAACGTCGACCCGTCTAACCCTCTGGGCTGGGCGCTGCTCCCGATCCTGATCGCGCCGTGGCTGCTGGTAGAGATCGCCGCGATCGGCGGAACCGCGCTGCTGGTCGGCCACGCCGCCGCCCACGGCAGCGCCCTGCTCGCCACCGCCGTCGGTGCAGTCGCGCTCAGCGCCGCCATCGCCGGCCTTCTGCTGGCCACAGCACGACGCAGCCAGCCACCCGAGTAAGAAGCACATGAGCACCCCGCTCGCGCATCGCGCCGCCGTACCCGTAGCGTCCGCGCCGTGCCCGCCGCAGTCTGCCAGTCCGGCCCGCGACCCAATCCGACTTGACGCCTCCCACTTCTGCCCTGAAGCGCGCGAGAGGCCGAGCGGCACTCCCCGGGCCAGGCTACCCAACCGGCGACGACGCGAGTGCCCGAGTTACGAACAGCCCGAAAAGCCGCGATCACGGCGCCATCGCGGAACTGGGACGGTCGAGACGTCCGCAATATCGCACGCCCAGTGCCAGCTCGCGGCCGGCACCGCTGGCAGCACGTCCCCTTCGACTCGGCCGATGTGCGGCAGCCGGCGGCAGGCTGCCGCGGCGGCGACTGAGCGGAACCGGGAGGAATGCCCCCAGGCGCACGTTCGCGTCCCAGGCGGGCTGTCTCGCGAGACGGTCGACCTGCGTTTAGCTCTCGTTCAGCGCCTCGGCGAGCATCACGATGATGTCGCTGGGGCCGCGGACATAGGCGAGCTTGTAGACGTCTCGGTAGGTGGCCACGCCGCGCAGCGGGTGACAGCCGTGCCTCGCCGCGATCTTGAGCGCCTGGTCGATGTCGTCGACCGAGAAGGCGACGCGGTGCATGCCGATCTCGTTGGGCCGGGTGGGTTTCGTCTCGATCGCGTCGGGGTGGATGTACTCAAACAGTTCGAGGCGGCCGTTGCCGTCTGGGGTCTGGAGCATGGCGATGTTTGCGTGGTTGCCGTCGAGGCCGACGGCGGTGTCGGTCCACTCGCCACTAACCGTGTCGCGGCCCAGGACGGTCAAACCAAGGTCGGTAAAGAACGCGATCGCCGCCTCGAGGTCACGGACGGCAATACCGACATTCTCGAGCTTGATCGGCATGCGTTGCACGCTACCGAGTCGGGCGGTCTCGCCGTAGCCAGCGATCGGGATAGACCTGCTTCTACGCAGTCCGGCACAGCCGCAGATGCATCGATTCCGGCCGCCGGAGCGCTCCTTCAGCAGGCCGGGGCCCAAAATGTGGCACTGGCAACGCAGGCCGCTCGGGCGGCGACGTTGCGGCACTCTGGCGTGCCCTCGCGCGTGAGGTGCGCTGCCGGGTCACCGCTCGTTGTGGTTGTGGGTATGACGGAACGCGGGCGCGAGCGCGAGCTGGTGCTTGCCCCATTGATGCGAGCACTGATCATGCACTTGGTCGGCGAGATCTCGCAGTGCCGGCAGCTTCGCGGTCGGATGGTCCGCGGCCACCCGCAGGCGGTGTGCGACCAGCGAGCGCGGTTCCGGGCTCGCGCGAGCAGACTGCGTGTCCGACGAAACGCTGTCGGGCTCGGCGATCGCGCGAGGCAACAAGAACGTCAACGACATAAACGACCAGGCGATCACCGCGCGAGCGAGGTCGTCTGCGA
>JBOGYE010000065.1:0-3963 GCA_050696635.1 Solirubrobacteraceae bacterium | reverse complement strand
GGCCTGCACGCGCTGCCGCTCGCGCTGGCGGTCGCCGTCACGCTCGCCGTCGCCGCCGTGGTCGTGAGCCAGCTGGGCCGCCAACCCGGCCGCCCGACCGTCGGGTCCGCGCAGCGCTCGGTCGTGTCGGTTCCTGCCGGCGTCCCGCCCCAGCTCCGCCCCCTGTACCGAATCCTCGGCGTTCTGCGCCGGCCGCAGATCTACGCCGACCTGCACTCGCCTGCGCTGGCGCGGTTCCTACGCCGTGGTGCCCGCTTACGGCAACATCGCCGCCGTGCGGGTGCACGGGCTGCTGCCGGGCCTACTGCCGATGGTCTGGTACGGCGCGGATGGGCGCGTGCTCAGGCGCATCGGCAGGCCCACTGCGGCGGTTCAGACCGCCGAGCCGTTCGTGGCGGCACCGCAGACGGCGCGCTCGCGGGCGGCGCAGCGGGATCCGGCCACGCCGAACCCGGTCAGCCTGGTGCCGGCGGTCGGTGGGCCCCATACGCGGTTCGTCGCTTGCTGGCGCAACCTGCTCAGCTTCGCCGTCTACCGGTTGAACGCCACCGGTCCGAGCGGTCGCACCTGCCTCGGCGCGGACGGCCTGTCCGCCACGCTGCGCAGCCGGTCCGTCGTGCCCGTTCTGCGCGGCCGGTCATTCAGCATCCCTCGGGGGCACCGCCGACCCTGGTGCCTGGGCGGCAGGTACCGAGTCAGCGTGTGTCAGTCCAGACTCAGGCGCGGGTGTACCCGCCGTTCGGATCTGCCACGTTCACGGTTCGCCGCTGAGGGCGCTCCCCGCCCCCGCGGCGCTTCGCCTCGGCGGCTCTGCGCCCCCGCGGCTCTGCATGCTGTCAATCTGAGACGCGCGCGCGGGCCTGGGCGCGGGTGCGCTTGAGATTGACAGCCGGCTGTCCATTCCGATGCCCGCACGCTCGCAGCGGCGTGGGCGCGCTTGAGATTGCCAGCGCAACCTGCGCTGTGTGATGTGCTGGCGCGCCGCGCCGGGCCGGGCCGAAACGACGCTGGCGCCGCGCTATGCAGCGACGACCATGGCCTTGACGGTCGCCGTCACCTCGTCGGCGATCTCGATCACGACCATGTAGGTGCCGACGTTGCGGATCGGCTCGTCGAGGTGGATCTTTCGGCGGTCGAGCTTGAGCCCGCGCGCGTCGCGGATTGCGTCCGCGATGTCCTGCGTCGTCACAGAGCCAAACAGGCGACCGTCCTCGCCCGCCTGCTGCGGGATCGTCAGCACCGTACGCCCGAGCACCGACGCGCTCTCGCGCAGGCGCTCCTGCGCCTCGCGCGCGGCCCGCTCGGCGTCCTCCTGACGGCGGCGGGCGATCCGGATCGACGCGTCCGTGGCCGGCTCGGCCAGGCCGCGCGGGCGCAGGAAGTTGCGCAGGTAGCCGGCCGACACGTCGACCACCGCCCCGCGCCCGCCCAGCGACTCGACATCTTTGAGCAGAATCGCCTGCGGCATCGCCTCAGCCTCAGCCTGGCGTCAGCGGTCTCGATCGCGGTCGCCGCGACCGCGGTCTCGATCGCGATCGCGATCGCCACCGCTGCCCTCGGCCACATACGGCAGCAGCGCCAACTCGCGGGCTCGCTTGACCGCACGGGCCACCTGGTTCTGGTGGCGCCGGCAGGCGCCGGTGATCCGTCGTGAGCGGATCTTGCCGCGGTCGGAGATGAACCGGCGCAGGAGCGACAGGTCCTTGTAGTCGACCTGCTCGATCTTCTCACGGCAGTACGGGCACGACTTGCGGCGCGACGAAGTCGTTCCACCCTTGCGGTCGCGCCGGCGCACCGGTCGTCTGCGTTGCTTTGCCACTCAGTCCAGCCTAGCGTGTCGAGAGTTGTCCAGGCTCAGAACGGTATGTCATCGTCGGCCGTCGAGCCCGCGCCGGCGTTGACCGGGACGCGCTCGAAGTCGCCGGTGCCGATCGGAACGTCGCTCTCCGCGGCGCGCACGCTCGACGAGAAGCCGCTCCCGTTGTCGCTCCCGGCGCCGTCCTCGCGGGCGCCGAGGAACTGGACGGACTCGGCGACGATGTCGACCGATTGGCGCTTCTTGCCGGTGTCCTTGTCGTCCCACTCACGCCACTGCAGGCGCCCGTCGATCGCGACCCCGCGCCCCTTGCGCAGGAACTTTGCGCAGTTGTCGCCCTGTGGCCCCCAGACGGTCACGTCGAAGTAGTTGGGCTGGTCCACCCACTGGCCCTCGGGGGTCTTGCGCCGGCCGTTGCAGGCGACGCGCAGCGTGCAGACCGAGTTGCCGGTCGCCGCGATCGAACGGTGCTCGGGGTCCTTGGTGAGGTTGCCCGTGATGATCACCCGGTTGATGTTTCCTGCGGCCATCTGATTGGCTCCTTTCAAAGCGGTGAAGGCTCGCCTTCGAGTCTATGGCCGCCCCAGACGGCAACCCGTGGCCTTGGCGGAAACTGGCACAGAAAAGTGCCAGAGCCGTCACGCAGCCGTGACGAAGGACGCCCCGGCGCCCTTGCTCAGCGCTCGATCGGCGCCTCGGCTGGGGCGGGGGCACCGCTCGCGGCAGCCCCGGCGAGCGCCGCCGGCGGTGGGTCCGGTGCGGGCGGCGTGCCGGGCAGGACCCTGATGATCCGGAAACGCAACACGGCATCGTCGATCCGCAGGTTGTGCGACAGCGACTCGAGCAGCTCGGTCGGGCCGGTGAGCTGCAGCAGGTGATACTCGCCCTCGCCCTGGTGGTCGATCTCGTACGCCATCGTCCGCGTATGCCAGTCGTCCTGGCGCTCGACCTTGCCGCCGGCGTCGGCGATCTGCGTCGCCACCGCCTCCAGTATCTTGGCGCGGCGGTCGTCCTCGGCGGCGGTCGAGAGGACCAGCATCAGGTCGTATACGCGTGGCGGCGTGGGCATGGCGAGAGGCCCTTCGTCGGGCGGCGGCGACTATAGCGGGTGGCCCGCGACGCTACGCCGAGCGGATGGCCGGCGCCGCTACGCCGACGTCTGCGCGAGCGAGGCCTGCTTGGCGCGGATGTCGGCGAGCTGGTCGTCGATCCAGTCGCCCGGGTTGCGCGCGGTGACGATCGAGACCAGCCCGTCGTGCCGGCGGCGGCGCTCGCGCTTGGGCATCGTCAGCGCGGCGTGGATCGAGTCGGCGAGCTCCTGGATGTCGAACGGGTTGACCGACAGCGAGAACTCGCCCAGCTCCTCATGCGCGCCCGTGTTCTCTGACAGCACCGACACGCCGGCCCGCTCGTTGACCATCGGGCCTTCCTTGGCGACCAGGTTCATGCCGTCGAACATCGCGTTGACCATCAGCATGTCGTAGTGCTTGTAGGCGGCGACCGCCTCCTCAAGGTCGTCGCGCAGCTTGAGCTGGATCGGCATCCAGTCGGGCGAGCCGTGGCGGTGGTTGACGACCGCTACGACCGCCTCGATCCGCTCCAGGTACTCGGCGTACTCGGGCACGTCGGTCCGCGACGGCATCAGCTGGGCGATGAAGGTGACCCGCTCGCGGAACTCCGGGTGCTGGTCCAGGAACACGTCGAAGGCGCCGAAGCCGCGCAGGATGTTCTTGCTCAGATCCGCGCGGTCGACCCGCAGGATCAGATGGTCACGCCGGCGGCGCAGCAGCTCGGCTTCAAACTCGGTCACGCGGGGACGGGCGGCGACGGCCTGGATCGCGCGCGAATCGATCGGCAGCGGATAGGCGCGGACCCACACCTCCCGCGTGCCGACTCTGACCACGCCCGCCTCGTGATCGACCTCAAGGTCCATCAGGTCCTCGCAGCACTGAAGGAAGTTGCGGCGGTAGGAGCGGGTGTGGAAGCCGATGATGTCATTGGAGAGGATGCCGTCATAGATCTCGCGGCGGATCGGCGTGGGCAGGACCCGCCAGGAATCGGACTGGCTCCATGGGATGTGCACAAAGTGGTGCAGGAACGCGTCGGGCCGCTCGCGCCGAATCAGCGCCGGCAGGACATAGAGGTGG
>JBOGYE010000064.1:0-4720 GCA_050696635.1 Solirubrobacteraceae bacterium | reverse complement strand
CCGGCGAGCGCGGTCGCGGTGATCTGGTGCGCCACGGTGTCTCGGTTGGCTGGAGTCAGGTGAAGCTGCGCGACAGCTGCCGCAGCATCCCGCGTGTGTGGGCAGCGCCGCCGCGGGTCTCGTCGAGCTGCTCGCGCGCGGCGATCAGGTCCGCGGGCGTGTCGACGTCAAGCGCCAGGGAAGGCACCTGCACGGTCTCGGCAGCGATGCCGGCGCGCAACGCGTCGGCGTGGTGGCGCTCGTGGCTGCCGGGCCCGAACGACGGCGCCAATGCGCCCGGCGGGGTCAGCAGCAGCGCGTTCGTGCCAGTTCCGTGGCGGTCGGGCACGATCAGCGCCGATGGCGCCTGGGTCGGTCGCGAGAGCAACTGGTCCAGCTCGCCGGAGTCCATCAGCGGGCAGTCTCCCGGGACCAGCAGCGCGCGTGTCGCGCCAGACTCCAGCGCCTGCGCGATCCCGCGCGCGGCGGCCTTGCTGTGGCCGCCGTCGTCGTCGTCGGCGACCTGGGCGCCGTAGCCACCGGCGATTCGTTGGGCGCTACGGTCGGCCGAGACCACCAGTACCTCGTCGATCAGCAGCGTCCGCCGCAGCGCCACCAGCACGTCGGAGAACATCGCCTCCACCAGGGCACGACGGGTGCCGACGTCCAGCTCGTCGGCCAGCCGCCGCTTGGCCAAGTCCAGCGTCTTGATCGGCAGCACGGCGAAGGTGGTCATCGCCATTGAACCCTACGGACCCGCATGCACGGGCGCGAGCCCGAGCGCGAACTCGAGCGTCGCGCTCGCCAGCCGGCGACGCGCCTCGGCGTCGCCCATCAGGACGTCAATCTGGAGTGCCGGCAGCCCCCGCGGGAGCTCGTCGGCGACCAGCCCGTCGATCACGCCCTCGTAGCAGGCCGCGATCCCATCGGCCGTCAGCGGCCGGCCCGCCCAGGCCATGCAGGCGGCGGTCGGTCCCTTCAGCACGCGCCCGGCGACCAGCGGGCTGACGGCGACGACGGGCGCTGCGCTCGATGCAATCGCCTCGCGCATGCCCGGCAGTGCCAGGATCGGCCCGATCGAGATGATCGGGTTCGAGGGGCCGATCACGATCGCGCGCGCGCTTTGCAGGGCGTCGAGCGCGTCCGGGGTGGGGGGCGCCGCGCGCGCGTGGCGGAAGTCGACGTCGAGCACGGGGCCTTCGCCGCGCCTGCGGATCATGAACTCCTGCAGTGGCCACCAGCGCTCGCCGGCCAGGATCCGCGTGCGGACCGGCAGATCGCTCATCGGCAGCACGCGCGCGGTCACGCCCAGCGCCTTGGCTATCCGTGCCTGCTCGTCGGTCACCCGCGCGCCCTGGCGCAGCGCCCGCGCGCGCTCGAGCCCGATCGCCAGGTCGCGATCGCCGAGGTTGAACCACACGTCGGCGCCGAGGGCGCGCAGGCCGTCCATGGTGGCGAAGGTGTCGCCGCGCAGGCCCCAGCCACGCTCGTCGATCAGGTCGGCGAGCCAGAACGTGATCAGGTCCGGGTCGGGGGAGACGTGCGCGCCGTGGATCTCGATGTCGTCGCCGGTGTTGGCGATCACCACCAGGTGCTCGGCGCCCACCACGTCCAGCATCCCGCGCGCGAGCTCGGCGCCGCCGGTGCCGCCGGCGAGCACCACGACCGGCCCGGGCGCCTCGTTCATTCGGACAGGCCGGTGATGCGGATCCCGGCCCGCGCCTTGTGGCGCACGTTGATCGAGATCAGCAGCGGCGTCAGCTGCTCGACGATCCGCGCCATCTCCAGCGGGCCGCAGTCGACCGCGCGCAGTCCGTCGATCCGCCCGATCAGTGCCGCGACGCGTGCCTTGTCGGCCTTGCGGTCGCCGCAGATCAGCACGTCCTCGTGCAGCGCGTGGTCGAGGTCTGAGAGCAGGGCCGCGCTGACAGTGTGCAGGGCCGAGACGACGCGGACCCCGTCGGGGACCATCTCCTGCGCCTGCTGGGCGGCCGAGCCCTGCCAGACGCCCAGCGTGCGGGTGGCACGACCGCTGACCGCAGCGGCCAGCGGGACCGTCGCATCGACCACCAGCTGGCTGGGTGACAGCGCCTGCTTGAGGTTGGTCAGCGTCTCCGACTGGGAGCGGAACGGGACGCTGAGGATCACGATCTCGGCCCCTCGACGTGAAACTGCGGCGGCGTTGTCGGCGCCGTCAAAGCTCGCGCCCGGAACCTGCTGGCGTGCGCGCTCTGCAGCCTGCTGGGCTCGGTCTGGGTCGCGCGAGCCGATCACGACCGGGACCCCGGCTCGGCCGAGACGCACTGCGAGCCCGAAGCCGAGCGCACCGGTGCCCCCGACGATGCAGACCGGCTCTGGTGTCCCGTTTGGCAAGTTCGCTGGCAGTCTCGCGGCGTCTGGACGCGCTTGACGCCACCCGCTGGAATCGCCGATGCGCTGCAGCGACTCATCCACCGTGCGACCTCAGCCAAGCCCAGCCACTCAAGGGGCTGCTCACGAAACTTCCCAAACGGGACACTCGTGGTTCGGGCACGAGCGGGCAGTCTAGGGCCGCGCGTCGCGGGCCCTAGGGCCGCGCGGGCGGTCTGGGGCGGCGCGCGGTGGTCCAGGGCCGCGCCCCATCCGGTAGAACCTGGGCGCATGAGTGATCTCGACGACGAGCGGGTGCTGCTGGCGGTCGCGGAGGAGGCAGCGCGGGCAGGGGCCGCCGAGCTGGTCGAGCGCTTCGGCCGGCGCCAGCGAGACGTGCGAGCCAAGAGCGGGCCGACCGACCTGGTGTCCGAGGCCGACCTGGCGGCCGAAGCCGCGATCCGCGACGTACTGGCTCGGTGTCGCCCGGGCGACGCGATCCTGGCAGAGGAGGGTGGCGCCAGCGGCGACGGCGAGCTGCGCTGGGTGGTCGACCCGCTCGACGGGACGATCAACTTTCTGTTCGGGATCCCGCAGTTCGCCGTCAGCGTCGCCTGCGAGGACGAGGACGGAGCGATCGTGGGGGTGGTGCTCGACCCCATGCGCGAAGAGCTGTTCGCGGCCTCGCGGACCGGATCGGCGACGCTCGACGGGACGTCGCTGGCGGGCTCCCGGTGCGACTCGTTGGCGATCGCCCTGCTCGCGACCGGATTTGCCTACGACGCCGAGCGGCGCGCCCGCCAGGCGCAGGTGCTGACCCGCGTGCTGCCCCGCGTGCGCGACATCCGCCGCGCGGGGGCGGCGGCGCTGGACCTCGCCTGGTGCGCGTGCGGGCGCTGCGACGCCTACTACGAACGGGGCCTCGCTCACTGGGACTGGGCGGCGGCCGGCTTGATCTGCGCGCGGGCGGGGATGACCGTGGTCGCGCTTGAGCCGGGTGGCGACGGCGAGCCTGCCGGGCTGCTGGCCGCGCCTCCGGCGCTGGCGGCGGAGCTTGAGGCGCTGGTGGTGGGGGAGTGAACGCGTAGCGAGGGCGCCTGACCGATACGGCGGGTGGGATTCGAACCCACACGTCCCCAAGGGACAGCGGCTTTTGAGGCCGCCGTGTCTACCGTTCCACCACCGCCGCGGGAGCGAGAAGTCTACGGGCGCCGCGCGGTTGGACGGCCGGCTATGCCGCGACGGCGCCCGGGCCCCTGGCGATCGTCCGCGAGCCGCGCCGACGTGCCTCCTCCTCGGGCACCTCCAGCTCGACGTTCCAGCTCTGCACGAAGCCGACCGCCGCGATGACCACGAGTGCGGCTTCGACGACGATCAGCACGACCGTCAGGGCGCCGAGGGTTCCGGTGCTGAGCCCGCCGCCGCCGAACAGCGACTGCGGAGGGGCGAAGCCGCGGCCGCGGTCAAACCAGCTCGTGCCGTCCCATCCCAGCGCGGCGATCGCGGCGATCACCAGCAGCAGCATCGCGAGCACCGCGGCGATCGGCAGCAGCCCGCGCGCCCAGCGCCAGACGTACACCGCCATCACCAGGTAGACGGCCGCCCAGATGAAGTTGACCGGCTGCATGCCCTGGAGCTTGCTCCAACCACCGACCGTCAGCACCATCATCAGGGCCACCGAACCGAGCAGGACCGCGACGACCGCCAGCTTGGTCAGCCTGCAGATCGAGCGCTCGCGGTTGGGGTGGATGACCACGTACCCGGGGGTGATGTTGCGCATCTGGGCCACGCACGGCGGACCATACCCGCTGGCGGTACGGCGACGAGCAGCATGCCTCACAATCGTTGGCGCGCCCTGCGGGCGTGGTGAAACGGTAGACACGCCGGCTTTAGGTGCCGGTGGGCGCAGGCCCGTGGGGGTTCGAGTCCCTCCGCCCGCACTTCTTCTTCTTCGTCTTCCTTCTTCTTCTGCTGTCCGGAGGCTTGGGGAGTTTCTACCGCATGGGCGATCGAAATCCCCAACCCTTGCTCGGTCGCGCTTGGGCCGGCGCCGGGGGTCGGCCGCTACCATCGCCGAGACCTCCAGGGGAGTGAGTTAATGGCTATGCGCGCGGTCTCCAAAACCGTGAATCCGGGTTCGAATCCCGGCTCCCCTGCTCCCGCGAGCGCACCCGCATGCTGTCGCACACCGTCTACAAGACCTTCAACACCTCGCGCCGGCGGGAGTTCGTTCGGATCACCGAGGACGTCGCGGCCGCGGTGCGCGAGGCGGGCATAGCCGAGGGCATGGCGCTCGTCTGCGCGATGCACATCACCGCCGGGGTGTGGATCAACGACGACGAGCCGGGGCTGCAGACCGACACGCTCGAGTGGCTGGACAAGCTCGCTCCCC
>JBOGYE010000063.1:0-3665 GCA_050696635.1 Solirubrobacteraceae bacterium | reverse complement strand
GCTGCCGGCCGTCGGGGCGGGGCCGACCGTCGGGACGGGGCCGACCGTCGGGGCGGCGGTCGCCTCCGGCCGCGCCCGCCTCGCCGACGCCGGCTGCCAGACCCCCCGCCTCGACGCTGAGCTGCTGCTCGCGCACGTGCTCGACGTTGGGCGCGAGCGCCTGATGCTCGACCGCGACCGAGCGCTGCCCGTGTCGGCGCTGCCGCGTTGGGAGGAGCTGCTCGCCCGGCGCGAGGCGCGCGAACCGGTCGCCTACATCCTCGGGCGGCGCGAGTTTCGCCGCGTGACCCTGACGGTCGATCCGCGCGTGCTGATCCCGCGGCCCGAGACCGAGCTGCTGGTCGAAGTGGGGCTGGAGCTGGACGCGGGCGCGCGGGTCGTGGATGTCGGCTCCGGCAGCGGCGCCGTCGCGCTGGCACTGAAGGACGAGCGACCGGACCTGGTCGTGCGGGCAACCGACGTCAGCCCGGAGGCCGTAGCCGTGGCGCGTGCCAATGCGGCGCGGCTCGGGCTCGATGTGGGCTTTGCGCAGTGCGACCTGCTCGACGGCGAGCCGTTTGACGCGGTCCTGGCGAACCTGCCCTACGTCGTGGAAGGGGCGGTGCTGGCGCCGGAGATCGAGCGCTACGAGCCGCCGCTGGCGCTGTTCGCAGGCGCCGACGGCCTGGACGTGGTGCGGCGGCTGATCGTGATGGCCGGGGTGGTCGGGCTGATCGCGCTGGAGATCGCCTCCGCGCAGGCGGCCGAGGTGGCGGGGCTGCTGCGGGCCGCGGGATACCGCGGTGTTGAGGTGAGACGCGATCTGGCCCGGCTCGATCGCGTCGTAGTGGGCCGCGCGTGATCCCCGGGCGCGACGCCGCTCGCTTTGAGCGCTGCATCGCGGCCGGGGGCGTGGCTGTGTTCGCCGCCGACACCGTCTACGGCCTGGCGTGTGATCCGAACAACCCGGATGCGGTCGCGCGACTGTATGAGCTCAAGGGGCGCCCGCCCGCCAAGCCGAGCGCCGTGATGGTGTTCTCGCGCGAAGCGCTGCCGCCGGTGGGGGAGCGCACCCGGGCGGCGCTGGCGGCGCTGCTGCCCGGCCCCGTGACGGTGCTCGTGCCAAACCCGGCGGGGCTGTATCCGCTGGCGTGCGCCGACGACCCAGGAACACTGGGGCTGCGGATGCCGATCGTGCCGTCGCTCGAGGGCGTGGCGCTGCCCGTGCTGCAGTCCAGCGCCAACCTCGCCGGCGGTCCGGACGCGCGCCGCCTGGACGTGGTACCCGAGGCGATCTGCGCCGGCGCGGACCTCGTGCTCGACGGCGGCGAGCTGCCCGGTTTGGCGTCGACCGTGATCGATCTGCGCCGCTACGAGGACGGTGGCGCCGACGCGGTCAAGGTGCTGCGCCACGGCGCGCTGGACGATGAGGCCCTGGCCGCCGCGCTCTGCCACGAGTTCCACTTCAACCCAGACACCTACGGCGACATGCTGCGCGAGGACTACCCCGGCTTCGACGCCTTCCAGGACCGCGTCGCGGCGGCGTGCGGCGAGGCGGCCGGCGCGATTCTGGAGCTGGGCACGGGTACGGGCGAGACCGCGCGGCGGCTGCTGGCGCGGTTCTCCGGCGCGACGCTGCTCGGAATCGACGAGAGCTCGGAGATGCTGGCCGCGGCCCGGGTGGCGCTCGAACGGGACGGCGGTCGCGTGCGGCTCCGGGTCGCCCGCCTCCAGGAGCCGCTTGCAGACGGGCCGTTCGACCTCGTCGTCAGCGCGTTGTGCGTACACCACCTCGACGCGCGCGAGAAGGCGGACCTGTTCGACCGTGTGGCCGCCGTGCTGGCCCCGGGCGGGCGGTTCGTGCTCGGCGACGTCGTCGTCCCGGAGGATCCCGCCGACGCGAAGATGGAGCTGACCCCCGGCTTCGACAAGCCCAGCTCGGTGGGCGAGCAGGTGCGCTGGCTCGCCGACGCGGGCCTGGCGCCGCGCGTGATCTGGGTGCACGACGACGTGGCGATCATCGCCGCCGATGCGCCGCTGGACTTCGGCGCGCGCGCCGTTACCATCTGACGCCCGATGGCCGTCCCGGACCTGCCAGCCGACTTCTTCGACCGCCCGCTGGCAGAGGTCGATCCGGAGATCGCGGACGTGCTGGCGCGCGAGCTCGAGCGCCAGCAGCGAACCCTGGAGATGATCGCGTCCGAGAACTTCGCGCCGCTGGCGGTGCTCGAGTGCCAGGGATCGGTACTGAACAACAAGTACGCCGAGGGCTACCCCGGCAAGCGCTATTACGGGGGCTGCGAGTTCATCGATGTCGCCGAGCAGCTCGCGATCGACCGCGCCAAGGCCCTGTTCGAATCAGAGCACGCCAACGTACAGCCGCACGCCGGAGCGCAGGCCAACACCGCCGTCTACCACGCGCTGCTATCGCCCGGCGACACGCTGATGGGACTGGAGCTGGCCCACGGCGGCCACCTGTCGCACGGGATGAAGATCAACGTCTCGGGCAAGCTGTACGAGATCGTCGCCTATCACGTCGACCGCGACAGCTCGCTGATCGACATGGACGAGGTGGCGGCGCTGGCCCAGGAACACCGGCCGAAGATGATCATCGCCGGCTGGTCCGCGTACCCCCGCCAGCTGGACTTCCCTCGCTTCAGGGAGATAGCCGACTCGGTCGGGGCGTTTCTGATGGTCGACATGGCGCACTTCGCGGGTCTGGTCGCCGCGGGCTTGCACCCCTCGCCGGTGCCATACGCCGACGTGGTCACGACCACGATCCACAAGACGATCGGCGGCGGGCGTGGCGGGATGATCCTGTGCCGCGAGGAGTACGCGCGCAAGATCGACTCCGCGGTATTCCCCGGCCAGCAGGGCGGGCCCTTGGAGCACCTGATCGCCGGCAAGGCGGTGGCGTTGCGGATCGCTGGGTCGGAGGCGTTCCGAGAGCGCCAGCAGCGGACCCTGGACGGGGCAAGGGCGGTGGGGGCAGAGCTGCTGGGTGCCGGCGGCGGCGTGAGCGTGCTGACCGGCGGCACCGACGTTCATTTGGTGCTGTGCGACCTTAGGGACTCGTCGCTGGATGGCAAGCAGGCCGAGGACCGGCTGCACGCGATCGGGATCACCGTCAACCGCAACGCGGTCCCGTTTGACCCGCGGCCGCCGGCGGTCTCCTCGGGCCTGCGGATCGGCTCGCCGGCGCTGGCGACGCGGGGCCTGCAGGTCGAGGACTTCGTCGAAGTGGGGCGGATCATCGCCGCCACCCTGACCGCGGGCGACGGCTTCGAGGATGCGCGCGCCGGCCTGGCCGAGCGCGTGGCCGAGATCGCCGAGCACTACCCGCTGTACGCGCAGCTCGGCGCCGCCGCCGTCGCCTGACGGCAGCGGGGGGTGGTTTTGGCCCGCTGCGGGCTCTTAACCCGCAGTGGAGCACGCCCGCGACCGACGACTCGATACCAAAGACGCGGCGCTGCCAGTTGTCTGGCGCATCGCCCCCGCTCAGCGAGGCTCAGGTACCAAATGTGAGCGGCCGGCGCGAGTTTGGCACTTCATCCCCGCTGAGGTGCCGGGTGGTGGGGCGGGTGCGGCCGCCATGGGTCGGGGGATGCCCGATCCGGTAGGCGACCCCGACCACGATCGCGCCGAGCGAAGCCAGGATCAGGACCCCGAGACAGATGACGATGATC
>JBOGYE010000062.1:0-9246 GCA_050696635.1 Solirubrobacteraceae bacterium | reverse complement strand
GGCCCAGGTAGTCGGCGATCACCACATTCTTGACCAACCCCATGCCGACCAAGAACAGGCCGGCGCTGCCAGCGACATGCTCGGGATCGCGCGGGCGGGACAGCTGGGGCAGAAACTCGCGCGCGCGCACGCTCGGCCCAGCCACGAGGTGCGGGAAGAAGCTCAGGTACAGGGCGGTGTCGATCAGCCGTACCGGCTTCACCAGCCCCCGGCGCACGTCGACGGTATAGGAGATCGCCTGGAAGGTGAAGAAGCTGACCCCCACCGGCAGCGCGATCGTCAGCAGCGGCAGCGGCGGCCCGAGCGAGACCGCGCTCAGCGCCTGAGCGATCGACTGGGCGAAGAACGAGTAGTACTTGAACACCGCGAGCACGCCCAGGTCGCCGGCCACCGCCAGCGCGCAGATCCAGCGCTTGGCCCGCTCGCTGTCAGCGTTGAAGATCAGCCGCGCGGCGAAGTGATTGCCGAGCGTGACGCCGCCGAGCAGGAAGCAGAACAGCGGGTTCGCGGCCGCATAGAAGACGTAGCTCGCGACGACGATGAACGGCTTCCACAGCGCCGGTCGCGACATCAGCGCCCACGACAGCGCGAGCACGATCGGAAAGAAGATGGCGAACTGGACCGAGGGAAACAGCATGCGCGCGCGGGGCGCCATGATGGCGCAGTCGCCGGGCGACCCGCGTGCTAGTGCACTAGTCAGCCGATGACGGGCAGGACGTGCTCGCCGTAGGCGGCGAAGAACTCGTCCTGCTCTGGGCCTATCTGGTTGACGTAGCACTCGTCAAACCCGGCGTCGGCGTATGCCTTGATCGCCTCGAGATGCTCGCCGAGATCCGGACCGCAGGGCACGTCCGCAGTGGCAGCGTCCGCGGTGACCAGCTGTGATGCCTGCTCGAAGTGCGCCGGCGTCGGCAGCACCTGGGACAGCTCGCCGGGCAGTGCCTCGTTCGGCCACAGCCGGTGCACGTGCGCGCGCGCCTGCTGCTCGTCGGCGCCCCAGCAGACCTTCAACCCGCCCTGGACGAGCTTGCGGCCGGCGCTGCCATTGGCGCCGGTTCGGAACTGAGCGACCGAGTCGGCGTCAGGCCCGACGGTGCAGTAGCCATCCCCCACCTCCGCCGCCAGCTCC
Organism: Solirubrobacteraceae bacterium; assembly: GCA_050696635.1. Taxonomy (GTDB): domain Bacteria; phylum Actinomycetota; class Thermoleophilia; order Solirubrobacterales; family Solirubrobacteraceae; genus Palsa-465. The sequence continues at coordinate 8,117 of JBOGYE010000062.1, read as the reverse complement.
ACAGCCCTGGGCCCGAAGCCCGAGACGACGATCTTTGGCAGCGTGGCGGGCAGGTCGTACACGCGGCAGTGCTCGACGCGGTAGTGACGACCGCGATGGCTCTGGACCCCGCCCTGCCACAGCAGGCGGATCACCTCGATCGCCTCCGACAGCATCTCCAGGCGCTCGGTGGCCTCGGGCCAGCGATCGCCGAAGATGTGCTCGTTCAGCGCCTCGCCGCTGCCCACGCCGAGGTTGAAGCGTCCCTCCAGCAGCACCGCGGCGGTGGCAGCGGCCTGCGCGATCACCGCGGGGTGGATCCTGACCGTGGGGCAGGTGACCGCCGTGGTCACCGTCATTCCGGGCGCGGCGGCCGCGATCGCACCGATCGTGCACCAAACGAACGGGCTGTGTCCCTGCTCGTCGTTCCAGGGGTGGTAGTGGTCGGAGATCCACAGCCGGTCAAAGCCGGCCTGCTGGGCCTTGACGGCCTGCGCCACCAGCTCTCGAGGACCCCACTCCTCGCTTGACAGGAACACGCCGAGCTTCATCGTCCTGTGCCTACCCGTCGTGTTCGCCGTCAATCGCTCGCTACACGCCGGGCAGACCGGCGGCGCGCTGCTCGGGCAGCGGGGTGGCCGGACCGTTGGGGCCATCGCGCAGCGCCATCTGCACGACCTGGGCCAGGTGCAGCGCGCCGCGCTGCGAACCGTGGTCGATCTGCGAGCGGCAGCTGAAGCCGTCGGTCACGATCAGCGCGCCCGGCGGCGCGCCGCGGACCGCCGGCAGCAACGCCTGCTCGCCGGCCTTGATCGAGACCTCGTAGCGCTCGCCGCGCTCGTAGCCGAACGAGCCGGCCAGGCCGCAGCAGCCGTCGTCGAGCACCTCGTAGTCCAGGCCGAGCCGGTCCAGCACGGCCACGTCGCAGTCGGTGTCGCTCGTCGCGCGCTGATGGCAGTGAAAGTGCACCAGCGCCGGGCGCTCCAAGCGCGGCATCTCCCAGTCGGGGGCCTCGCGGGCAAGGAACTCGCCGAACGTGAATGTCTGGCGCGCGAGCCGCTTGGCGTCCTCGTCGTCAGGAAACATGTTGGTCAGCTCGTCGCGAAACACGGCGCCACAGCTGGGCTCCAGGGTGACCACCGGCGTCCCGGCGCGGATCTCGTCGCGCATCACGTCCAACACGTTTCGTAGCAGGCGCCGCGCCAGCGCCAGCATCCCGTAGTCATACAGCGGTCGCCCGCAGCACAGCGGCTTGCGCGGGAGCACGACCTCGAAGCCGACCGCCTCCAGCACCTCGGTGGCGGCAATCGCCACCTCGGGGTGGAAGTGGTCGTTGAACGTGTCGGGCCAGAGCACGACGCGGCCGGCGGCTCGCGGCGTGCGTGCGCCGTCGCGGGCGCGCGCCTGCGCAAACCAGCGGCTGAACGTGATCGGCGCGAACGCGGGCATCGTCCGCTCCGGCGCGATCCCCGCCAGGCGCTTGGCGAGCGGCGCGAACGGCCGGCGCTGGGTGAGAAGGTTCGCCAGCCGCGGCGCGCGCGAGGCCAGGCGCGCCTCCCAGCGGATCAGGCCGAGCACGTAGGCCTGGCGGGGGCGGATCCGGCCGGCCCAGTAGTGCGACAGGAACTCGGCCTTGTAGGTCGCCATGTCGACGCGCACCGGGCACTCGTGCAGGCAGCCCTTGCAGGCAAGGCACAGGTCGAGCGCCTCCTTGACCTCCTCGTTGCGCCAGCCGCCATCCAACGGCGAGTCGGCGCGCATCATCTCGAACAGCATCCGCGCGCGCCCGCGAGTCGAGTGGCGCTCCTCCAGCGTCACCTGGTAGCTCGGGCACATGACGGCGTTCTGGTCACGGCAGGCGCCGACCCCGAAGCAGCGCTCGGCAGCGCCCGCGAAGCTGCCGCCGTCCTGCGGGAAGCGAAACTCGGTGCTCACGTTGCGGGTGCTGTAGCTGGGGTCCATCCGCAGGTGCGTGTCGAGCGGGTACGGGTCGACCACCTTGCCGGGGTTCATCTTCCAGTCCGGATCCCAGATCGCCTTGAACTCTCCAAATGCGCGCACCAACTCGGGCCCGAACATCTTCGGCAGCAGCTCGGCGCGGGCATGGCCATCACCGTGCTCGCCCGACAGCGATCCGCCGTAGCCGGCGATCAGATCGCCCGCGTCCTCCATGAAGGCGCGATAGTTGCGCACGCCCTCGGTGGTCAGAAAGTCCCAGTCGATCCGCGAGTGCACGCAACCGTGGCCGACGTGTCCGAACAGGCACGACACCTTCCGGCCGTGCTTGGCGCACAGCTTCTCCAGGTCGCGCAGGTAGTCGCCGATCCGCTCGGGCGCGACCGCCGCGTCCTCCCACGAGGGCCAGCCGGGGTGCTCGCCCGGGAGCTTGCTGTGGCCGACGCCGCCCTCGCGGATCTCCCACACCTGTGCGATCTCGTCACCGTCCTCGTACAGCTTGACGTCGGCGTGCGGACCGCCGGCGCCGCCGCGCAGCGCGTCGGTGAACCGCTCGGCCTGCTCGTCGACCTCCTCGGCCGAGTCGGCGCCGAACTCCACCAGCAACCAGGCTCCGCCATCGGGCAGCAGGTCCGTGTTGCGCTTGCGGCCCATCTGGATCTCGTTGTCGACCAGTCTGCGGTCGAAGGTCTCCAGCGCGATCGGGTCAAAACCCATCACCTCGGGCACCTGGTCGGCGGCGGTGGCGCAGTCCTCGTAGCCGACCAGCACCAGCGAGCGGTGCTGCGGGCTTGGGACCAGCCGGCAGCGCGCCTCGAGGACCAGCCCGCAGGTCGCCTCGGTGCCGACCATCGCCGCCGCCAGGTTGAAGCCGTGCTCGGGGAGCAGCCGGTCGAGGTTGTAGCCCGAGATCCGCCGCGGGATCTTGGGGAAGCGCTCGCGGATCAGGTCGGCGTGGCGGTCGCGGAGGTCGCGCAGCGCCGCGTAGATCTCGCCGATCCGGGCGCCGGCGGCGATCGTCTGCGCGAGCTCCTCGTCCGAGACGGCGCTCGGCAGGGTCATCCGGGTCCCGTCGTACAGCAGCACGTCGAGCGACTCGATGTTGTCGGCGGTGACGCCGGCCAGGATCGAGTGGGTGCCGCAGGAGTTGTTGCCGATCATGCCGCCCAGCGTGCAGCGGCTGTGGGTCGCCGGATCGGGGCCGAAGGTCAGCTGGTGGCGCTCGGCCTCGTCGCGCAGGCGGTCGAGCACCAGCCCCGGCTGCACGCACGCGACCCGCCGCTCGGGGTCGAGCTCGACGATTGCGTGCATGTACTTGGAGAAGTCGAACATCACCGCCTCGTTGACGGTCTGCCCCGCAAGCCCGGTGCCGCAGCCGCGCGCGCCGATCGGCGCGCCATGCCGGCGACAGATCTCAACCGCCGCGACCACGTCGCCGGCATCGCGCGGGATCACGACTCCCAGCGGCAGCTGCCGGTAAACGGAGCTGTCGTTGGCGTACAGCGCGCGGCTGCCGGGAGAGAAGCGAACCTCGCCGCGAACGGCGCGCGCCAGTTCGCCGGCCAGATCGCGGGCGTCAGGCTCCGCTATGCCCGAGGCCGGCGGCGCCGGCCTGCTCGTCGTCGCCGTCATCGCGCCCCAGCACCTCCTCGATCTCCTCCTCGATCTCCCCGATCTCCGGCTCCAGCGTGGAGGCCAGCACGGCGAGCACGATCGCCAGTGGGATCGCCACCGCGGCGACGTGCCAGGCCCGCGTGGCGAACGCCCCGCCGACCGCGCCGGCGCCATAGATCACCCAGGCGGCGCCGGGCAGGCTCGGCCCCTCCCGGCTGCCGTCGTCCATCCCGCGCAGGCGCAGCACCGGCCGCACCACCGCGCTCATCAACGTGCTGGTCATGTAGGTCGTGTTGACCCCGCGCACGTCCGAGAAGCGCACCGCCGACGACTGCGCGCCCATCGCGCAGGCGGAGATCACGATCAGCGGGTAGCGGATCGGCGCTACGCCGACGACTGCCCACAGCACCAGCAGCGCCGCGATCGCGGCGACCTCGAACGCGAGCGCGGGCAGCGCGAGCCGCGGCCACGGTCGGGAGCGCAAGATCAGCGCGGCACCGATCGCCACCCCCAGGCAGAAGCCCGCCAGAGCGACCGCCGAGCGCAGCGCCGCCGACCCGTGGCCGCGTGCCAGCTCGACGCCCAGCAGCACGGTGTTGCCGGTCATGTTCGCGGTGAACACGTTGCCGAGGCCGAGATAGGACGCGGCATCGACGAACCCCGCCGCGCACGCCAGCGCGAGCAGGCGCTGCGACGAGGCTCGTCTCAGCCAGGCGGGCACGCGGAGAGTGTGTCAAGAGCGACCCGTCCCGTTGTGCACGTGCGTGTCGACCGTCGGCAACACGTTGCGCATGAACGTCTTCTCGAACACGATCGAGGCCGACACGTACCAGGCGGCCGCAGCCGTCGCGAGCCCGAAGCAGCCACCGATGATCGTCAGCAGGGAAGACGGCAATGCCGCTCCCAGGCCGAGCAGCACATAGGCCGGCCACAGGGTGATGAACACCGCCTGCACCCCGAGGCTGACGCGCGTCGAGGCGATCCACATGTAGAAGGTGAACATGCCCCAGACGAACAGGTACAGCGCCATCGCCTCTTTTTGGTAGGCGGGCGGAATCTGCGTCAGGAACACGTGCTGCAGCAGATAGAAGGAGATCCAGAAGCCACCGTAGGAGCTGAGCGCGACGGCGGCGAAGGTGTCGTTCTTGATGAACGCCCACATTCCGGCCAGCAGCTGCACGATCCCGCCGTATGCGAGCGCGAGCGCCAGCACCATCGGCATGATCTTGGCCGACAGGATCCCGGACAGCACGAAGCTGAGCGCCATCGTGGTCAGCCCGAACGCCGCCAGGCCCAGCGCGGCGGGCTCGGACACGAACCTCGCCGGGCCCACCTCGCCGACGTTGACGGCTCCCGCCTGCGGAGTGCCGGGCACCGCCGCGGCCGTGTGTGGGTAGGTGGCCATCGCTTACCTCCTTGGATACCGCCGAGCTGGCTGGGTCGCTTTCATCAATCGTCGGTCCCCTGGCCGCTGTCACCCGGCTGCTTGCCGGTGAGGCGATCCCTGGCGCGCGCCAGCACCCCCACCGGACTGCTCTCATAGCTGATCTCACGCGCGAGCACGCGCGACATCGTCAACGCGATCTGCTCGCGGTTGGGCTCGCCGCGGGCCAGCCCGCGCGCGATTCCCTTCGCGTGCTCGACGTTGATCGTCGGCGTCATCGGCACCTCGTGCGGATCGACGATCACCTCCACCAGCGCCGGGCCCTCGTGTTCCAGCGCGTCATGGAGCCCCGCTTCCAGCTCTGCCGGATCCTCGATCCGAACGCCCTTGACACCGCACGCCTCGGCCACCTTGGCGAACTCCACGGGCGCCAACTCCACCCCGTACTGGGGATTGCCGAGGAACGCCATCTGCTCCCACTTGATCAGCCCGAGCACGTCGTTTCGCATCACCACGACCTTGACCGGCAGATCGTGCTGCGCGAGCGTCGCCAGCTCACCCATCATCATCGTCAGCGAGCCGTCCCCGGTCAGCGCCACCACCTGACGGCCCGGGTATGCGGCCTGCGCGCCGATCGCGTACGGCAGCGCGGCCATCATCGAGCACATCGTTCCGCTGAACGAGAACAGCTGGCCGGAGCGCAACTCGGTCCGTGCGGCCCAGGTCGTCACTGTCCCCGAATCGCCGCATAGGATCGCGCGGTCCGCGAGCGCCCTGGACAGGAAGTAGGGGACCGCGTCAGGCTTGATCGGCTCGTCCGCAACCGGCTCGGCGCGTTTGGCCTGCAGCTCGCGCCAGTCGCGCATCTCGGCCTGGGCCTGCTCCAGGAAGGAGTGATCGGTGCGCTGCTGCAGCAGCGGCTCGAGCTCGTGGAGGGTGAGCTTGGCATCGCCGCAGAGGCCGACCTGCACTGGGTAGCGCAACCCGAGCCGGTCAGGCCGGTCGTCGATCTGGACCCCGACCGCGGAGCCGGGCTCGGGCAGGAACTCGATGTAGGGGCTCGAGCTGCCGACGATCAGGATCGCGTCGCAGCTCTTGAGCGCGTTCTGGCTGGGGCGGGTGCCGACCAGCGCGTAGCCGCCTAGGCAGTACGGGCTGTCGTCTGCAACCGCGTCCTTGCCGAGCAGCGCCTTGACGATCGGGGCCCTGAGCTTCTCGGCGACACGCAGCACCTCCTCGCCGGCGCCGCGCGCTCCGGCGCCGATGAACAACAGCGGCCGCTCGGCGACCGACAGCAGCTCCGCGGCCTGAGTCAGACGCTCACGCGGAGGCAATCGGCGGCCGTCGATCGCGGTAACGGCGGAGTGACCCTCGATGTTCTTGATCGAGCGGTCGCCGGTGACCGCGTCGCCGGACTGGATGTCGATCGGGAACGCGATCGCCGCCGGGCCGCGCTGGCCGATCGCCGAGCGGACGGCCATGTCGACGACGTTGAGCACGTGCGCCTCGCCCATGATCCGCTGGCTGTAGACGCACGGGTCCTGGAGCGCATGGTCGTGGTTGATGTCCTGCAGGTAGTGGGTGCCGATCACGTCGTGGTAGGTCATGCCGGTGATCGCGACGACCGGCGCCTGGTCGATCCGGGCGTCGTAGAGCCCGTTCATCAGATGGACGGCGCCCGGCGCCGCCGTCGATAGGCAGGCAGCCGGGCGGCCGGTGAACTTTCCGTACGCGCATGCCGCGAGCGCGCCGGTCTCCTCGTGGCGGACGTGGACGAAGCGGATCCGGTCCTGATGCGTGCGCAGGGCCTCCATGACCCCATTGATGCCGTCGCCGGGCAGACCGAACACCGTGTCGATCCCCCACTCGATCACGCGCTCAACGAGTTGATCTGCTGCGGTCTGGCTGGCGGCCATTGCGCGCTCCTTGTATGCGTATGTTCTTGTTCACTCGAAGGGTCCCAGCGGGGCGCTACCCGCACCGGGGGGCGCGCCAACACGACTGTCAGCACGCGTACCGAAGTCGCGTTGCCGGCCAGATGCGGCTAGTGTCCTGAACCGTAAATTCGGTGGCAGCCTCGCGGCGTCTGGACGCGTCTGACGGATGGGGATGATCCCGCCGTACCACCAGTACGTCTCAGATCATCCCCATCCGCCAGCCACGCCCAGCCACTCGCGACGCTACGCACGAATTTCCGGTTCACGACACTAGATCACCAGCGCACGAAGGCGCTCCATTGCGAGCGCCGTCCAGGGTCCGGGCTCGGCCGGAACCTAGAATCGAGGACCGGCTACGGATCGATCGAGAAGAGGCACCATGACACCGACCAACCTCCAGCAGCTGCTGGACGACACCGATGACATCGTCGAGCTGCTGCGCAACTCGCAGCTCGGCGCCTACGTCTACCCCGTGGTCCCGTACGAGTTCACCAACTGGCGTCGCGAGCAGCAGGCCTGGCGCGAGACGGCCGTCCTGTACGACCAGACGCACCACATGTTCAACGTCTTCCTGCGGGGCTCCGGTGCCCTGCGGCTGATCTCCGACACCGGGATCAACAGCGTCGCCAACTTCCCCGTCGACATGGCCAAGCAGTTCGTGCCCTGCACCCCCGCGGGCAACGTGATCGGCGACGGGATCCTGTTCCATCTGGCCGAGGAGGAGTTCGTCTGGGTCGGGCGCGCCCCCGTCGCCAGCTGGCTGGCCTACCAGGCGCAGTCCGGCGGCTACGACGTGGAGGTGCAGATTGATCCGCGCTCGCCTTCGCGCCCGTACGGCAAGCCGGTCACGCGCGCGTACTGGCGCTTCCAGATCCAGGGACCGAACGCCTGGCAGGTGATCGAGAAGGTCAACGGCGGCCCGGTCGAGCAGCTGAAGTTCTTCCGCATGGCGACGATGAACGTCGGCGGCGAGACCGTCCGCACGCTGCGTCACGGGATGGCGGGCGCCCCCGGACTGGAGCTGTGGGGACCGTACGAGACCTACGACAAGGTGCGCGACGCGATCCTCGAGGGCGGCGCCGAGTTCGGAATCGAGCCGGTCGGCTCGCGCGCGTACGCCTCGAACACGCTGGAGTCCGGCTGGATCCCGTCGCCGCTACCGGCGATCTACAGCGGCGAGGAGCTGCGCGGCTACCGCGAGTGGCTCGGGGTCGACTCCTACGAGGCGACCAACTCGCTAGCCGGCA
>JBOGYE010000061.1:0-7367 GCA_050696635.1 Solirubrobacteraceae bacterium | reverse complement strand
GGCCGGGTTTCACGGAGACCTTGAAACGAGGGATTCGTCCCTCGAGAGAGGAACTCCGTTTCATGCCACGACAGAAGAAGTATCCCGACGAGTTGATGGATCGCGGTGTCCGGCTGGTGATCGAGTCTCGCCCGGTCGCGGCGATCGCTCGTGATCTCGGCGTTGGTCACGAGGCGCTGCGCAAGCGGGTGCGCCAGGCCGAGGCTGACAGCGGCAGCCGGCCGGGTCTGCCCACGACCGAGGAGCGCGAGGAGATCCGCCGGCTGCGTGCCGAGAATCACGACCTGCGGCGCGCGAACGAAATCTTGCGCGCGGCCTCGCTGTTTTTGGTGCGCCGGGATAAACCGGCATGGAGAAGCTAGCGGTCCCCCGAGGTCGCCCTTGACTCCAGTTGGACGCCCGGCGCGGACGGCGCCGTGCGGATCCAGCCGCCTCGTCTTGACCGCGTTCCTCCCTACTCAGCGACCGCGATGAAGATCGCGTAGCCGAGCGCGCCCGCGGCGATCGCCTGGCGAGACTCGCGAGCGGCTCCGATGGCCTCCTCGATCCCGATCGGCGCGCCTGCGGGGGGCGCAATGCCGAGCAGGCGGGCGCCCCGCAGCCGGTCCTCGATTCCGCTCGCAAAGCGCTCGGCGTCCTCGACGCGCGGCTCGCTCGCCGAGTTGCACAGCCCGGCCTTCTCGAACAGGCCTCGATAGCCCTCGCTCGAGAGGGCGCCGCCGACACAGGCGACGGTCGCGAACGCTCCTGTCAGGCTCGTGGGCAGCGCGCCCTCGACGATGACATCTGAGACCGCCAGACGGCCACCTGGGGCGAGGACGCGGCGGAACTCGGCCACCGCCCGCTGCTTGTCAGCGAACGTGCTCAGCGAGCACTCGCAGAGAATCAGGTCGAACGCGCCGTCGGCGAACGGCAGCGCGGCGGCGTCGCCGCGGACGAAGCTCACGCTTGCCGACACGCCCGCCGCGTCGGCGGCGTCTCGCGCGGAAGCGACCGCGGCATCGCCGTAGTCGATGCCGATCGCCTGCGCGCCGAACTCCCGAATCGCCACGAACGTTGAATCACCCACGCCGCAGGCGACGTCGAGCAGACGCTCGGCGGGGCGCAGCCCGGCCAGCTGCAACGTCCGGCGGGTGAGGTCGGCCCCGCCGGGATGCAGCTGCCCGCCGAGGAGCCAGCGGACGGCGGGATCGGCGTAAGCGGTCGCGCAACAGGCCGCCAGCTCCGCGTCCGATGGCTCAGACCCGGGGGCGAGCGCCGCCAGACCGCCCGGCTTCAGCGCCTCCTCTTCCATCACCGGGTCGCCGTGCCGGCGCCGGCGAGAGCCTGCCGCACCTGCTCGCGGTAGCCGACCGAGTTGTAAGCACAGAACGGGATCAGGCGACCGTCGGGGACGATCTCTGAGACGCAGCACTTGCGAAGCTTCTGCAGATCGAGGGTGTAGGGGTCCTGGAAGTCCTGGACGACGATCATGAACCCCCGGGCGGCGATCTCCCGCAGTTCGGCCGGCATCGCCGTCGCGCAGGCCACGCACTGCAGCCGCTCGGCGACCGGGGCGCTGCCGCCCGCCGCCTTGGCCGACCACAGTCCTTCGAGCGCCTCGCGCACGCGGAGGTCGGGAACAGCCCGGTTGGTGACGTAATCGAGGTACTGCTCGACGTCGACCAGTCGCGGCAGCGGAACAAGATCGGCGTCGTCGTAGAGGGCGAACGTCGCCGAGCGGCAGCTCGGCGAGCAGCACGGCACGGGCACGAAGTCCTCAGCGCGGAACCACTCCGGCAGCTGTGCAGCGATCGCCGCGATCACGTCGGAGTTGGTCAGCTTGGCCAGTGGGTCGGCGGCGGCGCGGAAGCGCCCGGAGTGGGTGACGGGCTGACAGAACACGCCGGTCACCGCGGCGTGCTCGACGCCGAAGCGGATGATGCGACCGATCTCGTGGACGTTGACGTCACGCTCCACCGCGGCCGCGAGGGAGACGCTGACCCCCGCCTCGGCGCAACGCCCAAGCGCGCGGAGCTTCTCCTCGGTCAGCGCCCGGCCGCGGATCGCCTCCTGGGTCGCGGCATCGAACCCGTCGAACTGTAGGTACACGTGGACGCCGATCTCGGCCAGCGCGGGCGCGAAGCGAGGGTCGCGTGCGAGCCGAATCCCGTTGGTGTTCAGCATCACCAGCGGGATGCCGCGCCGCTTGGCGGCGCGCAGGATGTCGAGGATCTTGGGGTGGATCGAGGGCTCGCCGCCGGAGATCTGCAATGACTCAGGCTCGCCCTCCGCTGCGACGAACGCGTCGAGCATCGACTCGACCTGGCGCAGGCTGAGCGAGAAGCCGTGCTCCTGGTGGCCGGTGCCCGAGTCCGCGAAGCAGATCGGGCAGTCGAGGTTGCAGGCGGTGTTGACTTCGATGATCCCCAGGCAGGTGTGCTGGGCGTGCTCGGGGCAGATGCCGCAGTCATGCGGACAACCTGCCGCGATCTTGGTCTGGCGCTCGCGCGGACTCTCACCGGGCTTGCTGAACCGCTGGATCTCCCGGTAGCGCTCCGCGTCGCCGTAGACGACGGCGTCACACTGGCCGTGCTCGGGACAGCGGCGCGACAGGACGACGCGGCCGTCGCGCTCGAGCAGCCGCGCATCGAGCACCCGCTTGCACGCAGGGCAGATCGACTGGGTCTGTGCGATCACACTCATGCGCGCCTCTCGGCCAGAACCGCGAGCGACGGGTACCCGCGAGTCGTCCGCCGGACGGCGCGAATCACAAACCCGGCGTCGATCAGGTCGGCTCGGGGATCGAGCACGCGCATCCCGGACATGATGCCTGACCGCCGTTGCGAGACTCGGGCAAGCCCCCTGAAGGCCGGCGCGAGCAATCCCGAGTGAGGCGTAACGACCGTGACCGTGATTAGCCGGCCGGCCGGGCGCAGCACCCGGGCAGCCTCAGCGAGCACCGCGCGCCGGCGCGCCGGACACAACAGATGCAACAGGTAGGCGCCGGTGACCACGTCAAAGCTCCCGTTGGGGAACGGCAGCGCGGTCGCCTCGGCGTGGACGAGACGCCATCCCCGCGGCAGGGCCGGCGCGGCACCGAGCATCCTCGCCGAGCCGTCGATGCCGACCGCCTCGCGAGGCCCGCGGTCGACGAGAAGACGCAGCACCGCCGCCGTGCCGGTGGCGAGATCCAGCAGGCGCTCATCCGCCCCGATCGCCGCCAGGTTCAGCGCGGCTCGCAGCGCCGCGCGCTCGAGCGGCAGCTGCCAGTCATAGAACCGCGCCGCCCGGTCCCACGACGTGGGCCGATGTTCGCTCACCGGCGGCCGGCTCGCCGCTCGGCCTCGGCCTGGATCAAGTCCAGCGAGACCACCACCGCTCGCTCCCAGGCGGGAGCGACCCGGCTCGCCCACAGGCTGCCGAGGCCCCACAGGTCAGTGCCGAGCTCGCCCGAGTAGACGAGCCGCGTCCCACCGTCGGCCCTGCGCAGCTCATACGTCTCGGTGACGTGGGGAACGGGCCCGCGCACGAGCCGAAACGAGATCCGCTCGGGTCGCTCGAAACGCACCGTCTCGAGCGTCGACGTTGCGAGCGGGCCGTTCTTGGTGACATGCTCGGCCAGGACCATGCCCTCGCCGCGCTCCCAAACGCGCAGCTTGTCGGCCATCGCCCGCGGCGTGCGTCGGTAGGGGTCGGCAATCACGTCGAAGACGGCCTCGGGCGGGGCGGCGATTCGCCGCTGGATCGGCCCCAGCGGCCGGATCCGCCGGCCGAGACCAAGATCGAGGGTGAGGGAGCCGCGGACGACGAGGGTGCCGAAGCTGGCGAGACCGAGCGCAGGCGGTAGCGCACGCCTCAGCCAAGCTGGTACCCGCATAGGCTCACCTTGTCAAGTGCGCCGCTTCGATGTCGTTGCGCCTGCCTCGGCGGAGCAGCTCGTAGTTGCGCTGCGCGACTCGAGTGCTCTGGGGTGAGTCGCGATCATGAACGGTCCCGTCAGCGCCCGGACTCCGAGCCGTTCCAGACCCGCAACCGCGTCGCGCCGATCTGGCGGCGGGGCGCTGAGGGCTCGGGATCGACTCCTGCAAGCAGCGATTCGAGAGTCCCAGCAGTTGGTTGACGTCGTCGGTGATCACCGACTGGAGAGCGACGACATACTCAGAGCGATCGAGCTCTATGCAGACCGGCAGCCAGATGGAAGTCACGCGTGAGCCTCCTCGAGTGACAGCCGGGCCGGCGCGGCCCGGTGACATGTCCACCGGGCCGCCGCGGCCCACGCCTCGGGCTCCGGCCACGTCGGGCGCGACTAGCGGAACTAGTGCTGTCCCTGCTGTTGGACGCCGGCCGAGCCGGGGGGGTCCTGGTACCCACCGGGTCCGTCGACCTCCCCGCCTGCCGCCTCGCCCGAGCTCTCCGACGACGGGGCGTCGGCCGTCTCCGTGCCGGAGTCGGGAGCGCTCTGGTTGCCTGACTGGACGTTGGGCCCCTGCTGGACGTTCGGGCCGCCGGGTCCGTCTGTCTCTGTGGCCGGTGCCTCGGCGGGGTCGGATTGGACCGCGCTGGCGTTGACCGCATGCGTCGAGCGCTGGCCGAGTTGCGATCGGGTAGAGGCGAGCGCTGAGCCGCCGAGCGCGATCACGCCGAGCACGGCGAGCGTGGCGGCGCCCGTGTAGATACGTCTGAACATCGTTCTGGCTCCTTCGGGTTGGGGTGACTGGGGATCCCCTTGCCCGTCAACCTAGGAGCGCCTGATGACAGGGCGATGAATCACTCGCGGGCTGTCACCTGCGGTTCATCCACTCCCTCGGAAGGATCGTCGCCCGGGTCGTGGGTCGCCGGGTGCCCAGGGGCGATCGCCAGCCATACGTCGGCACCTCCTGGGGCCAGATTCGCGGCGTGCGCTTCGCCTCCGTGCGCGCGCGCGATGCTGCGCACGATCGCCAGTCCGAGACCGCTCCCGTCGCTCGTGCGACTGCCGTCGGCGCGCGCGAAGCGCTCAAACGCCCGCCCGATGAACCGAGTCGGGATCCCTGTGCCGCCGTCGACCACATGCAGTTCCACGCGGTCTGTGACGCGCAGTCCCGAGAGCCGGATTGGTCCCGCTCCGTGGCGCAGAGCGTTGTCGAGCAGGTTGCCGAGCGCTTGCTCGAGCCTGATCCGGTCTCCGTCGATCACCAGCCCGGCCGGTGCCAAGACCGTCATCGAACGGCCGGCGGCCGCAGCCTGCCCGCGGAAACGCTCACAGGTGCCGTGCAACAACTCCGAGACCGAGAGCGGCTCGCGTCGCAAGGGCAGCTTCCCCTGGTCCGCGCGCGCGAGGATCAGCAGGTCGTCGACCAGTCGCGACAGGCGGTCTGTCTCCTCGACCGCGGACACCAGGGCCTCGCGCAGTTCCGCGGCGGAGTCGTCGCCGCGCAGCGCGATCTCCAGCTCGGCCCGGAGGATCGAGAGCGGCGTGCGCAGCTCGTGGCTGGCATCGTCGACGAACGCCCGCTCGCGCGCGAACGCCGCCTCGTTGCGGGACAGCATCTCGTTCAGCGTCGTCCCGAGCCGCCACAGCTCGTCGCGCGCGCGGGGAAGCGGAAGGCGGCGGCCCGGGTGCTCAACCGACATCGTCGCTGCTCTGGCGCGCATCGACTCAACGGCCCGCAACGCAGCGAACGAAACCAGGTACCCGACCAGTCCAGCGAGCGCCAGCGCACCCGATCCGCCCAGGACCAACAGCAGCTCCAAGCTCCCAAGCGCTCGGTCACGATCGCCCAGCAGCGCCCCAGCGACGATCGTGGCCCGCCCGTTCTGCCCCGCGACGCTCGTCGCGAGCAGACGTGCCGGCTCTGCGAGCTCAGGCCGTGTCACCCGGCCCAGCAGCAGCGGACGACGCTGCGCACGCGCCAGCTGCGCCCCGGTCAAAAGCGGAACCCGCGACAGCGGTGGCGTTCGATCGGTCACGCGACCGTTGACGATTACCTCGGCGAACGACTGGCCGCTGCGCAGAAGGCCCCGGCCGCCGGACTGCAGTCCACTGTCGGCCTGCGTGATCAGGGCCTGGACAGCGTAGGTCTGAGACTTCAGAGAGCGATCGATCGAGGCATCCAGTCCGGCGCGGAACCGGACATAGAGGAAGGCACCGGTGGCCGCCAGCACCACGCCCATCGCCAAAACGAACGCGAGCATCAAGCGCAGGCGAATGGTCATCCACCGCGGCACGGGTCCCGCCCACGGGTCCTGGAGCCCACCGTGGCTACTCTTGCGCCCGCAGACGGTATCCGGCGCCACGGACCGTCTCGAGCAGCTCGCCGCCGGAGGGCTCATCGAGCTTGGCACGCAGCCGGCGGACGTACACATCGATCAGGTTCGAGCGGTTCTCGTAGCCGGCATCCCACCCATGCTCGAGCAGCGTCAGGCGCGACAGAACCTCGCCCGGTCGCCGCATGAACGTCTCCAGCAGCGTGAGTTCCTTCTGCGACATGCACAGCTCGATCTCGTTGCGCCACGCGCGCCGCGTCGCGGGATCGAACCGCAGCTCCCCCACCTGGAGCACCGGCGGTCTCTCGACCACGACGCGTCGAGTCAGAGCCCGCAGGCGTGCCAAAAGCTCCGCGAACGAGAACGGCTTGACCAGATAATCGTCGGCGCCGGCATCCAGACCCGCGACCCGATCTTCGATCCGGTCGCGCGCCGTGAGCATCAGGATCGGCGACCACACACCGTCCTCGCGCAGCCGCCGGCAAACCTCATGCCCATCGATGCCGGGGAGCATCACGTCCAGCACGACCGCGTCATACGCGGTCGAGCCCGCCATCCACACCGCGTCCTCGCCGCTGCACGCTGTGTCCGCCGCAAGCCCCTCCTTGCGCGTTCCGTGTTGAAGCACTCGCGCGAGTTTGTGATTGTCCTCCACGATCAACACACGCACGCACGCCATCATGGCCGGCCAAGATGAACCGTCCATGAACGGCGCCTCGGGCTGGATCCTTTATGAAGGGCGTATACGTTGTCGCGCTGTGGTCGGCCCGGCGCGCGGCTCAGGGTATGACGGCCGCGCGCTGGCGCGGGCGACCGCCTGTGCTCGCGCGCTTCGTTTCGGCGACGGTGACCAGACGCGGTTGCTTCGCACGCTGCCGGGCGTGCCAGGGCTGCTGTGGTACCTGCTCCGCGTCCCCAGGACGGCGGTGGCGTTGAGCGACGGGCCGGCCGGTCAGATGATCGCCCAGCATCTCGCCTGCCGCCGCTGGGGCCTGCCGCGCTTTCGCCTCGCGCAGGGCGTGCTGCAGCTTCCGTCAGACCGCGCCGCGTACCTGCGCGGCCGCCGCCGTCAGGCGGTGCGTACCAACGTCCGTCGCGCCCGCGAGCTGGGGCTGCGCTGCGAGCGCGAGGTCGTCGAG
>JBOGYE010000060.1:0-11123 GCA_050696635.1 Solirubrobacteraceae bacterium | reverse complement strand
CGGGCAGCTCGTCGAAGATCGAGGCGACGATCGCGGTGGCGCCACCGCTGCGCGCCCGGGCGACGGCGGCTGAGGAGATGTCGACGCCGAGTGCGAACACGCCGCGGCGGGCGAGGGCGTGCAGGTGACGGCCGGGGCCGCAGCCGACATCGAGCACGGGGCCGCGGACGCGCCGCAGGATGTGCTCGTCGACGGCGTCGGCCGGATCCAGCCACCGCTGGATGGGCAGCGCCTGGATGCTGCCGTCGTGCCGGCGTGCATAAGTTGCGAGTCTCGATCCTTTGCTTATCGGCAAGCTACCAAAAGGCTCAGGCGTTTACCTTTGGTTGCAGTCCGTACAAGCCAAGCTTCGGTTGCGTGCGCGGGGTCGATGTCGAGCCCGGCGGCTATGGCCGGCCGGCGTGCGAAGCCGGCTGACCGGGCGCCGCCAGCAACCGTCCGGTCTGACCCGGTCCGTCGCGCATCGCCGCCTCCATCCCGCGCCACTGCGCGGCCGCGATGAACAGGGTGCGACCGTCGTCCGCCCCGAGCATGCAGGCAAAGCAGCCGCGGTCGACGGCGACCGTCGCCTGCACCTCGCCCCCCTCTCGAACGCGTGCGCAGTGCCGGCCGGGGACGCTGGCTACCCAGACGGCGCCGTCGGCATCTGCGCAGATGCCATCCGGCGCGTGCTCGAGCGCCGCCCACGTCCGACCGTCGGACAGCGTCCCGTCGTCGCGCACGTCGAACGCGAGCAGCGCTTCGGCGTGCGAGTCGGCGACGATCAGGGTGCGCTCCTCGTCGACCAGCGCCATGCCGTTGGGCCAGCGCAGGCCGTCGGCGACCTGCTGGACGCCGCCGTCGGGCGAGACCAGAACGACGGCTCCCGGTCCTCCGTTGACGTAGGCACGGCCGGTGCCGCCGACGACCAGCTCGTTGAACGGCGCCGGTCCGAAGCCGCTCAGATCCGCCACCCGCTCGAGCGATCCGTCCGCGGCCTGACAGAGCAGCATTCGCTGCGGCCCGTCGATCACCAGCAGTCGCCCATCTGGCAGCCAGTCGATGCTGAACGGAAGCGTCGAAGGCGCGAGCCGCGCGACCACCTCGCGCTCGCCGTCGACCGTCACCGCCAGTACTTCGCCGGCACCCCAGTTGCACAGCCAGACGCGCCCGTCTCGCCACCGCGTCGACTCCGGGAAGCCGAGCTCGTCGGTCACCTGCCGAAGGTCGCCCATCGCATCAAATCCTCTCATTGGATTCTCGCAATCCGCAGCGTCGCGCGCTGCCGCTGCGGGTAGGGTTCGGGCCGTGACGACGCAGAAGCGACGCGAGATCGACTGGGCCTCGGCTCAGGTGCACACCAGGACCCTGACGGTCGATCTGACCGGGGCAGGCTCGAAGGCCTGGAACACGCGCCTTCTGAGCGTGCTGGCGATGCTCGGATCGTCGCACGGCGGCTGGGGTGAGGCGCGCCTGAACCGGCGCGCGCTCAAGGTCGTCGACCTCACGCCGGGCAAGGAGGAGGAGCTGCGTCACTTTCTGGAGAGCGCGGTTCTGCAGGCGAACTCGGGGCTGGAGGCGGCCGAGCCGGAGCCGGACGAAGACTCCGACCCGGAGGCGGACGAGGACGCGCGGCTGACCGAGGTCTTCCGGGGCTTCGCGGCGGAGTAGCAGGCGACCGTCAGCCGCCGACCCGGATCATCTTCTTGTTGACGAACTCGTCGGTGCCGTAGCGGCCCAGCTCGCGGCCGAAGCCCGAGCGCTTGACGCCTCCGAACGGCAGCTCCGCGCCCTCCAGCCCGACCGCGTTGACGAACACCATCCCGGCGTCGATCCTGTCGGCGACGCGCATCGCCTGGTCGGCGTCGTTGGTCATCACGTAGGACCCGAGGCCGAACGGAGTGTCGTTGGCGAGCTGCACGGCCTCGTCCTCGGACCCCACCCGGTAGACGGAGGCCACCGGGCCGAAGAACTCCTCCCGGTAGGCGTCGTTGTCAGGCGTGATACCGGTCAGCACGGTGGTCTGGAAGAAGTTGCCGTCGCGGTCGCCGCCGGCGACCAGCTCGGCGCCCTGCGCGATGGCGCGCTTGACCTGGTCCTCGAGGCGCTCGGTCGCCGTCTGCGAGGACAGCGGGCCGATCGTGGTCTCAGACGAGGTCGGGTCTCCCGGCTTGACCGCGGTCAGCGCGGCGGTGAACTTCTGCAGAAACGGCTCGTACAGCTCATCGACGACGATGAACCGCTTGGCGGCGTTGCAGGCCTGACCGGTGTTCTCAAGGCGGGCGCCCACGGCCGACTCGACCGCCGCGTCGAGGTCGTCGGTGCCGAGCAGGATGAACGGGTCAGAGCCCCCGAGCTCGAGGACCACCTTCTTGAGGTTGCGCCCGGCGATCTCGGCCACCGCCGCGCCGGCGCGCTCTGACCCGGTCAGCGACACGCCGCGCACACGCGGGTCGGCGATCACCCACTCGATCTGCTCGTTTGACGCGTAGATGTTGATGTACGCGCCGGCCGGGAAGCCCGCATCGTGGTAGATCTGCTCGATCGCCGCCGCGGATTCGGGGCACTGGGGGGCATGCTTGAGCAGGATCGTGTTGCCGATCGCCAGGTTGGGCCCCGCGAACCGGGCCACCTGGTAGTAGGGGTAGTTCCACGGCATGATGCCCAGCAGCACGCCCAACGAGCTGCGTCGCACGAATGCCGAGCCGTCGCCCTCGAGCAGCTCGATCGGCTCGTCGCCGAGCAGCTTCTCGGCGTTGTCGGCGTAGAAGTCGTAGATCGCCACGCAGAAGTCCACCTCGCCGAGCGACTGCTCGATCGGCTTGCCCATCTCGCGCACGATGATCTCGGCCAGCTCCTGACGGCGCTCGCCGTGCAGCTCGCCGACCCGGCGCAACAGCGCCGCGCGCTCGCCGACCGAGGTGGACGCGCTCCACTCGCGGTGGGCGGCGTCGGCGCGACCGATCGCGTCACGCAGCTCCTGGTCGCCGATCGTCGGATAGGTCTTGACGCTCTCACCGGTTGCCGGGTTCACCACTGCGTACTGGGTCATCTCACTCCCTTGCCGTCGTAAGGCCGACGCTCGTCTGTTCTGGTCCTGGTCAGGGCTGGGCCCGCCACGTGGCGGCCGCCGAGCGGACTACAAGCCTCGCACAGCCTAGATGGTTGATTCCGCGGCCGCATGGTGCCGGGGGAATCGGGGATCAAGCCGGTCAAGGACGCAGAACGAAGCCAATGCTGGAGGTATTGGCGAGTTCGAGGACGCCGATCCGGCGCAGATCATCCGGATCCATCCGGCACGCGGGGTCGCTGAATCAACCATCTATGAGTCGCAATGCCATCACGTCGCGGCGCGGATAGCGCCTCGCCTGGCCATCCCCCGGTCGTCTTGTACGGTGCGGTCAGTCTGCCGCGCTCGGCTTGGCCATCCTGCGGGGCAGCTGCGCCTTGACGCTTGCCGGGGACTCGGTCGCCGCCGCTGGCGGCCGGCCGCGCTCAGGCGGCACTCGCCTCGCTGCCGAGGATGTGCGAGCGCGCCAGGCGGCGGAAGTGGCCGTCGACGGCCATCAGCTCGGACTCGGTGCCCTGCTGGACGATCGTGCCGTGGTCGATCACGACGATCCGCTGCGCGCGGCGGGCGGTCGCGAGCCGGTGGGCGATGATGATCGAGGTGCGGCCGCGCAGCAGGCGGTCCAGCGCCCGCTCGATCAGCAGCTCGGTAGGTCGGTCGATGTTCGACGTCGCCTCGTCGAAGATCAGGATCCGCGGGTCTGCCAGCAGCGCCCTCGCGATCGAGATCAGCTGCCGCTCCCCGGCGGACAGGCCGCTGCCGCCCTCGCGGATCTGGTGCTCCAGGCCGGCCGCAAACCGGCTCGCGACCCGGTCGAGGCCGACCAGCGCGGCGATCCGCCCGAGCTGCCGATCGCTCGCGCCCGGCGCCGCGAAGCGGACGTTGTCGGCGATCGTGCCCGAGAACAGGAACGGGTCCTGGAGCACGACCCCGAGCCGTCGGCGGTAGGCGCGCAGGTCCAGTTCGCGCAGGTCGACGCCGTCGACACGCACCGCCCCGCTGGCGGGGTCGTAGAAGCGCGCGGTGAGCTTGGCCAGCGTCGACTTGCCGCCGCCGGACTCGCCGACGATCGCAAAGCAGGACCCTGCCGGGACCTGCAGGTCGATGCCGTGCAGCACCTCGTTGGCGCCGTAGGCGAACCGCACCCGCTCGAACGTCAGGGCGCCGTCGAGCCGTGTGAGCTCGCGCGCGCCGGCGCGGCTCTGGATCTCGGACCGCTCGTGCAGGACGGTCTCGATCTTGGTCATCGCCGCCTGTGCGGACTGCAGCTGGGAGTACACCTCCGACAGCGACTGCAGCGGCTGGAATGCCAGCGACAGCAGGAAGTAGGCGGCCGCCAGCGTCCCGATCTGAGCGGCCGGGAGCAGGTGCGCGCCGGCCGCCAGCACCGTCACCGTGGCGATCGCGCCGAGCAGTTCGATCGACGGAAAGAACACCGATGCGATCCGCTGCGCGTACACGTTCGCGTCGCGATTGGCGCCGTTGAGCTCGTCGAAGCGTGCGCGGAACGGGGCCTCGCGGCGGAACGACTGTACGACCGTCATGCCGGCCACCGACTCGGCGACGTGGGCGGTCACGGCCGCGATCCGGGTTCGCACCGTCAGCTGCGCGACCGTTGAGGTGCGCTGGAACCAGCGGCTCAGCACCAGCGCGACGGGCAGCACGACCAGCGCCGCCAGGCCCAGGCGCCAGTCGTTGATCAGCAGCGCCACGACCGCCGCCGGCAGCAGCGCGCCGCTGGCGACGATTGTCGGCAGCCCCTGCGAGAGGACATCGGAGACCGCGTCCACGTCGCTCGTCAGACGCGCGATGATCCAGCCGGCACGTTGCTGGGAGAAGTAGCGCAGCGACAGCGTGGTGAGGTGGTCGAACAGCTCGCGCCGCAGCCCGAGCACGATCTCCTGGCTGATCGTGGCCATCCCACGGGTGACGAGCAGGATCAGCACCCAGCCGATCGCGCTGATCGCGATGAACGCTCCCAGTGCGAGGTCGAGCGTGGCGAGGTTGTGCGCGACGATCCCGTTGTTGATCGCGACGCGGACCAGCAGCCAGCTGCCGGTCTGCGCGCACGCCTCGGCGATCGCGCAGGCGAACACCGCCGCGACCCAGATCTTGGGCTCGGTCACGAACCGGCGCAGGGCGAGCAGCCCAGTCGCCGGCGGCGGCTGCTCAGCTCGCGCGCGCAACCGCATCCTCCGCGAACAGCCCGGCGAACGGTCCGTCGTCGGTCAGCAGCTCATCTGGCTCGCCCTCCTGCACGACGCGGCCGCCCTCCAGCACCACGACCCGGTCGGCCAGCGCCAGCGTCGACAGCCTCTGGGTGGCGAGCAGGACCGCTCGCCCGCGCAGGCCCGCGCGCAGGCTGGCAACGATCTCCCGCTCGAGCTCGGTGTCGACGGCCGACAGGGGATCGTCGAGGATTACCACCGGCGCCTGCGTGAGCAGCGCCCGCGCGAGCGCGACCCGCTGCCGCTGACCGCCGGACAGGTTGACCCCGCGCTCGCCGATCAGCGTGTCGAGCCCGTCCGGCAGATCGTCCAGGAACTGGGTCACGCCGGCGCGGTCGCAGGCCAGCGCGAGCTCGTCGTCCCCGGCCTCGGATCGCCCGGCGAGCAGGTTCGCCCGCAGGCTCTCCGAGAAAAGGATCGGACGCTGGGTCACGACCGCCACGACACCTCGCAGCTGCGACAGCTTCAGCGAGCGGACATCGGTCCCGGCGAGCGTGACCGTGCCGCCGGTCGGGTCGTACATCCGCGCCAGCAGCGACAGCAGCGTTGACTTGCCCGCTCCGGTGCGCCCGCAGACGGCGACGATCTCATTCGCCGCGACCTCCAGCCGCACGCCGCGCAGCACCTCGGCGCCGCCCGGATAGGCGAACCGCACGTCCCTGAACGCGACGTGTGCCGGGCGGTCGCGCGGCAACCGCACGACGTGCCCGCCGGACGCCTGCGGCAGCAGCGGGATCTGCTCCAGCCACGCGAACGTGCGCCCGGCCGAGGCGAGCGCACGCTGGCCGAGGTCGAGGATCAGTCCGAGCGCCTCCAGCGGCCACACGATCTGCAGCAGCAGCTGGATGAACAGCGCCAGATCGCCGTACGTGAGCGTGCCGTCGATCACCTCGCGCCCGCCGAGGAACAGCACCACCGCGACCGAGATCGAGGGCAGGTAGTAGATCGGCGGCAAATACACCGACTCGACGCGCGCCTGGCGCAGCATCTCGAGCTTGATCGCGCTGGCCTTGTCGGCGAACCGGTCGCGGACGATCTCCTCGCGTCCGAACGCCTGCACCATCTCGATTCCGACCACGGCCTCGTTGGCGGCGTCGGTCAGGTCGCCCTTACGGGCCTGGACGGATCGTGAGATCGGCGCCACGCGGTAGCCGAACCGCCACGCGACGATGGCGATCAGCGGCAGCGGCAGCGCGCTCCACAGCGCCAGCCCGGCGTTGGTGGCGACCAGCAGGATGCCGGTGCCGACGATCAGCATCGCCGACTGGATCGCCTGCACCATCCCCCAGCCGATGAAATAGCGCACCGGGTACAGGTCGTTGGTCGCGCGCGACAGGACCTGCCCGGTGGGCTGGCGGTCGTAGAACGCGCGTGGGAAGCGCAGGTAGGACTCGTACAGCAGCTCGCGCAGGCGCGCCTCGATCCCGATCCCGACCCGCGAGGTGGCGTAGCGGCGCAGGAAGTTGACCCGCGCACGCACCAGCGCCAGGACGATGATCGCGCCCAGCAGCGGCGCCAGCGGCTCGCGATGCTCGACGATCGAGCGGTCGATCGCGCGCGCGACCAGCACCGGGATCGCCAGCGACAGCCCGCTGTAGACGAACGCGTATGCAAGGCCGGCGAGGCTCAGCCGCCGCTGCTCGCGCCACAGCCCCGCCAGCCGGCGCGCCGTCAGGCCCAGGCCGTAGGCGGGGGGGTCGTATGCCTCTGGGCCTGAAAGCTGGTGCGGCTTGTGTTGTGTGGCGGCAGGCTGCATCCGGGTGACCTCGTCGCGCACCACAGACGGAGCCGACCGCGCGGCCCGGAAGGGCGGGGAGGGCTGGCTCCCGGCGGCCGCGCCGCGCACCAGACTACCGCAGGCCCGGACTCAGCGGCGACCTCGACTGGCGCGGAAGGCGACGTGTGGACGCTGGCAGTGCGGTTCCGTCCGGGCGCCGTGCGAACCTGCTCAGGATGGGTGATGTGTCGGCTGAGGAGATGCGCGAAGCGATCGAGCCGCTCTCCGGCGCGCCGACGCCGACTGAGCAGGGTCACTCGGGCGCAGGCGCGCCGACGGCGGCGGTGCCGGACCGGCTCGGAGCCCATCACGTGCTCCGCTACGCGGTCGCCGACGAGGCCGAGACCTACAGGCGCATCATGCGCGTGCTGTACCTGGAGCACCAGGCGTTCGGGCTGCGATTGCGTCCCGTGCAGGTGGCCGACCGGCTCCGCGAGCGCTACGCGCTGAGCGTGGAGCTCGACTGGCTGGAGCAGCGGCTGGCGGCGCTGGACCACTGGGGCGCGGTCGAGCGCGACCACGATGCCAGCCTCGCCTCGACCGCGGCCGAGTGGCGGCGCAACCGATACACGTACGACGTGACGCCCGCCGGCCGGCTGATCGAGCAGCTGCTGGCCCAGCTCGACGCGCTCGGCGAGGAGATCGGGCGGCTCGACACGGCCCGCTTGCCCGCGATCCGGGATGCGCTGGCACTGCTCGCCGACGAGCTCGACCGTGATCAGCCCGACGGCACCCAGCTGCGGGCGCTGCTCGAGCGCGTGCTTGCCGAGGTGGCGGCGCTGCACGCGGGGGCGCTTGCGTTCATGCGCTCCCTCGGCGATCTGATGCGGACCGTCGAGCAGGTCGGAGAGGACGAGTTCGAACGCGGGAAGGGCGCGCTGCTCGAGCATCTGCAGGGCTTCAGGCGCTCCAGGATGCAGCACTCGGCGGAGATCCTCGGACTGATCGAGCGGATCGACACCCACGGCCCCGAGCAGCTGGTCGGGCGCATCGTCGACGCCGAGACGTTCGTCGCGCTGCCGGGCGGCGCCACCGTGGATGCACAGCGGGTCCGCCGCCGGGCCGAGCTGCTCGACCGCTGGCGCGGTCTGCGCGCGTGGTTCGTCGGCGACGAACAGTCCGGCACCCCGTGGCGCACGCTCAACGACCAGGTGATCGACGCGATCCGCGCCGTGCTTGCGATCGCCGAGCGGCTGATCGAACGCCGGTCGCTGCGCGTCGACCGCGCCGGCGTCCTGCTCGGGCTCGCGAGCCGCGTGGCCGCCGCACCCCCGGGCGAGGCGACGGCGTGGATCCGGGCGGCGTTCGGGATCCGAGCCCCACGCCACGTCGGCGTTTGCGAGGATGATCATGAGCAGGTCGCCGACCGCGGCCGCACATCGTGGCTCGCGGCGCCTCCGGCGCCGGTGGTCGCGTACCTGCGCACGCCCGGAGTGCGCACGCCCGGCACGGGGCGCGGAGCGCCGATCGCCGACCTCAGCCAGAGCCTTCGCAGGCTCCACGAGCGCCGCGCGCAGGAGCGCCTCGAGCTCGACGAGATCCTCGCGAGGATGGTGACGCGCGGGCCGATCCGGATCTCGACGCTGCAGCGGGTTGACGCGCACGAGTTCCGGCATCTGCTTGGCTGGATCGGACGCGCCTATGAGGCGCCCCCAGGCCCCGACGGGCTCCGCCGCGCCAGCTCCACCGACGGCCGCACGACGATCGCGCTGCGCCCGCCGGCTGACCCGGCGCGCGCGCGGGCACGTCTTCGCGCGCCGCACGGCACGCTCGACCTGCCCGACTTCGTGATCGAGGTGCTGCGGCGATGATGCTGCGCGAGCTGGACGACAGAGCCGAGCAGGCACAGGCCCTGCGGGCGTTGCTTGCGGCTCCGTTCGTCGGCGCGGGTGAGCCGGCCTACGCACTGATCCGCCGGCATGAGCGCCCGCTCGCGGAGACGCTGCAGTCGGCATACGGATACCAGCTCGAGGTCCGCAGCACCGCGGCTCGCGCGTCCGGCCCTCCCACCCCGGCAGGTCTGCGCCGACCGCTGCGGGTACCGCCCGCCTCGGCCAGCGGGCGCCGGCGCTCGCCCGACGAGTGGCCGGCGCTCAGCGATCGCGGCTGCCTGCTGCTGGTGCTGACGCTGGTGGCGCTCGAGCGCGGCGGTGCGCAGATCGCGATCGCCGAACTCGCGGCGGACGTCGAGCGGGCCGGCGCCGATGTCGAGCCGCCGGTCACGGTCGACTTCCGTGCGCGCGGTGACCGCGTCGCGTTCGCCGACGGGCTCGACCTGCTGTGCTCGTGGGGAGCGATCGAGCACACGTCGGGCTCCCACGACAGCTTCGCTGCGCGCGAGCAGGGCGACGACGAGGCGCTGTTCACGGTCGACCGCCGCCGCCTCGCGCTGCTGCTACACGACCCTGCCGCCGCCCTGCAGGCGACGTCGCTGGACGAGCTGCTCGACGAGTCGTCTCGCTGGCCGCCGACGCAGGAGGGGGAGAACCGGGCCCGCGCCGCGCGGCTCGCGCGCAGGCTGACGGAGGACCCCATGCTGCTGCTGTCGGACCTGGACGAGGACGAGCGCGGCTACTTCCTCGGTCAGCGGGCGCGGATCGAGAGCGCGGTCACCGGGGCGACCGGCCATCCGGTCGAGCGGCGCGCCGAGGGGAGCGCGCTGATCGTCGACGACCGCACGTTCACTGACGTGCCGTTCCCCACCAACGCCACCGTCAAGCAGGTGGCGCTGCTGCTCTGCGACATGCTCGCGGCCTGTGGCCCGCACGGGGAGATCAGCGCCGAAGGGCTGCGGGACGCGGTCCGAAGGCTGGTCGCCGAGCACGGCCGGCACTGGAGTCGCGACGCCGGCGATCCGGCACAGGTGACCGCGCTGACCGAGGCCGCGACCGAGGTGCTGGTGGCGTGCGATCTCGCGCGGCGCGGCGAGGGAGGGGTCCTCCGTCCGACGCCGCTCGCGGCGCGCTTTCGCTCGCCCGTGGTCCGAACGGCGAGGGCCGAGCGATGAGCCCGAGCGTCGGGCGCTGGCGGCCCCGCCGTGCGGGGATCGTCAACCTGTACGAGTACTCAAACCAGGTGTTCGAGTTCGCGGGCGGGCGCCTGCTGCTGCGCGGCCACAACACCTCGGGCAAGACGAAGGCGCTCGAGCTGCTGCTGCCGTTCTGCCTCGACGGAGACATCAGCCCGAACAAGCTCGATCCGTTCGGCGCCGCGTACAAGGACATGCGCTGGAACGTCGTCGGCTGCACCGACCAGGAGAAGCGGACCGGGTACGTGTGGCTTGAGCTTGAGCGCCTTGAACCCACCGGCGCGTCCCAGCGCCTGACGGTCGGGATCGGGATGCGGGCACACCGGCAGGTCGGCGACGTGACCCGCTGGCACTTCATCGCCCACGGCCGGACCGTCGGCGGCGACCTGGCGCTGCTCCGCGGCCGCGAGCCGATCGCCAAGTCGGAGCTCGTGGCCGCGATCGGCGACGACGGCGAGGTGCTCGACAGCCAGCGCGACTACCGCGCACGCCTGAACGACCTGCTGTTCGGTTTCGGCGGGGAGGAGCAGTATCAGACGATGCTGCGGCTGATGCGCGACCTCCGCCGACCGCACCTGTCCAAGACGCTCGATCCCGACCGCGTCGCCGAGCAGCTGACCGTCGGGCTGCCCGAGGTCGACGAGAGCCTGATGCGACGCCTCGCGGGAGGGCTCGAGCAGCTCGAGACGCTCGAGCGCGGCCTCGCGCGGCTGCGCGACGTGCGCGATCGCGTCCGTCGCTTCCATCAGCGCACCTACAATGCGTACGCGCGCGCCGTTGTCCGCGAGCGTGCCGACACGCTGCGACAGGGCCAGACCGCGGTCGAGAACGCCGCCGAGCAGCTGCGCGCGGTCCGCGCCGAGCTGGAGCGAGAACGCGAGCGAGCCGCGCGTGCCACCGAGCAGCGGGAGTCGGCCGAGGCCGACGTCGCACGGTGCAGCGCCGAGCAGTACGCGATCGTCAGCTCCGACGCGTGGTCGTCGGTGTCGGAGGTCGAGGCGCTGCGCGAGCATGCGGCCGCGCAGGCCCGCGCCGCCGACG